>DCUN01000058.1 GCA_002327225.1 Desulfobulbaceae bacterium UBA2213
TGCCTCCAGAACAGGCCCTGCGCGGTGGGGAAAGTGATTGCCGCAATCGAACGCTGCACCAGATGTTTTTGATGATCAATCTCGGTGAACGCGCCGGTTCCGGCTTGCCCAAGATTCGCCAGGGCTGGGAGATAGAAGGCGGTACAATACGTCTTTTTGATTCTTTTGAACCGTATGACCAGACCCGGTTGGAAATGACATGGGGGATGGCGGATGAGACGGGAAAAATGACGGGAAAGGTTTTTGACCTGCTGGTCTCGAATAACGCCCTGACTGTCTCTGTGTTAGCCGTCAAACTCGAAAAATCGGAAAGCACTATAGAACGGGCTATCCGGGAATTGTGCAAGTTGGAACGACTCAGAAGGGTTGGCTCACGCAAGAGCGGCCATTGGGAGATCCTGAATGATTAACGTAGGCCATCTCCGAGCGGGGTGCCCCGATCCGTATCGCTTTCTTCGATGACCGCATTGAGGTCGAAAATCCCGGCATCCTCTTACCAGGGATGACCATTGAGGATATGAAGAGCGGAGTTTCCAAGATCCGCAACCCTGTCATTGCCCGGGTCTTCCGTGAATTGAAACTGATTGAACAATGGGGCAGCGGCGTGCGCAATATCCTGCACCAAAGCCGGGAAATGGGCCTGCCGGAACCATTGGTTCAGGAAATCGGTATGCGTCTGCGCTTCACTGTTTTTCTGGCTCGGCCGATTGTTCTTGATAAACAGCAGGTCGGATCACGGTCGGGCAATGCCGCTCGGCCCGACTTAAGGGCCCAGTCAGGGGCCCAGTCAGGGGCCCAGTCAGAAGCAGTGCTGCTGGCGTTGTCGGGTGCGCCTTTATCTGCCGCCGAACTGATGCATCTGCTCGGGCTGGAGACCAAGACAGGGGCTTTCAAACGGAAGATAAAAGAACTGTTACAGCAGGCGCTGATTGAATACACTCTCCCTGATAAACCCACCAGCCGTCTGCAAAAGTACCGCCTGTCCGAATATGGTAAAGCGTATCTTGCCTCCACGGCAGACAATCATGCATAAAGGAACTGTGGAGCTGCTTGAGGAACTTGGCCGTGCCTTTACTGGCCCCGACGGCATCAAGAAATGCGCAAGCTGATACTGACCCCGGCCATGCAGGGTAAACTGAATGAAAAACAGATAATGGGGTCTGGCCGCGATAACTAACTAAAATCATTTTTAATAATTGTTGAAAGTTGGACTTTTTCGGGGCTATAATGACCTCTTTAAAGGTCAAGAACGCAAATATAGAGTCACGCAACCCATGGTCAGGGCTGGCTCAGAATGTGCCCATATATCAACAAAGGAGTCGGTATGACCAACATTCATACTCTTGAAGACATTGCCGCCACCCTTTCTGAAACCCTTAGTCTGGAATGCAAGCTGGCAGCAGGACGGGACGGTAAAGGACAGCTTCCTGTCGACTTCTGGTTGACATTCAGCGCCTTAGCCAACCAAGTGGATGCCGCATGAAATTCGAGACCTTTAGCCCCGGCCATTGGCAACCACGCTACCAGTATAAGAGTTTCGAGCCGGTACCGGTCAATCACGATTGGACTTGGGAAGACCCTGTTGTCAATACCCTGCTGGAACAGGCCAACCGAATGCTGGGCGAACTCAATGCCTTTTCTCTGATCGTCCCGGATATTGATCTTTTTATTGAGATGCATGTGGTGAAGGAGGCGCAGACCTCCAGCCGGATCGAGGGTACCCAGACCGGTATCGACGAGGCCCTGATGTCGGAAGACCAGATTCAGCCGGAAAAGCGCAACGATTGGCGCGAGGTGCGCAACTATATCGACGCGGTAAACACCGCCATCGCCGAGTTGCAGACCTTGCCGCTCTCCAACCGCCTGCTGAAACAGACCCACGCCCTCCTGATGCGTGGGGTACGGGGCGAACACAAGCAACCAGGCGAGTTCCGCGCCAGCCAGAATTGGATCGGAGGCTCCAGTCTGATGGACGCTTCGTTCATTCCACCGCACCAGGACGGGGTTGCCGAACTGATGAGTGATCTGGAGCTGTTTTGGCATAATGAGGAGATTGTGGTGCCGCATCTGATTCGGGTGGCGATCAGCCATTATCAGTTCGAGACTATTCACCCGTTCCTGGATGGTAATGGCCGGATCGGTCGGCTGCTGATTCCTCTCTATCTGGTAAATCACGGACTGCTGGCCAAGCCGTCGCTCTATCTTTCGGATTTTTTTGAGCGCAATCGAGCCAGTTACTACGATGCCTTGATGCGGGTTCGGATCAGCAATGACCTTATTCACTGGGTACGCTTTTTTTTGACCGGCATCGCGGAAACTGCTGCCAAGGGCCGGGATGTCTTCAGGCAGATTCTGACCCTGCGTACCGAGATGGAACAGCAGATAAGGCAGCTTGGCAAGAGAGCCCCCAATGCCCTGCTGATGCTCAATGTATTGTACCGCAAACCGGTGGTTTGCGCAGCTGACATCGAGACGGCTTTGTCGGTAAGCACCCCAACGGCCAATGCCTTGATCCGGGACTTTGAACGGCTGGGCATCCTGAAAGAAATCACGGGACAGCGGCGGGGACGCAGCTTTGTGTTTGATCGTTACCTTCGGCTGTTCGTTAGTTAAGCTAAAACTGTTTCAGTTAACTAACGACGAGGTTAAGTAAGATATGGCGCGAGAAAATATGAAAACACCCGAAGATATCTGCCCCGATTTTCCCGAGTGGCCGGAAAGCTGGCACGGCGTTGAGGAAGACATTCCATATGGGCAAAGTCTGGTGGCGGTGATGCGGCCGTTTGTGTTGCACCTGATTGACAATGGGTTGGCCAGGAAGACCATCCGGAAGCACATGGACTATCTCTGGCTGCTGGGCGGCGAGATCATCCGGGATGTCGGAATGGATGAGGAATACGACATCGCGCCGGAGGAAAAACTCCGGCAAAGTGTTGACGAGGAGGGCGGACCTTACTGCCGACACCTTGACTCCAAAAATGACATGCGAGCCTTTGACGCCACCTGCCGGAAGTTCCATAAATTTTTGAACCCGCGATCATGAATCAATCCGACCGGTGGATCGGATCTGACTGGTCAGACGGCGAAAAGACCACTTGGTCGGACCATTGTAAGAAGCTAGAGGCAGGTGAGCCATGAGCAAGCAACATTCAAAACTTCGCGAATTGAGTCACCGTCCCACCACAGTCCGTGACAAATCGCTGTGGCCGGATTTGGCCATGCTTGAGGTTTTAGCGCAGTTGTGACCTAAGAGGTTATGGGCAATAACAAACTCAGTGGTTAGCTGTCCGGTTTGAAATTAGCCTGATTTGTTTAGGTAAGCTTTGCATTATTGAGAAACATTAAACTTGCACTGGGAAAGTGATTGCCGCAATCGTACGCTGCACCAGATGTTTTTGATGATCAATCTCGGTGAGCGCGCCGGCTCCGGCTTGCCAAAGATTCGCCAGGGCTGGGAGATAGAAGGCGGCACGATACGGCTCTTTGATTCTTTTGAACCGTATGACCAGACCCGGTTGGAAATGACGTGGGGGATGGCGGATGAGACGGGAAAAATGACGGGAAAAATGACGGGAAAGGTTTTTGACCTGCTGGTCTCGAATAACGCCCTGACTGTCTCTGAGTTAGCCGCCAAACTCGAAAAATCGGAAAGCACTATAGAACGGGCTATCCGGGAATTGTGCAAGTTGGAACGACTCAGAAGGGTTGGCTCACGCAAGAGCGGCCATTGGGAGATCCTGGATGATTAGCGCAGGCCATCTCAAAAGAAAAAAGGTCAAGTCCGGCCTTGGCTTCTAATGGTGGGGGAAATTCATTCAAGTCCAGAACGTTACGTATGGAATGCCCCGGAGCCTGCTATCATGTTGTGAACCAGGGGCCCAGTTGGAATAGGTGCTGCTGGTGTTGTCGGAAACGCCTTTATCCGTCACCGAATGAATACATCTGCTTGGGATGGAGACCATGACACCAGTAAAGAGGGGACGGATTTGTTAAGTCATAAGGAATGGGATCTGGCCGTACTAACTAACTGAAAGAATACATCTTCCGGGGCGGCTATAACGTTTTTAAGGCCAAAGGCACAAATTATACGAATTGTGCACCTCTCTTAAATTGTGTCACTCTTATTGGCCCCACAAATTATTAATGCGCCATTTTATTGGCGCATTAATTGACGTAATGCGCCAATAAAACTTGATGAGCTGTTCCGGATTATTCTCTCGATGGCCCGGGAGATTCGCGATCCCTTTGAGCAGTCATTTTTTGTGATGGTCCATCTTCCTTACCTGCAACCGTTTGAGGATGTGAACAAACGTGTCTCCCGGCTCGCCGCCAATATCCCCTTGATTCGGCACAACCTCTGTCCGCTCTCGTTCATCGACGTGCCGGAACGTGCCTATATCGATGCCATGCTGGGGGTCTATGGGCAGAACCGGATAGAGTTGCTGCGCGATGTCTTCGCCTGGGCCTATGAACGCTCCTGTCAGCATTATCTGGCAGTCCGCCGGGAGCTGGTGCCGTCTGATACCTTCCGTCTACGATACCGGCAGAAGCTCAGCGAGACAATAAAGACAATTATTCTGCAACAGCAGGCTCCCACTCAAAAAGCGGTGCTGGCGGGTATTGCTTTGTCAGTGCCTGAAGAGGATCGCGACAAGTTCATCAAGCTTGTCCTGGAAGAGTTTGCAAACCTGCATGAGGGGAATGCAATACGCTTTGGTGTCAGTCCCCGGGAGTTTGCCGTATGGCAAGAGAAAATCAAGCAGCTGGAAGTGGACTCCTTATTGTAAGGCAAAGGAGTTGAGGTGAGCGGGAAAAGATCGTTACTAAAAGTAAAAGGGGGCAGGACTCTTTGTCCTGATTTCCTCCTGAACGCTGCTGCGGCAAGATAAGTAATGGTGGAAGTTTCACAAGCAGGGAGGGGAAACGGATAATGGGGCCGGAAGTTAACCATACAAAGGTGTCGTCCAATGTCTGAGATACAAGATCGGGTGCAGTTACGGCCTTCCTGGAAGAGTCGGATCGGCGGTGAATTTGAGCAGGAGTATATGCACAACCTCAGGCAGTTCCTGATTCAGGAGAAAGGGGCCGGCAAGATCATTTACCCGGAAGGGAAAAATATTTTTAATGCCATGAACCTGCTTCCCTTTGAAGACGTGAAGGTCGTGATCATCGGGCAGGACCCCTATCACGGTCCGGGACAGGCACACGGCCTGTGTTTTTCAGTAATGCCGGGGGTTGCGCCTCCGCCATCCCTTAAAAATATTTTCAAAGAAATCCATACGGATCTTGGTGTCCCGCCGGCCAACCATGGATGTCTCAACAGCTGGGCGCAGCAGGGTGTGCTCCTGCTCAACAGCGTGCTGACCGTGGAACAGAACAGGGCGGCTTCTCACCAGGGAAAGGGGTGGGAACGTTTCACCGATGTCATTATTAAAACGCTGAACAGCGAACATTCCGGGCTGGTGTTTTTCCTGTGGGGCAGTTATGCCCAGAAGAAAGGGGCGATCATTGATAAAAGGCGCCACCTGGTACTGCAGTCGGTTCACCCGTCCCCCTTATCTGCCCATCGTGGTTTTTTTGGGAATAACCATTTTTCCAAGGCAAATGCATATCTGCAGGGTCAGTCAAAGACACCAGTTAACTGGGAACTGCCTTTGCTGAATGAAGGGAACAACTTGATGGCTTCACCAGCATCTGCAATCAATTGACGGGCCCCGAAAAATCGGGTGTGATTTGTTTTTGATGTTTTTCGTAAAAAGCACATAAGCGTAAGGCAAAAAATGTTAAACAGCAGAACGGTCAATATCAAGCATTGCCCCACATCGAAAAGGAGATTGTATCGCCATGAAAATCAACAGGAATGATCCCTGTCCATGCGGAAGCGGCAAAAAATATAAAAAATGTTGTCTTGACAAACAGACCGGTGTGGCCGGTCCAGCGAGCATGCAGGAGATCATGGACGAGATTCGGGACGGTGTGGAAGGCCGGGAGTTCTCCTCGTTGGATGAGCTCCAGGCGGAGCTGGACCAGTTGACACAAAAACAAAATAACAGTTCGCTCGCGTCGTTTCACGGTCTTTCCCCGTCTCAGATGCATCGTGTCCTGCATTTCCCCTTTGATTCTCCGGATCTGGTGAGGTTCACCGAATCGCTTGAACCGCCCCTGGGGGCTCCTGTACTCACCTTATTTGCTTTACTGGTCGAGGCTATCGGAGAGAAAGGTTTGAAGCCGACGGCAAAAGGCAACCTTCCCCAGCGCTTTTGCCGGGAGGCGGCCCTCTCTTTCTGGGGGCAGGAGAAATATGAAGATCGTACTAGATTCGGCGCTATCCGGTCGGAAATGGATTTTTTTGAGCTCCATTGCCTGCGGCTGGTGGCAAATTTAGCCGGGCTTGTTCGAATGGATAAAGAAAAATTTGTTCTTACCGCCAAATGTCGCAAGAAAATTACCTCTCAGGGGGTGGATGCTGTCTATCCTGATCTTTTCAAGGCCTATGTGCAAAAATTCAACTGGTCATATCTTGACCGTTACCAGGATATCCCCTTTATCCAGCAGGCCTTTCTCTTTACCCTTTTTCTGTTGGGAAAATACGGTGGAGAATTTCGACCACAATCATTGTATGAGGATGCTTTTCTAGCGGCATTTCCGGTTGTGCTCAATGAGATAGAGCCGGTCTCGTATCAATCTTGCGCAACAACGCTGTGTAATGCTTATTCTCATCGTACGCTGTCGCACTTTGCTGAATTTTTTGGATTAGCGGAAGTGCAGATACTATCGAAAAAGGGGTACTTGACGCTGTATGAGGTGAAAAAAACACCTCTTCTTGACCGATTTATTTCCTTCACAGTATAATTACCCGGTTGGAGATGACGTGGGGTACCATAAAAAAAATTGGTTTTTTTGCGGGCGGAGACCACAATGGAACGTCTACGAACACTCTTAAAAAAAATTGATGGGCGAGGGTACAAGGCATACAAGGAACTCAAAGGGAGCTATCAGTTTCATGGCTACCAGCTCACTTTCGATCATATCCAGGGTGATCCTTTTGCCCAGCCTTCGCGGATAAGCATTCATGTTCCGTCATCGGTAGCGCTTCTTCCCTCTGAACTCTGCTCCGGCAAGATACGGAAAACTGCTGCGGAAGATTTTCTGGCAAGGGCCGTTGCCAGGGCAATTCAGGCGCACGTCAAGGGGCATCGAGGGATCGGCAGGAGTGGCGAGATCCGGATCGAAACGAGTGGTCAGCAGATCCTGGTCAGAAACTCGGTACTGATAGACAGTGAAGGTGTCGAGGCACGGTTGACCGTCGGTCTGCCTGCCGCAGGGCGAACGATCATGGCCAGGGAAGTGGAAGAGATGCTCTTCAGGGAACTGCCGGAAGTGGTCTTGCATGGCCTTTATTTTGAGAATCTGGATAAAGGCCGCTTGCAAAGACACGTCGAGTCAGCTGAAGATCAGCACTCTTTGCGTGGCCAGTTACTGCCAAACAATCTTGCCGCTTTTGTGGCTGATAACTCCCTGTTGCCAAGACAAAGCGGCATTGATGACCGGCCAATGAAAGATAAGGTGATCCCCTTTGTTGCCCCGGATTCACTGGCCTGCACGCTTGTTTTGCCTAACAGGGGCAAGATCCGGGGGATGGGCATTCCCAGGGGGGTAACCCTGATTGTCGGCGGCGGCTTTCACGGGAAATCAACACTTCTTCATGCCCTCGAAAGGGGTGTCTATAACCATATCCCCGGCGATGGCAGAGAACTTGTGGCAACCGATCCCACAGCAGTCAAGGTCCGGGCTGAAGACAATCGGGTCGTTTCCAATTGTGATATCAGCCCCTTCATTGACCGGCTGCCCTTTGACAGAAATACGACCAGCTTTTCCACTGAAAATGCAAGCGGCAGTACCTCCCAGGCAGCGAACATTATTGAAGCCCTGGAAGATGAGGCCGCTCTGCTCCTGATTGATGAAGATACCTCGGCCACGAATTTCATGATCCGCGATGAACGGATGCAGAGGCTGGTTGTCAGGGAAAAGGAACCGATAACGCCGTTTCTTTTTCGCGTGAGAGAGATGTATCATGAGCTCGGGGTCTCCACAATTCTGGTTATGGGAGGTTCCGGGGATTATTTTGCGGTAAGCGATACGGTCATCATGATGGATTCCTACAGACCGGAGGATGTCACCCTCAAGGCGCAGGCCCTGGTCGACCGGAAACAGCTTGCAGAAAAACTGGGCGATCTACCCCCGATTGTCAGAAAGTCGCAACGACGTCCGGACGCAGGGGGATTCAATCCGGCGCGGGGGAAAAAGGAGGTTTCCATTGAGACCCGCGGAATTGACACCCTTCTCTATGGTCACCATGAGATTGACCTGAGTAAAGTGGAGCAGTTGATCGATATCGGTCAGACCAGAGCCATCGGCCTCATCATCCACTATTATGCAAAAAACTATGCCGATAAAGCTGAAAATATTAGGGAAGGGCTGA
>DCUN01000028.1 GCA_002327225.1 Desulfobulbaceae bacterium UBA2213
CGTTGCACTGGCCCATGTCGAGCAGCCGGGGGATTCCGTCTATGTCGCCCAGGTCTTTGTCGTAGAAGCGGTATTTACCGCACGCCAGGGTGAGGATGACCGTGTCGTCCGGGGCCTGCTCGACGAACTTGGTGTAGTAGTCGCGCCCGGGCTTGGCCCCGTCGCAGCCCCCTACCAGGAAGAAGTGGCGGATCCTGCCGGTCTTGACCAGTTCGATGATCTTCTCGGCGTGGGAGAGAACCGCGTTGCGCATGAAGCCGACGTGCACGGTCTTCGCGGGAGCGTCCGCGGCGAAGCCGGGCAGTTCCAGAGCCCGCTCGATGACGGCGCTGAAATCGCGACCCTCGATGTGCTTCACCCCCGGCGCGCCCACCACGGACGTGCTGAAGATGTTGTCGGCATACGTTTCCGGCGGTATCTGTATGCAATTGGTCGTCATGAGGATGGCGCCGGGGAAGTCCGCGAATTCTTTTTTCTGGTTCTGCCATGCTGTGCCGTAATGCCCGTAAAGATGCGGGTATTTTTTGAGTTCCGGGTAGCCGTGGCAGGGCAGCATTTCGCCGTGGGTGTAGATGGTGATCCCCTTGTCCTTGGTCTGCTCCAGGAGCATGGCCAGATCTTTGAGGTCATGACCGGTGACCAGGATGCACTTGCCGGGGATGTGACCGAGCGGTACCGGGGTAGGGACGGGATGGCCGTAGGTTCCGGTATTGCCGGCATCAAGCAGCTCCATGGCCCGGAGGTTAACCTCGCCGCATTTGAGGGCGAGAGCCACCAGCTGATTGAGATCCAGATCACCGGTGAGGGCGGCCATGGCCTCATGGATATAGGCGTAGACAGCCTCATCTTCCTTACCGAGGATAGCGGCATGGTCGGCATAGGCGGCAAGGCCGCGCAGGCCGTACATGGTGATTTGCTTCAGGGATTGCAGATCGGGATTGGCATCGAGGGTGGTGATGAAGTTGAGGGCCGCGCCTTGTGCTTCGAGTCCGGTCAGGGAATCGGACGGGGCAAAGGTGGCGGCAGCAGCGCTGAAATCAATGGTGCCTCCAGCGGTCTTCACCTCTGCTTTCAGTGTTTCACGCAGGGCAAAGGCCTTGTGGATCAGGACACCAAAACGAGCCGGGTCAAAGTCCACATTGGTGAGGCAGGAAAAAATGGCCTCGCAGGTAAAACGATCAATAGCGTTGTCAATCACCCCGACCTTACGTCCGGCATCAGCCACCAGGCAAAGGCCCTGGACGGCATGGGTGAGAAGATCTTCGAGCCCGGCCACTTCCTCGTTCTTGCCGCAGACTCCGATGGTGGTGCAGGCGATTCCTTTGGCGGTCTGTTCACATTGATTGCAGTACATGGGTGTTCTCCTTGGTTGGGATGAATGAAGATGTTCTTTACCTACTATAGGTCATATCTTGCGCATTGTGAAAATATTTTTTAGTGACTTGCAGATTGTTTTCTTGTTTTTTGACAAGAAAACAATCTGCGAAAGTCACTTGTCCCGTTCGTCGGGGTTAGTACTTGGTGCATGTATATCTGAGACTTTATCGTTTATCGGAAGATATTTCTTTGATTTAGGTCAAGGAATGAATTTTTTTTATTTAAGCGTACCTTGAGCCTTAATTTTTTGTAAACATGAGGAGAAAAGGCAGCTGTTGGGTACAGATCCGCCAGCGGGAACACGACGCTCAGCAGACGGTCCAGGATTATGTGGCCGACATTGTTAAATTATAACAAGCGCTTACTGGATATGATGACCGCTCAGACAGGAAGGAGTAAGGTTTCGCTGAGGTTTTACGGTCTATTTTGTCGAATAAAAACAAAAACGCCTGCTCACAACGAGCAGGCGTTAAAGGAGGGGGAGGAGGAAAAATGAAGTCTATGTCATTTTCATTTTATTAATCCAATAATTATGCCAATATGCTGTTAAGACAAGCAACTAATTAAAATAACGATACAATTGTCTTAATATGCAAAAAATAAACATCAAGCCTTTGCTACTTTTTTACCCCACTTATCAAGTAGGTGCATATTTTTTACTCACTTCATTCCCAGCTCAGAAGCATCAGACTGGCCATCGGCAGCAGTAGCAGAAAATACTTCATGTTAGGGACGCGGAAAATCAAAATATACCATCTTGCTTCCCGTCTTCGGGCCATCTTTGACCGCACCTCAATCGTAAAATCCTCGTCGTAGCGTTTTAAGAGATGCTATTTTTTTGGACATTTTGAAAAAAGTACACAATTAACCACTATCATTCCGGCAGGCTTTTAGCCGGAATCCATGCCGCCGCAACCTTGTAAGCAATGGATCCCCGACAAAAAAACTCGGGGATGACAGAATGATAGAACGAAAATCCCAAAAAGGCCAGAGGGATCATAATCTCACGGTTTTCAATGTCCAAATTGCAGGCAACACTTTGTAATTATAAGCTTGGCTGTCACATCTCTGTGTAGATTTACGAGGTCTGCATTTTGGAAAAAGTACACATGTAACCACTGTCATTCCGGCAGGATTTTAGCCGGAATCCATGCCGCCTTAACCTTGTAAGCAATGGATCCCCGACAAAAAAACTCGGGGATGACAGAGTGATAGAACGAAAATCCCAAAAAAGCCAGAGGGATCATCATCTCACGGTTTTTAATGTTCAATTTACAGGCAAAACCTTGTAACTATTAGCTTTATCTATCACGTCTCTGTGTAGATATACGAGGTCTGTACATTAGTATTTTCCGAGTCCTTTAAGCACAAAGCCTTCGTGCCGGTCTTCGCCCAAACGGGTTTTCTTCAGGGCCTGCAAACTGCCACCCTTGAAAAAGCTCGTCATCCATCGCAAAGCCCTTGATGGTGAACTCCTCGATGATGGTGGTCGCCAATTTGCGGAACTTTACGGCACGTTCTGAGTTGACCTTGAAGCCGACGGCGATGAGCGGACGATGGATGCCTCTAACCGCACCACGGGTTTGTATATGGTAAGGCCAAATGGCGCAACGAACAGCAAACTGGTTTTGAAAAATATGGCCGGAAAGAACGGTGATCAGTCATCATGCGCACCCGACAAGTCTGACAATCCTGATGCCACTTGAATGGTTGTATGTTGCAACTCTTTCACATTTTCCGCGCTCTGAGAAAGGGGAGCGGATATCACCATCTTTTCCAGTTTGTCAAAAGTGTATGTCGTGTCCTTCTGTAAATCAATATGCTGGGGGGTGACGGTGATTCCTGAGCTGGCCATGCTGGTAAAGGATTCGAAGGTAGCCCCCTCCATGTCGCAATGTTTTCTGGTGAGAATGGCAAAATCATTGCCGTAGGCTCTGAAAATCATGGCCTCAGGATAATGGGCCTGCAGTTCGGCAGCGAACTCCTGGAAGAGGCGATTGCCTCGCTCCCAGCCCAGCCGTTTATTGAATTCCACAACATTCTGCAGAGAGAGGATATGGAGGCAGCTGTATTCCAGTAGATTCTGATTGTTCTGCAGGAAAATTCTCAGATAATCTTCATTGAACAGTCCGGTCAGTTTGTCATTAAAGAAGTAGGAAAATCGTTTTTTCTCGATATCCGAGGTCGGAGCCTGGGTGATGGCCACCGGGCTTGTTGTTTCCCGGAGGGCCTTGAGAGCGGCGGCCACAACCTCAGGGTGAAACTGGCTGCCGCTGAGAGATTCAAGCTCAGCCAGGGCTTCCGGGATTTGTTTTCGTGATTTATAGATACGGTTGGTGGTCATGGCATCGAAGGCATCGGCCACGGTGAGGATGCGGGAGAGAAAGGGGATTTGAGTGTCATGCAGTCCGTCAGGATAGCCCTGTCCGTCATGTCGTTCATGATGGTGGAGAATGATCTCGGCCAGATCGCGGTACATCTCAATATTGGAAAGCATCTCATGGCCGGCAGCGGCGTGCAGTTTGATCAGGTCGTAGTCGAGACTGTTGAGCTTCCCTGGTTTGAGGAGAACTGAATCAGGAGTGGCTATCTTGCCGATATCATGGAGGATGGCAGCCTTGTACAGTTTTGCTGTCTCCTGGTCGGCAACGCCCATTGCCCTGGCTATCTGCTGACAATACCTGGCCACGCGCTCCGTGTGGCCGGCGGTATAGGTGTCCCGGTGCTCAATCATGTCGACAAAGGTGAAAATCGTTTCTTCATAATTGGCCGCTCGTTCGATCGTCAATCTGGCGACTTCCTCCCGGTGGCGAAAGGAGCCGATAGCAAAACCGAGATCCCCGGTCAGTTCTTCGAGCATGGCGATCTCTTCCTGTTCAAATCCCTCTTTCAGCCAGGTATAGATCGTCAGCGTACCGAGTGGCCTGGCCGATTCTCTGGCCCGCAAGGGGAGGGCGATGGCTGATTGAAATCCTTTAATCTCGGCCTGATCCCGCCAGGGAGTAAGATCCTGACCATGGTTGCGGTCGCTGATTACGATGGCGTCTTCGCGGACGCATCTGGCTGTCGGGCTCTGATAAAAGGGAAGTTCCGGGTCATTGACCGCATACGGGGGTGGGGCCAGGTATTTTTCGAAATAATCAGGACTGTATATCTTGTAAATTTCATTCTTATCCAGCAGGCCGATCCAGGAGAAGCCATAGTGCCCATGCTGGACAAAGAGTTCGCACGATTCTTTGAGCAGGATATCCAGATCGGGCGAGGTAATCAGCAGTTTATTGATGTCGGCCACGGTCTGCAGGATGCCCTTGAGGTAGATCTGTTGATCGAGGAGGGTGTTGATCTTTTCCGTTCGTTGCGCCACCTTGGACTCAAGGGTGACGTTCAATCTGTCCACTTCCAGTTTCTTCTTCTGCAGGATGCGGTTGAGAAGAAAAATGTACCATGTGGCGGACAGGACCAAGCAGGCTGCCAGTCCCATGAGGCTGAGTTGTCGCCAGTAGCGGGAGAGGACGTCCGTAAGGGAAAATTTCCCATAGTCTTTATAAGGACCGATCTTAAGCTCAAGCAGGCAGTCATGTACCGGCTGATAGTTCAAGGGGATGGTCCAGCCTGCCGATTGACTGGCCATGGCCGCCGGGTCGCTGCTCTCCATCGTCATCAGGGCACCGGCCACCAGTCGCGAAAGCCGGTCTGGTGTGCTCCTGATGGCGGCCATAGGCCATTCAGGGTAGAGCGTGGTGCTGACAAGAAAAGGGAAGCCGTCTTCGGTCTGCCGGGCCTGCTGATTCAATATTTTTACTTGCGTCAGGCGGAGTGTTCCCCTCTCCGCCATCCGTTCAAGGGTGTCGGTGCGTACGGTTCCAGCGTCAACTGTGCCGGCCAGTACGGCCATAACCACACCCTCGTGGGTGCCGCCATAGCGGAGAGATTGAAAATCGGTGAACGGATCAATGTCTTGTTTGAAAAACTCCCGCCAGGCCACAATCCAGCCACCAAAAGATAGCGGGTCCACCGCCATGAAGGATTTTCCCTTGAGGTCGTTGAGGGTGTTGAGGTCATGGCGGTCAGCCTTGGTGAAAATTACGCCGCCAAAGATGGTGGTCTGTTGACCGGGGAGGTGCTGGTTGATCAGGGTGGCGATGCGGCTGATCCCGTAGAACTGTTCCAGTTCCACATACAGGGACGAGTTGGTCAGTATGAAATCGACCCTCCCCTGGTGTGCGGCCTCATGAATTTCCTTGAATCCCAGGGGGACGATAGTGAAACGATACGCGGGGAGTCTGGTGGAGAGATAGTCGGCCGTGGCTGTCCATTTTCTTACAGCAATATCCTCGCCGCTCTTGGCGAGGACACCAATGGATACGATTTGCACTTCTGCCCACAGCAGAGAAGGCTGCAAGAGGAGGAGTAAAAGCAAGCAGGTCGTCCGGGCGATACCAGTCATGGCCTTCCTGGAAAGATGTGAGAGGAGGAGAAGCGAGTGAGACGCCGTCTTGCGCCTCACAGCACTGCCTTTAAAGAACCCTTTTTAAAAGAATATCTTTATTCCCCTTCCAAATCAAGGTGGAAGAGGGGACCTGTAGAGACCCGCCTCGATAAACAGGCAGCTGTCTCTTCCTGGAATGAAGGGCGCGAGCGTGTAGCCGCTGAACTGCTGTTGGATGCTGAATCCGCCGTCATGGAGCAGTGTCTGCCATTTTTCCGCCGGGAAGGCGGCCAGACGCAGGGTATGGCTCAGATCTTCGTTGGCCGCCCCCGGTTGCCGGGGCCGGAGCCGATAGCGTTCTTCGAGGATGAGCTCTTCATTGTCGTAGCCCCGCCTGATTTCCTTGATGAGTTTACCGCCATCCGGCAGTTCCAGGATCTGGAATTGGAAACGTTTTTTAGTGCCAAGGGTCAGGATTGTCTGGTCAGGAATAAAGAGTTGCAAAAGAAGTCTGCCATCATGTTTGAGAATGGTCTTGATCTGTTCCAGACACTTTTGGATACTCTTTTTGGTTCCAAGGAGATTCAGGGTGTGGTAGGCGATGATAACGGTATCGAATTGTCGGCGGAAGGCCAGCGCGGTCATGTCCATGCCCAGATAGGAGATGTTCGGTCTTGGCTGCGCCCTGGCCAGACGCAGCATGGGCAGAGAGAGATCGATGCCGGTTATCTCGGCCCCGGTCTCTGCCATCTCCCTGCACAGACGACCATTGCCGCACCCAAGCTCAAGCACGGCATCAGAAGCCCTGACTCTTTCCAGGTAAAAGGTGAGATCGTCACGGAAGCCGGCCATTTCCACATCGTAGAATTGGCAGTAGCGTTCACTGGTGAGGGGGAGAAAGATCTCATCCGGCTCCTTGTAGGTGTCAAGGATATCTGCAGCCATCAACTTCATGGGCCAATCTGCTCTCCTGGTGTGAGAAATGTTGAGAGATCTGGTGCTGCTCCTCCTGGCAGGAGGAGCAGCACCAGGGGAGTTACTGTTTTTTGAGCAGATCGCGGATCTCGGTCAGCAGCAATTCTTCTCTGGTAGGCGACGGTTCTGCCGGAGGCTCTGCTTTGGCGGCCTCTTTACGTTTCAGGGCATTTATGCCTTTGATCATCATGAAGATGGCAAAGGCGATGATGGTAAAATCAACGGCTGTCTGAACAAATTTGCCATAAGAGATGACGACTGCTTCAGTGCCTTCCGATGCCGCCTGCAGAGTGATGGCCAGCTTGCTGAAATCGATACCACCGATGAGCAGTCCGATAGGCGGCATAATAACATCGCTCACTATGGAGGAGACGACCTTGCCAAAGGCGGCTCCGATAATAATACCAACTGCCATGTCGATAACATTGCCCTTGACCGCAAATTCTTTGAATTCCTTGACTAAACTCATTCTGCCTTCTCCCTGGGTTAAGATAAAAAAGCATGTCGATCAACCGTTCACTTTTGTAACCATGCTTCGGATTATGAATCATAAGCAAAAGGAGCGAGTTTCTGCAAGGAGGAATTGGGTATTGTCCGACTTTGTCGTTGACGTGTGCCGACTATTCAGGTAATCGTTGCGCTAGAAAATTTCAGATGCTCGTAATAGAGCTTAAAAGGGAACCCGGTGATAATCCGGGAC
>DCUN01000078.1 GCA_002327225.1 Desulfobulbaceae bacterium UBA2213
CTGTCGCGCGAGCTTGGCAACCGCATCAAAAAAGAGATCGAGAATGTCGATCGCATTCTCATTCATTACCAGCCCCTGGACCGCCATCAGTTGACCATCGGCATCCCCCTCATGGCAGACAGGCGCAATATTTCCGATCATTTCGGTGAAGCGCCCATCTTCAAACTGATAACCGTTCTGCCGAAAAACGGGAACAGTGCTCGAAGAGCATCTCCTGGCCAACCCCTTCCTTCATGAAGAGAAAGGCAAGGGCATCAAGGTGGCCCGATGGCTGCTGCAAAACAAGCTTGATATCCTGGTGGTAAGGCAGCCCCAAGAGGGCAAGGGGCCGGGTTATGTTTTTGGCAACGCCGGGGTGGAGGTGCTGCTCACCGCCGAATCAGACTCGGACAAGGCCCTGGCCGGCACCAGACAGGAGCTCAATATCCCTATTCCTGATTAAAAAGGAGAAAAACCATGGTTGATGAACAGCAGGTGCGCAGGATACTGCAAACAGTCAAGCACCCCAAGGTGCAAAAATCATTTCTCGATCTGGGCCTCATCCGCAACATTGGGGTTGACGGCGACACGGTCAGTCTGACCCTGGCCCTGAAAAGCGAGAACTCTCCCCTGCGCAAGGGGCTGGAGAAACAGATAGACTCGGTCCTCCGCTCTCTGCCAGGCGTAAGCCATGTCCACATGGAGGTCACAGCACTGAACCCGGAGGAGTGGGAGAAGATCTTTCCGCCGCCGGCCTACCAGGGGATTGCCCGGGTCAAACAGATCGTGGCCGTTGCCAGCGGCAAGGGCGGGGTCGGCAAAACCACGGTGGCGGTCAATATCGCCCTGGCCCTGGCCGGTCAGGGCCTGCGGGTAGGCCTGATGGATGCAGATATCTACGGGCCGTCAATCCCGATTATGCTTGATCTGACCGGCACACCCGAACCATTGCCGGACGGGATGATTCGGCCCTTTGACAAGTATGGGTTGAAAATCATGTCCCTGGGAATGACGGCCCAAGAGGACGAAGCCTTTATCTGGCGCGGCCCGATAGTGGACAAAATGATCCGCCATCTTCTGGGCAACGTGCAGTGGGGGGAACTCGACTACCTGATTGTCGACCTGCCGCCCGGCACCGGGGATCCCTCCATCACCATTGCCAAGGCCATCCCCAGCTGCTGGATCCTGATGGTCACCACTCCCCAGAAGGTGGCCCTGGCCGATGTCCGGCGCGCCATCAGTCTTTTCCGCCGGTACAACCTCAAGATCATCGGCCTGGTGGAGAATATGTCCTCTTTTGTCAGTACGCCCGGAGCTGCCCCCTTGAACATATTCGGCCACGGCGGCGGCGAGCGGCTCAGCCGTGAATACGATCTACCCCTGCTGGGCACGATCCCCCTTGATCTAACGATCAGAAGCAGCGAAGATCGCGGCCTGCCCCTGATAGTCGCTGAACCCGAATCACCGACCGCCACTATTTTTCAGGGCATAGCCCGAATGATCCGGAATGTACCGGGTGCTTCCTGCTCTCCGGCTTCCTCTCAATGATGCTTTTGAAAAAGGAGGAAAAATGAACGAATCGATGATCACCTTCGGCCCCGTTGCCTCCAGGCGGCTTGGCAGCAGTCTCGGAATCAACAACATCAGCCCCAAGGTCTGCACCTACTCCTGTATTTACTGCCAGGTGGGCCGTACCCTGCAGATGGAAAGCGAGCCCCGCAATTTTTTTGCACCGGCAGCCATCCACGCCCAGGCAACTCACCGCCTGGCGGCCCTCAACAGGCAGGGGGTTGCGGTAGACTGCCTGACCTTTGTGCCTGACGGCGAGCCCACCCTGGACAGCAGGATCGGTGAAGCCATTGAACAGCTCCATGATTTTGGGATGAAGATCGGTGTCATTACCAACGGCTCCCTGCTCTGGCGGCCAGAGGTACGACAGGCCGTGGCCAGGGCCCATTGGGTCTCCGTGAAGGTCGACTCGGTCGATCCCCGCTGCTGGCGCAGGATCAACCGGCCGCATCCCCGGTTGCGCCTCGAAGAAGTGCTGCAAGGGATAGAGACCTTTGCCAGGGATTTTGAGGGGGAGCTGGCAACGGAGACCATGCTCGTAGCCGGTCTCAATGACAAGCCGGCAGACATAAGGGCCGTCGCTCATTTCCTGGCCAAAATTGAGCCGGCCAAGGCCTATCTGGCCGCGCCTATCCGTCCGCCTGCGGAAACATGGGTCGGGACTCCCACAGAATCCGTTATGACAGCGGCCTATCAACTGTTCAAGGAAGAGTTGGCGCAGGTGGAGTATCTCCTTGGTTTTGAAGAGAGCTGCGCTGTTGCCGGCGAGGATCTTGCAGAGGAGCTTCTCGGCATCACCGCGGTCCATCCATTACGGGATAAGACCGTATTCTCCCTGCTCGAGGGGCGGGAAAACGGCCGACAGGTACTCAATGCACTTCTGGAGAGCAATAAACTTATCGTTGTCGAGTATGAAGGGAACCGTTTTCTTGTGAGAAAAATGTAAGAAAAAAAATTGGAAGGAATACAATTCTTGTTGTCAGGGAACCTGACAACGGCCCTCGTCATCCCCCAAAATTTACTGCAGAGCACTATGCTGCGTGGAGCCAAAGATCACAGGGGCGGCATTAGTTATTGGCAGGCCTGACTTTTTTTGGCCGAAAATCTTTTTTCCCTTGATTTTGTGCAATGCCTCATTATATTCTGTGCATAGTCACGCAAAAAGCGTAATTCATTGAGGGGTTTTTACAGAAATTCCTTATAATAGAAATGGAGGGTATGATGAAGATTGTTGTTTCCGCCGCAGGCATGGAACTGGATTCCATCGTTGATCCCCGATTTGGCCGGGCAGCCTTTCTGCTCATTATTGACAGTGACACCGGCGCACTCCTTGAGGTAGTAGACAAGTCCTCGGGCCCTGATGCGGCTCAAGGGGCCGGGATACATGCGGCAGCCCTGGTTGCCGATAAAGGTGTCAAGGTCATCCTCACCGGACAGGTCGGGCCCAAGGCCATGCCGGTGCTTGCAAAGGCCGGTATTCAGGTCGTCTCTGATGTCAGCGGCACAGTGCGGGAGGCCTTGGGAAAATTTCGGCTCGGTTCACAGGCTCAGGTCAGCTCTTCTTCTCCTTCCATTACCCCCACTAAATCCGTCACCTCCGGCAGCACTACTGGTGGCAGGCGATGCCGTGGTTGCGGAAGCGTTCAGGGACAAGGCGATGGTGGGGGCAGGGGTCGCGGCCAGGGCGCCGGTAAAGGTCAAAACAGGAAGAAATAGGGTGAGCGGATGCAGATAGCAGTTGCCAGCGGCAAGGGCGGGACCGGCAAGACCATTATTTCAACAAGTCTGGCCCTGTGTGCCCCCGGCCCGGTCCAGTACCTTGACTGTGACGTCGAAGAACCCAATGGTCATATTTTCCTCAAGCCTGAACTCACGTCCCGCGAACGGTGTACGGTGATTGTTCCCCGGATTTTGGAAGATAAGTGCACCTATTGCGGCAAGTGCCGCGATATCTGTCGCTTTAACGCCATTACCCTGTTTGCCAAAACGATCATGACCTTTCCCGAGATGTGTCACTTCTGCCTTGGCTGCTTTCAGGTCTGTACGGACAGCGCCATTGTCCGCAGCGAGCGGGAGATTGGTGTGCTGGAATCGGGTATGGCCGGGGATATCAACTTTGTCCATGGCCGAATGCGAGTGGGAGAGGCCATGGCTGTTCCTCTGTTGAAGGCGGTGAAGAAGATGGCGGACCGGGAGGCGCTGGTCATCATTGACGCGCCGCCCGGTACCTCCTGTCCTTTTGTCGAGGCGATCTCTGATGCCGATTATGTGATCTTAGTCACCGAGCCCACACCTTTCGGGCTCCATGACCTGAAACTTGCCGCCGAGGTCCTGGTAAATTTTTCCAAACCGTGCGGGGTGATCATTAATCGGGCTGATCTGGGGGATGCGCGGGTTGAACAGTGGTGCCGGCAGGAAAAGATTCCGGTTCTGCTCAAAGTCCCCTTTGACCGAAAAGTTGCCGAAGGTTATGCCCGGGGCCAGACCCTGGTGGAGAGCCGTCCGGATCTGCGTCCCGCCTTGCAGGCCCTGATACAGGAGGTGTGTGCATGAAAGAAATTGTCATCCTCAGTGGCAAGGGCGGAACCGGCAAGACCAGTCTGGTCGGGTCGCTCGCCTGTCTGGCTGACAACAAGATCCTGGTGGATTGTGATGTCGATGCCGCTGATCTGCATCTGCTGCTTGATCCCAAGGCCCGCAGTCAGCATGAATTCCGTTCCGGAGTCAAGGCGAAGGTTGTCAGCGATCGTTGCAGTGGCTGCGGGGTCTGTGTTGAACTGTGCCAGTTTGAGGCGATCACCATGGTGCAGCGAGCCCGGATTAATTCCGTGCGTTGTGAAGGTTGCGGTGTCTGTGCCCATTTCTGCCCGGAGCAGGCCATTGTGCTGGAAGAAAATTACTGCGGAAACTGGTTTATCTCAGATACCGGATATGGCCCTCTTGTTCATGCCCAGCTCTTTGCCGGCGAAGAAAATTCAGGCAAACTGGTCTCTTTTATCAAGCGGCAGGCCCGTGAGCTGGCAGAAGAGACAGGGGCTGATCTGATTCTGATCGACGGGGCTCCGGGGATCGGTTGTCCGGTTATCGCCTCCCTTGCCAGCGTCGATATGGTGCTGGCCGTGACTGAACCCACCCAATCCGGCTGGCATGATCTGGAGCGGGTCCTTGATCTGGCCGATCATTTCCGCCTCCAATCCTTTGTCTGTATCAATAAATGGGACCTGTACCCGGAAATGGCCGAGACGATAGAGACGGCCTGTGCCCAGAGAGGGGTCGCGGTGTTAGGCCGCATTCCTTTTGACCCCCTGGTGGTTGCCTGCCAGGTCCAGGGCATTCCGGTGGTTGGCAATGAACAAAGTCCGGCAGCGGCGGCCATTCGCCAGATCTGGCAGGATTTGCAGACCAGGTAAGGGAAGAGGGGCCGGCAAAGGAGCACCGAACAAGGGGAACAAGGATGAATGCTGATCACGATCTTGCGATTGATGTACGGGGACTTGCTAAACGGTTTGGCGAGGTCCAGGCCGTTGTTGAGGTAGATTTTGAAGTCCTTCCCGGGGAAC
>DCUN01000102.1 GCA_002327225.1 Desulfobulbaceae bacterium UBA2213
TCATCAACATTTTGCAGGTTCTGCTCACTGAGCAGCCGATCTATCTTATCGAGTGCCCGCGCCAACTTACCTGCAAGAATAGTCAACGACTCATCAAATCGGGCATAGGCAGAAGGAACGGCAGGAATGACCGGAATTACGGCATCACTCTTCAACAACGGGGCATCTTTGCTCCCCCCGTTCAGTTCCACAAAGGCCAGCCCGGTTATGCCAAAGGATTTGAGCATGGCCCTGGTATCCACCTTGATCTGAGTTCCGCGCCTGAGCTTGAGCAGAAGCTCCACCTCTTCGGAATTCAGTGGGTTCAATCTCATCTTCTCGACAATACCCACATCCACGCCCCGATATTTGACTGAGGCCTCAGAGCTTAACCCGGAAACAGACTCCCCCATATAGACGTAATAGTAGTCATGTTCCTGTTTGTAACCGTACTTCCCCAGCCAATAGACAAAAGTTATGAGGCCAGCCAACAACAGGACCACAAAGATACCGACGATGGTATAATTGATTCTACTTTCCATACTCGCTCCGTATCTTTCCTCGCGCTCCCTCAAAGAATTCCCTGACAATGGGATGACTGTTTTTCCTGACTTCAACAAGGGTGCCTTCCGCAATTACCTTCTTATCACCCAGCACCGCAAATCGATCAACAACAGCCCATATTGAATCAAGATCATGGGTGACCATAACCACTGTCAGGCCCAACATATCGCGTAATTTAAGAATAAGGGTATCAAAGGCCTCTGCACCGACAGGATCAAGGCCAGATGTTGGCTCATCAAGGAAAAGCAGCTTCGGGTCCATGGCGAGTGCCCGCGCCAGAGATACCCGCTTGACCATGCCGCCGCTCAATTCGGCGGGATAGAGCTCTGCCGCATGGGCGGGGAGACCAACCATGTTGATTTTCATGCGTACGATATCCCGAATCAAAGTCCCGGGAAGGTCAGTGTATTCCTTGAGGGGTATGCCGATATTCTCACCAACGGTGAGGGATGAGTACAGGGCCCCTGCCTGAAAGAGCACACCCCACTGACGCTGCAGCCGGGAGGCATCAGCACGGCTGATCGTTGACAATTTTTTTCCAAGAACGGTGATTTCTCCCTCCTGTGGAGAGAGCAGCATCACCATCTCTTTCATCAGNNGTGGATTTTCCTGAGCCGCTGCCGCCTAGCAGTCCATAGATTTCAGACAGCCCCACGGTCAAACTGATACCGTCATGAATCAGGTTCCGGCCAAACCTGGTCACCACATTGGCGACGGTGATAACAGGATCGCTCAAATGCCAAGCTCCGTAAAAAGGACTGAAAAAAGGGCATCACAGGCAATCACCAGAAAAATGGCATTAACCACACTGATCGTCGTGTAGCGCCCTATGCTCTCAGTGCTTTTAGAGACCTGAAAGCCGCGAAAGCAGGCGACAGCTGCAATCAGCCAGGCGAAAAACGGCCCTTTGAAAAGACCGATCCACACATGCTTGACTTCAAGTGCCACCTGCAAGCGCCGCAGAAACTCGCCATACGAGATATTCAGATGAATGTTGGCGATAAACATCCCGGCCATGATACTCACCATATCGGCAAAGAAGATCAACAGCGGCATGACGATCATCAAGGCTATGATCCGCGGCAGCACCAGAAAATGCAGGGGTTCAAATCCCATGGTGCGCATGGCATCGATCTCCTCGGTTATCTTCATCACCCCGATCTGAGCGGTATAGGAAGAGCCGGTGCGACCGGCCACGACAATGGCGGTAATCAGAGGCGCGAGTTCCCGCGTGACCGAGATGCTGATCATATCGACAATGAAGATATTGGCGCCGAATTTCTCCAGTTGAACCGCCCCCTGATAGGCGATCACCACCCCGATCAGAAAACTGGTCAGGGCAATGATAGGCATGGCCCGAACCCCTGCCTCTTCAATGTTTTTGACAATCGCACCATAACGAATGGACAAGGGGTGACGCAGGGCCAGCAGAAAGACGATGAAATTCTCACCCAAAAATGAGAGAAAGGCAACCATATCCAGAAAAAAGGCTACAGAGCCCTTCCCCAGAGCACCCAGGAACCTCAGAAAACGAGAAGCAAGAGCGCCACCGACAACAGGAGGTTCCGCGACATACTGCCTGAGCAGCTGATACAGCCTATCATAGCTGGCGCTGGCCCCGATGAGCTCTATGGTACAGCTGTTGCGGGTAAGCAGGTCATAAAAGCTGATAAAGAGCATCATTCCCGCTGAATCAATACGCTCCACTCCAGAGACATCCCATTGAATACTCGTCTTCTCGGTCTTCTCGGCAAAGTGCTTCAGCTTCCTCTCCACGCCGCCCAGACTCTCAATGATCCAGTCGCCGCAACTTCTGATCATCACGCCGCAGGTTGTTTCGACAAATTCTATCTGCCCCTGGTGAAATGAAGTGTTGCCCATCTGCTGTTTCCAAGTGACTTTAAAGGGGACAAAAGAGAATAGAGGTACTTTATTTCAGTTTATTGATTTCCGTTATTGACGTCAAGGAATCTATTCACAGCCTCTCCGAGAGCACAGGTTTTGTTCATTGTTCAAAAGTGAGCCCTGCAGTATACTTTCATGGGGCAGAAAAGCTCCGGAATGATCTCCGGACCCCCAAGTCTGCCTTGTCCGATTTTTTTCACAGAGAGGTTCTGGATGGATAGTGTGAACTTTATTGCCAGACACTGGCACCACCTGCCGATCGACGAAGTGGTGGAACTCCTGGAAGGAGACCGGGAGCAGGGGCTTGACAGGTTCGCGGTCGAGCATCGCCTGAAGGAGTTCGGGCCCAATACCATCACCTCGCACAAGGGGCAGGGGCCACTCCTCCGTTTTCTGTTTCAGTTCCATCAACCCCTGATCTATATCCTTCTTGCCTCAGCAGTCATTACCGCTGTTCTCGGAGAATGGGTGGATTCCGGGGTGATCTTCGGGGTGGTGCTGGTTAACGCCATTGTCGGCTATATTCAGGAGGCCAAGGCGGTCAACGCCCTGGCCGCCCTGGCCCGGACCATGACCACCGAGGCCACGGTCCTGCGGCAGGGGGAGAAGAGGCGTATTCCGGCCACGGAACTGGTCCCCGGCGACATTGTCCTGCTGCAGAGCGGCGACAAGGTTCCAGCCGACCTGCGGCTCTTCAAGGTTCGTGATCTGCAGATCGCCGAATCAGCCCTTACCGGGGAGTCGGTTCCCGTTGCCAAAGACCATGCCTTGCACGGCCACGACACTGCCCTGGCCGATCGGCGGAACATGGCCTACGCCTCAACCCTGGTTACCTACGGCCTGGGCACCGGCATTGTCACTGCCACCGGAGATACAACCGAGGTGGGGCGCATCTCCCGACTGATTTCCGCAGCCGAAGCACTGGCCACCCCGCTCACCCGCAAGATCAATGCGTTCAGCAAGGTGCTGCTCTACGTGATTCTGGGTCTGGCCGCCCTCACCATTATGGTCGGACTCCTGCGGGGCCAACCCTTTCTTGATATCTTCATGGCGGCGGTGGCCCTGGCCGTTGGCGCCATCCCTGAAGGGCTGCCTGCCGCAGTCACCATCACCCTGGCCATCGGCGTCTCACGTATGGCCAGGAAGCGGGCCATTATCCGCAAACTGCCG
The DNA here is from genome assembly GCA_002327225.1 of Desulfobulbaceae bacterium UBA2213. Classification (GTDB taxonomy): domain Bacteria; phylum Desulfobacterota; class Desulfobulbia; order Desulfobulbales; family Desulfocapsaceae; genus UBA2270. The sequence continues at coordinate 3,619 of DCUN01000102.1, forward strand.
GCGGTCGAGACCCTGGGCAGCACCACGGTTATCTGTACCGACAAGACCGGCACACTCACTGAAAATCAGATGACCGTCCAGGAAATTTTTGCAGGCGGCCTGTTGTATACGGTTGAAGGTTCTGGTTACAATCCCCTGGCCGGTAAGATCGGCGGACTCGATTCGACTCCTGCCGACACCGTCTCTCCAACCCTGCTGGAATGTTTGAGGGCGGGACTCCTTTGTAATGACAGTCAGCTTACAGAAGAGGATGGGGTCTGGAAGGTGCAGGGCGACCCCACTGAAGGAGCCCTGCTGGCCTCGGCCCGGAAGGGGGGGCTCGGGCAGGAAGACCTGACAGCAAATCCTCGCCTCGACACCGTGCCCTTTGAATCAGAGCACCAGTATATGGCAACCCTGCACGATGCAGGCCATGGCGCCCTCCGTCTGATCTACCTCAAAGGCGCGGTTGAGGCGATCCTGGCCAGATGCGTCAGTCAGCTTGACGCATCCGGCCATCCCTTTCCCCTTTATAGCGCCGATATCCATGAAGCAGTTGAGCTCATGGCTGCCAAGGGCATGCGGGTGCTGGCCATGGCCCGCAAGGAGGTGGCTCCGGAAACAGAGCACATATTTCATGCCGACCTGATTACGGATCTGGTCTTTCTTGGTCTGCAGGGGATGATCGATCCACCGCGACCGAAAGCGATTGTCGCGGTCAAGATCTGCCGGGATGCCGGTATCCAGGTCAAGATGATCACTGGAGATCACCCGGTAACCGCGGCCGCCATCGCCAGACAGGTCGGCCTCTATAATAGTCTTTCCTCAAGGCAAAACAGAACGCCGCTCACCGGTTCAGAGCTTGAGAAATTATCAGACAGCGAATTTATTGACCGGGCTGAAGACACTGTAGTCTTTGCCAGAGCCACCCCGGAGCAGAANNGTGGCCATGACCGGCGACGGGGTCAATGATGCCCCGGCCCTCAAACGGGCAGACATCGGCGTGGCTATGGGTATTACCGGAACAGAGGTGGCCAAGGAGGCGGCCGACATGATCCTCACCGATGACAATTTCAGCTCAATCGAAGCGGCAGTTGAGGAAGGACGAGGCGTTTTTGACAACCTGACCAAGTTTATTGCCTGGACCCTGCCCACCAACCTTGGCGAAGGCATGGTCATCCTCGCCGCCGTTTTTCTGGGCGTAACCCTGCCCATCCTGCCGGTACAAATCCTGTGGATCAACATGACGA
>DCUN01000156.1 GCA_002327225.1 Desulfobulbaceae bacterium UBA2213
CTCGATCTGACTTTTGGAGAGGAATAAGCGCTTCAACCAGGCAAACCTGGACACCAGTCCATAAGACAGCCCGTACAGCACTGTAAAGAGGGCGATGAAAATCCACACATTCTGTGAACCAAGCCAGAAAAAAGTGCTGACCAGTGGCATGAGGAGCAAGGAGAGGGGGAGAGCCAGTACCGTTGCCCCGAGAATGATGGACGTCGGATAGGAGTGACTGGCTGAGACCACCAGGGGGACGATCTCGCCCGAGGTCTGTTGTTCCATCTGCTGGACAAGGGTAGAAATGGTATTCTGTTCTGTTTCGGTGAGAAATTGTTGTGCTAATGTCTGCATTTTTTACCAGCCTCCTGAGGCACCACCGCCACCAAAACTTCCTCCTCCACCGCCGAAGCCGCCACCGAATCCTCCTCCTGAAAAACCTCCACCCAAACCACCTATCCCGCCAATTCCGCCCCCATGTCTGCCGGAAAAGCTGCTGCCTGCCGTGCCGGCCACGCGGGCCGCGATAAGGCCAAAGATAAATCCCAGTATGGCCAGAGCCAGTAAACCAAAACCCCCAAGGCCAAGGGCAATCGCCCCGAGAGCAGGCGTGAGAATGGCCCCGGCCCCTGCCGCTACCCATGGGGCACGTGCCAGCATCCGTCCCATCATCGAGATGATAACCAGAAAAAAGATGAACATGGCACCGGGATCGCCGCCGCTTGTCTGGCGCCGCTTGCTGTCGCTGGCCTTAAACTCACCTTTCACTGCAGCCATTATGGCGGAAATACCATCGATCACCCCCTGATCAAAATTGCCCTCCTTGAACCTGGGGGTGATGATGTCCCTGATGATACGGCCGGAGACCAGATCCGTCAGCTTCCCCTCAAGGCCGTAACCGACTTCTATACGCAGTTTACGGTCATTCTTGGCGATCAGCAGCAGGGCGCCATTATCCAGCTTGGTCTGTCCGAGCTTCCATGCCTCCACCACCCGCAGGGAAAAGTCATCCAGAGAGTCACCATCCAGGGAGGGAACAGTCAGCAGCACGAGCTGGGTTGATTCTGCAAGCTCAAAATTCTGCAACACCTCTTCAAGCTGCCGGGCCGTGGCCGGGGCAAGAATCCCGGCGTAATCGTTGACCCGGTTCTTGAGTGGCGGGACCTCAAGGGCCAGTGCAGGGCGTGTGCAGAGAAAGAGCAGGATCAGAGCCAGAAACAGTCCGAGGATCCTTTTTGTCAGAAGAAGATTGCCCTTGGCTGACCAGATCAGGCCGTTATTAGGAAATAACTTCAACAATTATATCCCCTGGTTGGTAGAAGAAGTCGAAACAACATGAACGAAAAAATCAGTTGATTTCATAACGACCCTTTGTCTGTTGGTGTTGGCAAGACGCCACTCCAGGAAACAGCCTGGAGCGATTGGCTGTTTCCTGGAAGCGGCATAAGGTGCCGTAAATGAACCAAATAAGAAAAAGCCCATGCTTGGTTCATAACGGCACCTAAAATGTGACCTTGGGTGCGACCCTGGCCGCTTCATCTGCCTTGAAATATTCTTTTTTCTCGAGATGCAGCAGCAGTTTATTGGTCAGACTTTCAGGAAACCTTCTGATGGAACCGTTAAACTGCTCGACTGCAGTATTGTAACGCTGACGGGCGACGTTGATCCTGTTTTCGGTGCCTTCAAGCTGGTTTTGCAGATCAAGAAAGCTCTGATTGGCCTTGAGATCAGGATATCTTTCCACCACCACCATGAGCCGGGACAGGGCCGAGGAAAGCTCACCCTGTACGGCCTGCAGTTGCTGCATGGCAGCCGGATTGCTCAGATCTGCCGGGGAGAGCTGGATCGAGGTCGCCTTAGATCTGGCCTCTATGACCTGCTGCAGGGTCTCCTGCTCATGCTTGGCATAGCCTTTGACCGAGGCCACCAGGTTGGGGATCAGGTCTGAGCGTCGCTGCAGGGTGGACTCAATGTCGGCCCAGGCCTTAAAAACCGTCTCCTCCTTGGTCTGTAATGTGTTATAGCCGCAGCTGGTGAGGATACAGGCAATGAGGAGCAGTGCTCCGAAATTCATGATCCGTTTCATAAGAACCCCCTGGAATAATGAGATGGAAAGAGAGAAAAAAGCCGAAAAGAGAAAGTCTATTGTTTCGAGAGGCCAGAGTCCAGAGAATCCTGGAAATCAGAAATCAGAGAACTCACACATCTAGAAGAACGCTACCACAGGCACGCTTCATTTTTCAACTTTTAAAGTATCACACTTCTCCGTTAATCTTGACAAAACAGATGAATACAGGTATTGAGTACGTCATAATTCAGGTACCTGAAAGGTGCTTTTCTTTTCTTGCAGGTTTGTTTTCATATCTTCAGAAAAGAGGAGAATCCTTTCAGGTTGAAAAGGGAACTTCGTGAAAATCGAAGACGGGCCCGCCGCTGTAACCGGGGACAAATCCTGCAGAATGCCACTGTCTGTCACGCTTTAAAAGCGCGGATGGGAAGGCGCGGGGTGCGAGAGATCCGGGAGTCAGAAGACCTGCCTGAATAAAATTGGCTTGACCTCGTGGACAGAGGATCATGCCTGCGATTTCGGATATGTAGGGAAATCCCGGATCAATTATTGCAATTGGTCCGGGATTTTCTGTTTTTCCCGAACCGGATGATAAAGGGGAAAACACCATGAACAGATTGACAAAGTCTTCACTACCGGCGGCACTCTGCTTTTTTCTCATCATGCTTCTTCCTTTTATGGCCTGGGGGCAGGAGCATAAAAAGAAACAGACCCAGGCCGTGGTCATCGCCGCCTTCGGCACCACCCTTCCTGAGGCGCTTCCCGGTATTCTCAATATCAAAGACCGGATGGAGCAGCAATATCCGAACACCGAGATCCGGATTGCCTTCACCTCTAATATGATCCGCGGAATCTGGCGAAAGAGGCAGGGCGATCCGGATTATATCAGCAATAATCCGGCCGTGCCTCTGGAGATTCTGGCCGTTCAAGGACCGCTGGCCACCATTGCCAATCTGCAGGATGAAGGGTTTACCACCATCCTGGTCCAGCCTACCCACGTCACTCTGGGAGAAGAATATCTGAATCTGCTCTCCTGCGTGCAGGGGTTGAACAGTATCCGCACCATCAAAGAGAAAAATCGGCCCTTCAACCAACTGGTGATCGGCCGGCCGGCGCTCGGCACCATGGGGGATGTCCATCCTTATCCCCGGGATATCGAGCGTGTCGCCGGAGCTCTGGCCGCCGACATTGATCTGGCTGCAAAATCCGGCAGCGCCCTGGTCTATATGGGACACGGAAACGATTACTTCCCTTCAGGAGGTGCCTACCTTCAATTTGCCGACACTATGAACAGCCTCTTTCCCCAGGTCAAGACCTATATCGGTTCAGTGGAAGGTTTTCCCGCACTTGAACAGGTGCTCAAAGAACTGAAGAGAGACAAGGTGCGGAAGGTGCTGTTGAAGCCGTTCATGACCGTGGCCGGCGACCATTCCAAGAACGACATGGCAGGCCCTGAGGCCGACTCCTGGCAATCCATTTTGACAAGGGAAGGATTTGAGGTGACCTCTGTCCTGCAGGGGATGGGCGAGGCCGACAGCTTTGCCGATGTCTTTGTCAGTCATCTGACGGAGCTGGCCAAAGATCATGCGATTGTTCTGGAGTGA
>DCUN01000110.1:0-9053 GCA_002327225.1 Desulfobulbaceae bacterium UBA2213
AATCAGACTCCCGGCTTCATGGGTGTCAGCAAGCATTATATGACCAGTAACAAGTTGTTCAAGGCCGAGGGTGGCCTCAAACGTGTGGTCTGGATGCCTAAGATGATGAAGGATGAGATCAGCGATAAATTGAAAGAGGTATGTAAGAATATTGGGATGCCTGAGTTGTATGACATGATTGCCACTGAAGAACAGGGAACCACAGAAGAGGAGATCCTTAAATTCCTCAAGGAAAAAGGGCATCCGGCATTGGAAATGGAAACGGCAATGTAGGGTTCAGAGGACAGAGGACAGAATACAGAGGGGGGAGTCCCCCCGCTGTGTTGAAAAAATAACGAAACAAATATCAAGAGATGATGCAAGGAAGCTCGCCATGCTATTTTGGGGTGTACGAGCGAAGCAGATATATCAGAGGCTAATTTCTGTCCTCTGTCCTCTGTCCTCTGTCATCTGATAACTGGAGGAAATTATCATGGCTTTAACCGGCATTCAAATTCTCAAGATGCTGCCTAAAAAGAACTGCGGTGAATGCAGCATCCCTACCTGCCTGGCCTTTGCCATGAAGGTGGCGGCTGGTCAGGTGGAAATTGATACCTGCCCCTATGTCAGTGATGAGGCCAAGGCCACCATCGGCGAGGCTTCTGCCCCACCTATTCGCACCTTGAAGCTGGGCAGTGGCGATGATGCCTTTACCGTTGGCGGCGAGACCTGCATGTTCCGGCATGAAAAACGTTTCGTCAATCCCACGGGTATTGCCGTGCTGGTGACAACGGATATGGACGAGGCTGCTGTCAGTGGCCGGATAGAGCGTTTCAATCAGCTTGTCTATGAACGTGTCGGCGTGATCATGAAGGCAGAACTTATTGCCGTTAAAGACAGTAAAAATGATGAGGCTTCTTTTTGCGCCCTGGTGCAGAAGGCACTTGATGGCTCTGCCCGCGCCGCGCTTATTCTGATCAGTGAAAAGCCTTCCCATCTTGCGGCTGCTGCCAAGCTTTGTGGTACGCGTATCCCTCTGCTCTATGGTGCCACCGCTGAGAATGCCGATGCTATGATTCAGGTTGCCAAGGAGTGTTCGGCACCGGTTGCCGTTAAGGGAACCAGTGTTGACAACTGTATTGATGTGACCAATACCCTGCTGGCTGGGGGCTTGAAAGATTTGGCCATTGATACCGGCGCCCGTACCCTGCGTGCCGCCCTTGAAGATAATGTCGTGGCCAGAAGATCAGCGGTGAAGGCAAAATTCAAGCCTCTGGGATTTCCGACCCTGACCTTTCCTTGTGAGATGAGTGATGATCCAATGATGGAGGCAATGATAGCCTCTATCCTGATTGCCAAGTACGCAGGCATCATAGTCCTTTCTGATCTGCAGGGCGATATCCTCTTCCCGCTGCTGCTGGAGCGGATGAATCTCTATACCGATCCCCAGCGGCCCATGGTTGTCACCCAGGATGTCTATCCTCTGACCGGTCCCGGCGAGGATTCTCCTGTAGTTATTACCTGTAACTTCTCGCTTACCTATTTTATTGTTTCAGGTGAGATCGAAGGTTCCAAGGTCCCCACCTGGCTTCTCATTAAAGATACCGAGGGGCTGTCTGTTCTTACCGCCTGGGCCGCTGGAAAATTTGGCGCTGATATGATCGCCCAGTTTGTGAAAAAGAGCGGCATTGAGGAGAAGGTAAAACATCGTGACCTGATTATTCCCGGTTATTTAGCTTCATTGAAGGGTGAGCTTGAGGAAGAACTTCCTGACTGGAATATTATTATCGGGCCGAGAGAGGCAGGTCATCTGCCGGTCTTCCTGAAGGAGTGGAAACCGTCTAAATAAGGTTTCAAGTATTGTTTTCTGCCGAGATGCAGTGACGGTGAGAAAAACTTTTTCTTTCCTTCTCTGCGGCTCTGCGGGGGGAAATGTTATAAAACAATTATTTATGCTGAATAATTATAACTTTTACTGTGTAGCTTGAGTATGACAACTGTAAAACTTAGCATTAATGGCGCAGAGATAGTGGCTGAGGCCGGTCTCACCATCCTTGAGGTTGCCAGTCGATCTGATATCAAGATCCCTACCTTGTGTCATGTGCAGGGAAGTCCTGGTGAGGCTCACTGTCAGATGTGTGTGGTCGAGATAGAAGGGCAGGAAGGGCTGGTTCGATCCTGTGTCGGTCCGGCGCTTGACGGGATGGTTATTACTACCGATTCCGCAGCGATATCCGCTCACCGCCTTGAACGTCTGGCCATCCTGGCCGAGACCCATTTTGGTGATTGCAAGGCCCCCTGTAATCTCACTTGTCCCGGACAGATCAATGTTCAGGGCTATATCGCCCATGTCGCCAAGGGACAGTATGAAGAGGCCCTGCGTCTGGTCATGGAACGCAACCCGCTGCCATTCTCTGTGGGCCGGGTCTGTCCCCGTTTTTGTGAAACACGTTGTCGTCGTATCCTGGTCGATGAACCGGTTTCCATTAATCACCTGAAACGTTTTGTGGCTGATTGGTGCATGCGCCATGAGATCGAGCTGAAAATTCCGAAAGATGCCCCAACCGGCAAACGGATCGCCGTAATTGGTGGTGGTCCGGCCGGCCTTACTGCCGCCTATTTTCTCACGAGAAAGGGACATGATGTGACCATCTTCGAGTCTGCACCCAAACTGGGTGGGGCCTTGCGTTATGGCTTTCTCGAATATCGGATTCCCAGGGAAGTCCTTGATTACGAGATAAACACCATCCTCCGTCTGGGGATTTCTGTCAAACTCAGCCAGAAATGGGGAAATGATTTTACCCTGCAATCCCTGAAAGATCAGGGCTATGCCGCTATCCTTCTTGCCACGGGAACAGGTGTTGATATTCCTTTGGAAATTCCAGGGGTGGTAAATCCACATACCTATTCGGCCATGAAATATCTGCGCCAGGTGGCAGATGGGAAAAATCCTGATATGGGCCGACGGGCGGCGGTAATTGGTGGCAATAATATCGCCATGGAAGTGGCACGCACCCTGATCAGGCAGGGAGTGACAGAGGTCACTGTTATTTATCCCCGATCCCGTACTGAGATGCCTGCTCATCAGCGGAATATCAGAGAGGCCGAGAAGGAAGGAGTTCAATTCCTGCTCATGGCCTCCCCGGTTACAATCGTTGATGCCAGGGAGCAAGGTTCCAGGCTGAAACTTGAATTGATCCGGATGAAACTGGGTGAGCCCGATGCCAAAGGGGTCAGACAACCAGTGCCTATTTCCGGCTCCACCAATAGCCTGCAGGTTGATTCTATTGTTTCATCCCTGGGCCAGATTGCTGTTGTTGATACGTTCAGCGGCGGAGAATTGGAAAGCTCCATTGCCATTTCTCCCAATAAGACCATAGATGCTAATGTTCGTTCCTCCCAGATCAATATCGAAGGGGTTTTTGCCGGCGGCGATGCAGTCAGTGGTCCCCGTTCAGTGATTCAGGCCGTTGTTTCGGCACGTCGGGCCGCCGACAATATCCATGCTTTTGTTATGGGGACGCCGAAGGAAGAGGTGGAGAGTCGCTTTAATTTCACCCGTGGCAAGGGCTTTGATGATGTGGATTTGAAAAATTTTGACGGAATCAATGTCAAACTCCGCGAGAAGATGCCGACCAGGCCTCCTGAGATCTGCAGGCAGGATTTTGATGAAGTGAAACTGGGTTTTTCCGAGAAGATGGCCCAGCATGAGGCGGAGAGATGTCTCTCCTGCGGATGTACTGCTTTTGATCGCTGTGATCTCAAGGAACTTTCCATCAGTCATAATCTGAATATCAACAAGACAGGCATGGGAACCACGCCTGTCTATGCCAGGGATTTTTCTCATGCTGCCATTATTGTTGATAAAAATAAATGTATCTACTGCAAACGCTGCGAGACTGTCTGTGAATACGATGCCCTCGAGCTTGGCGCTGAGTCTTTTGATGAGAAGGGACGGCCAGTGGGGCTGACTCTTACTTTTAAGGAGAATTGTGTCTCCTGCGGCAAATGTGTTGATAACTGTTCCACTGGGGCCCTGAACAAGAAGGCTCAGACTATTCCTATCCATACAGAGCCGGTGAAAGATGTTCGGACCACCTGTCCTTATTGCGGGGCGGGCTGTCAGATCATCCTGCGGGTGCAGGGCGACACCGTCATTGAGGTTACTGCCGATCCTGAGCAGGCGCCCAATTATGGGGCGTTATGTGTCAAGGGTCGTTTTGGCCATGACTTTATCCAGCATAAAGACAGGCTGACCAAGCCCCTGATCCGCAAAAACGGCATGCTGGTCGAGACCAGCTGGGATGAGGCCTATGATTACACGGCCAAGAAACTCTTTGATCTCAAAGCCATGTATGGCCCGGATTCCATTGCCGGATTCAGTTGCGCCAGGGCCACTGTTGAGGAAAATTTCCTTATGCAGAAGTTCATGCGCACCTCGATCGGTACCAATAATATAGATCATTGCGCCCGTCTCTGACACGCTCCCACTGTGGCCAGTTTGGCCCTTTCATTCGGTAGCGGCGCGATGACAAACTCCATCGCTAATATTAAAGAATCAGATGTGATCATGGTGATCGGCTCCAATCCCGACACCAGTCATCCTACCATCGGATTGCGAATCCATCAGGCCAAGAAGAACGGAGCCACCTTACTGGTTATCGATCCCCGGCGTACAGGTTTAGCTGATATTGCTGATCTCTTTTTGTGCCATAACCCTGGCAGCGATGTCGCTCTTTTGAATGGCATGGTTCATGTTATTCTCGAAGAGGGGATCTGGGATAAGAAATTTGTAGAAGAGCGCACTGAGAATCTTGAAGAACTGGAGATTGTCACTGCCAAATACACCCCGGAATACGTTGAGAATATCACCGGTATATCTGAGGAGCAGCTGCGCGCAGCCGCACGTATGTATGCCTCACCTGGAAAAAAATGCGCCATTTATTACGGAATGGGTCTTGCCCATCATGCCACCGGCACTGATAATGTCAAGTCCATCGCCAATCTGGCCATGCTCTGCGGCAAGCTCGGCGTTGCCGGCGGCGGGGTGAATCCCCTGCGCGGTCAGAATAATGTCCAGGGGGCCTGTGATATGGGTGCTCTTTACACGACGCTGCCTGGCTATAGTGGTCTGGACAACAATGATGTCTTTGAGCGCTATGAAAAGTTGTGGGAGGTGAAGTTACCCCGTCGTAAAGGCAAGGCTGCCACCGAGGTCTGGGATGCCATTCTTGAGGGTGATATCAAAGGGCTCTATTGCTTCGGTGAAGATCCTGTCCTGGCCGATCCCAATGCCCTGCATGCCGTAGCTGCTTTGGAAAAACTCGATTTTCTCATTGTTCAGGATATCTTTCTTACCGAGACCGCCAAGATGGCCGATGTTGTCTTTCCGGCGGCCTGTTTTGCTGAAAAAGATGGTACCTTCACCTGTACCGAGCGCCGGGTGCAGCGAGTGCGCAAGGCTGTGGAACCACCTGGTGAGGCCAAGGCTGACTGGCAGATCTTCTGCGAACTTTCCCATCGCATGGGCTATGATATGCCCTACTCGAAGCCGGAAGATATCTTCAAAGAGATCGCGCTGCTTATTCCCCAATATGCCGGGATCAGCTATGAGCGTATTGAGAAGGTAGGATTGCAATGGCCGGTGCCCGATCAGCAGCATCCCGGAACGCCGGTTCTCCATATCGGGAAATTCACCAAGGGCAGGGGCTTGTTTATCCCTGAGGATTACACTCCCCCTAAAGAGATGCCCGATGAAGACTATCCGCTGATCCTGACTACTATCAGGGAGACACCTCAGTATAATTTTGGATCCATGACGCGGAAGACTCCGGAAATTGAGACCCTGTGTCCTGAGGCACTGGCTGAGATCAATCCCGTGGATGCCGCTCGACTCGGCATTACTGATCTGGATACAATCGAAGTCAGCTCAAGGCGTGGTTCTGTGCAGTTACGTGCCAAAATATCCGACCGTTCGCAGGTCGGCACCATTGCCATTCCGTATCACTTTGCAGAAGTTCCAGTGAATAATCTGACCTTAAACAGTCTTGACCGGCTTTCGCGCAGTCCCCAGTATAAAATTTGCGCAATTAAGGCCACGAAGGTCGAAGCATAATATAAAAGAAGACCCAAACGATCATTTTCAGGAGTAACATTATGGGTAAAGCTATGAATAACAGAGAGGGAGCAGTCATGATTCTCGGCGGTGGTATCGCCGGAATCCAGGCCGCACTTGATCTGACGGATCTTGGTTTCTATGTCTATCTGGTGGAGAAATCACCAGCGGTCGGCGGGGTGATGGCCCAGCTTGACAAGACCTTTCCGACCAATGACTGTTCACTCTGAATCCTGGCGCCAAAGCTGGTAGAGGCCGGTCGGTCTCCCAATATTGAAATGTTGACCAATGCTGATTTTCTGGCATTGGAAGGAACAGCAGGAAATTTCACCGCCACGATCAATATGCGGCCACGCTATATTGACGCCGATGCCTGTACTGCCTGTGGACTCTGTACCCAGTATTGTCCCAAGCATCATGTGGATCCCTATAATGAAGGGCTGGCAATTACCCGGCCGATCCATATCGATTACGCCCAGGCCGTTCCTGCCACCTATTACATCGATCCGAATTCCTGCCTCTTTTTGCAGCATGAGACCTGTCAGATCTGCGTACCGGTCTGTCAGAGTCATGCCATTAATTTTAAGCAGCAGCCGGAAGAGCGGAAGCTGCAGATTGGGGCAGTGATCCTCTCTCCCGGTTTCGGCAAGATTGATCCCAAGACCCTGGAGAAGTTCAGCTACGGCAAGCATCCTGATGTGGTCACCGCCTTTGAATTTGAACGGATGACCACTGCCTCCGGTCCCTTCCTGGGTGAGGTCAAATGTTTCTCCGATGGCAGGCATCCCAAACGGATGGCCTTTATCCAGTGCGTCGGTTCAAGAGACATAGGCTGTAATAACGGCTACTGTTCTTCGGTCTGCTGTATGTACGCCATCAAAGAGGCGCTGGTGACCAAGGAGCATGATCCGGAAGTCGATATCACTATCTTCTACATAGATATCCGCACCCAGGGCAAGGACTTTGACGCCGCCCGTGAGCGTGCCGAGGCCATCGGCATCAAGTTTGTCCGGGCCAAGGTGGCGGATGTCACCCCCTGGGAGAACCGGCTGCAACTGACCTATGCCACACTCGACGGTCAGCACAAGTTTGAGCCTTTTGATATGGTGGTGCTCTCTGTAGGCCTGGAGTCGCCCAAAGATGCCCGGAAGATTGCCGATATTACCAAGATTGATCTCAATAAATATGATTTCTGTGCCACCAATGGCTTCAACCCCCTGCAGACCAGTCAGGAAGGGATTGTGGTGGCCGGTGCCTTCCAGGGCCCCAAGGATATCCCTGAGTCAGTGACCCAGTCTTCAGCTGCCGCCTCATTGACTGCCGCCGCCCTGAAAAAGGTGCGGGGCAAAGGTGTGGAGCTCAAGACATATCCAGAGGAGCAGGTGGTGGCGGAAGACGATGAGGCCCGAATCGGTGTCTTTGTCTGCCATTGCGGCATCAATATCAGCTCGGTGGTGGATGTGGCCGCGGTGGCCAACTACGCCGGGGATATGATGAATGTCACCTATTATACCGAAAACCTCTACTCCTGTTCCCAGGATGCCCAGGAGGTTATCAAGAAGAAGATCAAGGAGCACAAGCTGAACCGGGTGGTCATAGCAGCCTGTTCGCCGCGTACCCATGAGCCTCTCTTTCAGGAGACCCTGCGCGATGCCGGTTTGAACCGGAACCTCTTTGAGATGGTCAATATCCGCGACCAGTGTTCCTGGGTTCATGCCGGAGAGCCGGAGCTTGCCACCATCAAGTCCAAGGATCTGGTGCGCATGGCCGTTTCCAAGGCCAGACATATTCAACCGTTGCCCGAGCAGACGGTACCGGTAACACCCAAGGCCCTGGTTATAGGGGCAGGCGTAGCGGGAATGACCGCCGCCCTGAACCTTGCCGAGCAGGGATTTGATTCTGTCCTCATTGAAAAAGGGGAGAGTATCGGCGGTAATCTCAAGAATCTGCACCATACCCTGGCAGGCGACGAGGTGCAGTCGCACCTGAAGAGCCTGGTCACCAAAGTTAACGGAGCCAAAAACATAGATGTCATCTGCAATGCGGAGCTGGTGCAGACCGCCGGATTTATCGGCAACTTTGCCTCGGTGATTGCCAGCGGCAAGGGCAAGGACAAGACTGAGCAGACAGTTGACCATGGCGTCATCATTGTCGCCACCGGCGGCCGTGAGCATCGCCCTGACAAGTATCTGCTCGGCAAGTCCAAAAAGGTTGTCACCCAGCAGGAGCTGGAGAAGCAACTGGCGGGTAAGGCCAAGACCCGGGCGCCCGGCTCCCTGGTCATGATTCAGTGTGCCGGTTCGCGCGGTGATGATTTGAATTACTGCTCCAAGGTCTGCTGTAATCACGCCTTGAAGAATATTCTGAAGGTCAAGGAAATCAATCCAGATTCTCAGATCATCGTCCTCTACCGGGATATGCGCACCTATGGTTTTGCCGAAGATGCGTACCTTGAGGCCCGCAAGATGGGTGTGGTCTTTATCCCCTATGAGGTTGATCGCAAGCCCGAGGTAACGGAAAAAGGCGGCAAGGTTCAGGTCAGTTTCTTCGACTCCATCATGCAGGAAGAGATGGTTATGAACCCGGATCTTGTGGCCCTCTCTGTGGGCTTGGTGCCGGATGATACCGATACCCTCTCCAAGCTGTTGAAGCTGCCGGTCACGGCCAACAAGTTCTTCCTGGAGGCCCATGTCAAGCTGCGTCCGGTCGAGCTGTCAGTCTCCGGCGTCTATGTCTGCGGACTGGCCCATGGACCCAAGCCTGTCGATGAGACCATCGTTCAGGCCCAGGCTGCTGCGGCCAAGGCGGCGATCCCGCTGGTTAAGGGCTATGTAAAGGTTGACCCGATTGTATCGAGTGTTCAGCAGGACAAGTGCATCGGCTGCGGACTCTGTGTCAGCCTCTGTCCCTACGGGGCCATTGTCATGCAGAAGGTGGATGGCAAGCGGAAGGCCGAGAC
>DCUN01000110.1:9128-10709 GCA_002327225.1 Desulfobulbaceae bacterium UBA2213
GATGGACCACGTTTATTATATTTGAGGAGAACGTCTTATGGCTGAGCAGGAATTTAATCCCAGCATCCTTGGCTTTTTATGCAACTGGTGCTGTTACGCGGCGGCAGACGCCGCCGGTGTTTCACGTTTTCAATACCCCCCCAATATGCGGACCCTCAGGGTGATGTGTACCGGGCGCATCGATCCGGCCTTTGTTCTGCGTGCACTGGCGGAAGGGGCGGACGGGATCTTTACCGGCGGCTGACAACTTGGCGAATGCCATTACCAGGTTGGTAATTACGATGCAATGGGTGTGGATGCGCTGGTCAAGAAGGTCTTGAAGGATGTTGGTATCCGCGAGGAGCGATACAGTCTGCAATGGGCCTCTGCGGCCGAGGCGCCACGCTTTGTCCAGTTGATCACCAAGTTTACGGCCCAGATCAAGGAGCTTGGCCCCATCGGCGAGGCCGAAGGACTGTCCAAGGAGGAACTGAAGGCCAGGATAGACAAGGCCTTGGCTGCCGTATCCGATCAGAAGGTACGGATCGCCTTCGGCAACGCCACCAAGGCGGTGCGCAAGGATGGTATCTGGACCAATGAGCATATCGGTGGGATCGTGAACGAGAAGATGGAGAAGTCTCTGACCACGGCCCTTGGCTGATACGTTCCGGGATATTTCGGTAAAGAGAAAGGCCCTGCTTCTTCAATGAAGCAGGGCCTTTCTCTTTGTATGGGGATTGGATTGCGAATGGTCGAGTCCACTATTCGCAGAAGGAAGCAGCATTATTTTGAAAAGTTTGTGAAAAGTTTGGGGTCAGGCTTCCAAGATGTTATGTTGGGGGTGGTCGCTTGTATAGTCATGCTTTCTTTCTTGTTTTAACTTGTCATCTTGGACGCCTGACCCCCGCCATTTTCTCCCATTCTTCCACAAGATTCATCAGGCCGGCGATTTCTTTGGTAACTTTTGCCATGTTTCACCAGGTTTGCAATCTGCAGCTTTGAGTGCGTACGTTTGTTTAATCTCGAAGAAGTGGTGTGGGTAAAAATAATTCTGTCTCCTTTTTCGCGTTATGGCCGGAGCATGAGCCGTTGTACATCAACAAATGAAGTACGGGGGCAACATATTTTTTTCCGTGTCCGGAGACAGAGCTTTCCCCGGGCACGATGCACAAATAGATGAATTTTTCGAGACTACGGCAGGGTGAGCTGATTTGCGCCATTCCAATAGAGATAAACGGTACTTGTACCGGCCGTTGCAGTTGGAATAATGCTTGCGTCCCCGCCTCTGAGAAAGGCATACCTATTTTGGGCAGCACTTGTCGAACCATAGAAGTAGCCGTTTGAGTAGTTATGAGCGCCTTCCAGTACGATATTGTAGGCATAACTACCCAAATACAGATTTACTTTTGTCATTGCAGTATTATAGGCAGTGGTCCCGCCAGTTACCACCCTGCGCTGGATTGCATAGTAACCGACAGTAGTAGTTGCCTTTCGAACGATTCCCCCTTCATACTGCCATCTTCCAGCAGCATCATCAACATTGGTAAGGGTTGAACGCACAAGGGAGAGCATGTTATTATATCCTGCCATAGCCTGTGTAGC
>DCUN01000019.1 GCA_002327225.1 Desulfobulbaceae bacterium UBA2213
AATCCTCTCGCCCCGACCATTTTTAAAGGGTTTGCGGTTTTTTTTGAATG
Source organism: Desulfobulbaceae bacterium UBA2213 (assembly GCA_002327225.1). Lineage (GTDB taxonomy): Bacteria > Desulfobacterota > Desulfobulbia > Desulfobulbales > Desulfocapsaceae > UBA2270. The sequence continues at coordinate 51 of DCUN01000019.1, forward strand.
TTGGGAATTAGCGACAATTCGCAACATAAAACAAGAAGTGTAGATCCTTTTTTTACCAGTTTCAACCCGGATCAGTCTGGCAGTCTGGCAGTGTGCAGCGTTCGGGACGGAAAGAGTTAGGCGTAACGGTCTTAAATCGTTACGCTTTTTTTTTTGAGTATGGTTGCTGCAGTGGGTGCAGGCCGTTATGTTCAAGGCTGTCATTATTTTTTTTGGCTTTCAACGTCATGATCCACTGCAAATGACAACCGAAAATTGATCAAGGATCTTCTCGGGCACTCGGATCTTGAGCTTACCGAAAGATATGCTCATATTGGCGAGAACCAGCTTAAACAGGCGGTAATGAAACTGCAAAGAGGATAAAAGATTCCAATACCGATCAGGTATTGCCCTGGCCCAGACAAGCAATATAACGTCTTGAAAGATACTAAAAAGTGGTATATTGTATGACATGGACAGTAGAATTCACCGGTAGAGCAAAGAAACAGGCGGATAAACTTCCCGGCAGAGTTCGCGAGGTGCTGTTTCAATTGGTCCTGGAAATAGGAGTAACCGGGCCGACAAGGGGCGATTGGCCCAACTATTCGAAACTGTCTGATGATCGGCACCATTGCCACTTGAAGAAGGGGAAACCCTGCTATGTGGCAATCTGGAGAGAGAATAAGGGAAAGATTCGGTTCATCGAGGTGATATATGCAGGAACCCACGAAAAAGCACCATACTGACAACGACATGATAACCTTGCGGTTGAAGGTCCACCGGGAGAATGCGGCGAAGGTTGAGGCGTTTGCACGAAATATCGAAGCCGATGAGGAACGCACATACACCATCGCGGATGTTTTCCCGGATCTCATCGACAAGGGTAAGACCATCGCCCTTCGTGCATATCGGACACGAGAGGATTTGACACAACGGGAACTTGCCGTGAAGGTCGGCATCCCTCAGCGGCATATCTCAGAGATGGAAACCGGCAAGCGTGTCATCGGGAAGGAGATGGCAAAACGCTTTGGTAAGGTGCTCGGGGTCGATTATCGGGCGTTGCTTTAACCAAGTCGATTTTCGCTGGGCTAGGGGAAAAAACGTTTTTTGCCGTGGTGAAGATCCGCAAGGGCAGTATCGACTAAAAACAATGTGGACAAAATAAAATAAAAAAGGCTTGCCGGTTTATGTCGGCAAGCCTTTTTTATTGGCTGGGGGACGAGGGCTCGAACCTCGATAGGCGGAGTCAGAGTCCGCTTGGAGTGCTTTCACATATCTTCATAAAGTATAACAAAAACCTGATTATTCATTGCAAGTATGGGCATTTATGCTGTGTGCTGTTTCCTGTATCTTCACCTTGATTCACACTGCCAAACACAAAAAACGTGGGACAGGCGTGGGACAGAATGGATAAGCGGATTCCAGACAACCATACAGGAGCACAATATGCTGCAATGGACAAAAGCCAATTTCCCTGGTGTAAGGTTTCGGGTTCACAGTACTCGCAAACACGGTGTCAGATATGACACCAACCTCTATTTGATCAAGGATCTTCTCGGGCACTCGGATCTTAAGCTTACCGAAAGATATGCTCATATTTGTCGAGAACCAGCTTAAACAGGCGGTAATGAAACTGCAGAATAGATGAACAGGCTGCCATTGTCACGTGACTTTTTCCTTTTCAACTTTACATTCAGTATCACTATTGATACTATATTGTCATGGACAAGATAAACGAACTCCTGAAAGGGATGCAAGAAAATCCCAATAACGTCAAGTTTTCAGACCTTTGTAAAGTCTGCGATCATTATTTTGGTGAGGCTCGACAGAAGGGGACCAGCCATCGAGTTTACAAGACTCCATGGGCGGGCGATCCAAGGGTTAACATTCAAGACGGAAAGGGGAAAGCAAAGTTTTATCAAGTCCGGCAAGTGTTAAAATCAATCGAAAAGTTAAAAAAATAGGAGGGGACCATGCTGGACCATGATCATTACACATATAGGGTTACTTGGTCGGAAGAAGATGGCGAATATATCGGCTTGTGTGCTGAGTTCCCTAGCCTGAGCTGGCTGGATCAAAGCCCGGAAGATGCCCTGAAAGGAATCCGGCAGGTTGTTTCCGATGTAGTGAAAGATCTTGCCGACAATGGGGAAAATGTCCCTGAGCCGCTCGCAAGCAAAAAATTCAGCGGGAAATTTCAGGTCAGAGTAACCGCAGACACTCATCGGGCACTGGCTATCAAAGCAGCTGAGAGACACGTCAGTTTAAACAGACTGGTGAGCGAAAGCCTGGCGTCTTCCTGCTGAGAGACCTTTTACCGGGATAGCTCGACGGATTGAAAAGCCGTAAACCCTGCGGCCTGCCTGGTGATTTTTGACAGGGGATCTTTATGGATAAGATCATGAGTGATACCGATTGCCAGTTCTTTGAATTGCCTGGAATTCACGACGAAATCGAAAGCCTCTACAGACAACTTGATGCATCCCTCGAACACCTTGACCATATAGTTATCAAAAATCCGAAGGGAGTCGGCAAGAGCCAGTTTGTACACTACCCTTTGGCCGCATCTTCCTGTCGGCCATAAACAGTTTTTACTGTGGAATCCACGTCGATTGCAAGGTAACGTCGAGCACCAACAATATCACGACCGCGACGCAGAGCGTACCGTTATATTCGAGTACGTAGGGCATGGTTCAATGTTTCCATTTCGCTCACATGGCGCATGGTAAAAGATTTGAAAAGGCGGCCAAGCGAGGAGTCATCAGGGATAGAACCCCAGCCGGAAATGCGCCTGAACACATTATCAGACCAAACCGTCACAATGCCGGTCAGGGCCCTGGCACCACCCATGATAGCGACAATGGTTAGACATTCACAGTAGGAAGGTTAACTCAAGGACAGTCGGATGTGATTTGAAATTCGATATGGCAAGCTTAACCCTGTACATTGATCCAGAGTCAAATATTTTTGGAAAAATATCATTACTTCGTGTACAAAAGTTTAAAAAGGAAGGAATAAGATGATTGGAGCAATAACGGGTGACATCGTTGGTTCAGTGTACGAATGGGATAATTGTTCTTGTCAACCACTTTGACAAGGACAGATAGTTTATATGAAAACAGGCAACGAGACATTATACGAATAGACTCCTGAAAAAATAATGACAACGAGGGGTGACACTGATATCGTGTTGTGTCCGTAACAATCATTCCGAATATCCACCCGCCCCGCCTCTCCAGATTTCTACCTGCTATGCGTAGCTGGGCGGGTTTCTTATCTTATGTTCCTGGCAACATTGCAACTGTTCATATCCTAAGAAGGTCATGATAGGATAGCCGTATCATTTTAAGACCTGGAGGATTCAATGCAAGCAGGTACCTATCACTTTTCATGTCGGTTTAAATCCATGGCAGTTCTGCCGGTCTTCAAGGGCTCCACCCTGCGAGGCGGTCTTGGCCATGCTCTTCGGCGTATTGCCTGTGCCCTTCGTCGTCAGGATTGTGCGGGATGCTTGTTGTGCCCATCTTGCGCGTATGCCTTTCTCTTTGAAGTTAAACAGAATTCCAAACATGATATCGCAACTGAAAGCCGTCCCGTTACCGCACAGCGGCCCCACCCCTACATCTTGATACCCCCTGATGATGAGAAAAGAGCCTATCAGGCGGGGGATCTTTTCTCTTTTGGACTGATTCTGCTGGGACCTGCCATTCAGTATCTGCCTCATCTGGTGTTTGCTGTTCAGGAGATGGGAAAATCAGGACTTGGTAAGGGCAATAAAAATGGGGATGGATGCTTTCAACTCGAAGCTGTGCACCAGTCTGGCAGCACTGTTTTTGATGGACAGACACTCAATTCTTCACTCCCGCCGATAGAACTGACTCTATGTCCTCTCCCCGTCACCAAAACAACGAAGATAACCCTGACCTGTCAGACCCCGCTCCGTCTGAAGCGTGATAATCAGCTGCAAAACGGCTTACCTTTTCATCTCCTGATCAGGGCGGCGTTGCGCCGGATTTCATCGCTGGAATCGACTTACGGGGCAGGGGAGCCTGATATCGATTACAAAGGTCTGGTGGCACGGGCTGCAGCGGTCGGCATAACAAGCTCCTCTTGCCGATGGACCGATATCGAACGATACAGCAATCGTCAGCACACAGCCATGCTCATGGGCGGCATCACTGGAACCATCACCTATGAGGCCGAGGATCTCTCGGAGTTTGTCCCTTTGCTGCACTATTGCGAGGTTGTACATCTTGGTAAGCAGACCTCTTTCGGCCTTGGTCGGATTAGAATAGAGACAGAGGCTGTTTAAGTGAAAAATATACTCCTTGCCGTCTGCGGTTTGTCGCCTCAGGTGATTACCGAGGCACTCTACGCACTCAGGCACGAGGGCCGCGAGATTCATGCTGTCCATATCATTACCACCAGGGCAGGTAAGGAACGAATCCTCGCCAGTCTGCTGGCCCCGGATGATGGTAAATTTCAGGCCTTACTGGCTGATTGCGGCATTGACCCGGCCTCAATCGATTTTGGCAGCCACAACCTCCATGTCCTGCGCGATGCCAATGGCCGGGAGTTGGGTGACATCGTCACCCCCGATGATAACGAGATCCTGATGCGAATCTGCCTCGATCTTGCCTTCCGATTCACTGCCGGGCCGGAAACAGCCGTCTTCTTCCTTGTTGCCGGCGGCCGCAAAACCATGACTTCCTGCCTTACACTGGCGGCCCAGCTTTACGGCCGGCCTCAGGATCGCATTTTGCATGTTCTGGTTTCTCCAGAGTTTGAAAGTTGTCGCGACTTCTGGTTTCCGCCGCGCCAATCGGCACCGGTGCAACTTCGCGACGATCAGGGGCAGCCGTACTGGAAGGAGACCCGATACGCAGTTATCCATCTCGTTACCATCCCTTTTATCTCGGTACGCGGTGAGCTTCGTCAAGAACTGCTTGACCAGCCACGGCTACCGGTAGACCTCATGCAGACCCTTATCCGGGATGCTCCCCGGATTCTGGTGGTCAATCTGGCTGAGGGGAAACTCGTCTATGGCCGGATGGAGCTTGACATGCACCCGACCAGGCTTGCTCTCTACGCCTTCTTTGCCGAACGTAAAAAAGAGTGCCGCCTTGATCGGCTCTGTAGCGGTTGTAATGATTGCTTTGCCCAGGCTCCGGAGATCGTTGCCTCAAACGCGGTTTCCCGCATGTATGAACGTATCCCTGGTGGCCGGATGATCGACGAAATGAGTGATTCCGGCATCTGCTCCCTCACTCGGGAAAACTTTCAGTCCTACAAATCAAAAATCAGGAAGAATCTCCTCACCGCCTTTGGTCAAAGCAGGGTGGCGGAGCTTGAAATTTCAGCCATCGGCACCCGTCCCGACACCCGCTACGGCATCCTCCTGGATCGCAGCCGCATCAGAATGGAGTGGTAACCATGAACGAACAGCTCAAATTGATCACCGCATTGGGCAACCTGGAACTTGTCCTTCAGTTTATCGACTTTTTCAATGGCGGCGGGCGATATTCTTACAACGCCGAGTCGTCCGCCATCCGCAGCCGTTTCAACCGCATGTCCCTCTCCGACATCTTTCTGATCTGCACCAAAGAAGACAAGGTGCAGAAGGCACTGGATGATCTGCGCCAGACAGTGGCCAAAGAATATCCAGCTCTGGCCGGACATATCATAGAAGTTTCACTCCCTTGTAATGATATCTCCTGCGGCAACGATGACGAACTCATGCGCCAGGCTGTGTATGAGCAGATCAAGGCCCTGGCAGCCGACAACCTGATTATTGCCTCCGGTGGCCGCAAAACTGTGACCAACCGCCTGATCGAGGCTGGCCTGCTCTTCGGCTGCATGGGCTATCTCACCCTCACAGCTCCAACCGGCAAAGAAAAGCGGGAGTGTTTTGGCTCCTTCAACTTCATCTGGACGCCAACCCGCCAGTTTGCCGAGGAACGGCAACAAAGCAGCTTCAAAGGGGAGCTTGGCGACAACTTCCGTTCCCTTTATCTCCTGCCAGCCACCATGATTGATCGGCTGCGTGAGACAAAAATCGGCGTTGCCCCTGAAGATGTCGGGGAAGAACTGGCCTGGCTGCACCGACTCCCCAAGGCCGACCTCCACTGTCATCTTGGCGGGGCCTTTGACGCAAACCTGCTGAAGGAACTGGCCGCCGTTCTCCTGGATGACCTGACCGTACCAGAGGAAGAGCGTCTGCGTCTGCGTGCTTTGCTGGAAGGAAGACTTGGCCGCTCCCTTGCGACCCTTGAGCCGGAACATCTGATCGCAGTGGCCAAGAACCCGGTCAGCCACTGTCTCACCGGATTGAAAGACCTGTTCGCGGGCATCCCGCAACCAAAACATCTGCTGACCGCCGTGCTTGTGGATGGGCTCAGCATCTCCCAAATTGAGATACTTGTCCGTCATCAGCCCGCAGACATGAACGGCGAGGACAACCGGCTTGACTGGTACATGGCCTGCGGTGACCTGGCCGGTTCATCCCTGCTGCAAAGCGGGAACACGCTGCGCCTCGCCCTGCGCTGGCTGCTTGACCAGTCAGTGGCGGAAAATCTGCGATTCCTGGAGGTGCGCTTCTCGCCGGACAATTACACCAAAGGCAACCTCTCCATCCCGGAAGTCATTGAAACCCTGCTTGATGAGGCCAGGATATTTGTGAAAAGTCACAAGGACTTCCAGATCCATTTCCTCATCATGGCCACCCGCCACAAAGAGAAATCCGCCATGGCCGCCCATGTGGCCGCAGCAGTCACCTATGGCAACCCATCCGGCCATGGCTACTCTCCCCGCATCACCGGCTTTGACCTGGCGGGTCAGGAAAAAGACAATGACCCCATGCAGTTTCAGGAACTCTTCATGCCGTTGCACCGTCACTTCATGAACATCACCATCCACGCAGGCGAGATGGCCGAGGATGACAAAATCTGGCAAGCCCTTTACCTGCTCCACGCCAAACGCATCGGTCACGGCCTCAAGCTGGTCAACAACGAAAAGATGATGGGCTACATCCGCGACTATGGCATTGCCATCGAGATGTGTCCCAGCTCCAATATCCAGACCAATGGCTTTCGCCGTTTTGATCGGCCCGAAGAAACGGGAGGCAGCTATCCTCTCAAACGGTATCTCGATTTCGGTCTGGCGGTTACCATCAACACCGACAACCGGGGCATTTCCAGCACCACACTGAGCCATGAATATCTGGAGGCGGCCCGGATGACCGAGGACGGCCTGTCCCGCTGGGAGGTGCTAAGGCTGGTGAAAAACAGCTTCAAGGCCGCCTTTTTGCCCAAGGATGAAAAAGACCGGCTTCTGAAACGCATTGATGAAGAAATTTTCTCCCTAATCCTTGATGACTTCTTTCCGGAGGCCCACTGATGCCCAAAGATGAACAGGTCTTATGCCTGAAACGGATCGATATCGAACCGATTGCAGGTGGCATTCTCCCCCAGGGCGCGTTCGCCGCTCCACAACTCGAAGCCCTGCTCAACCTGCCCCAGTATTTTCTCCCCCGCAGCCATGCCGAGCACGATCCGGCCTTCAAGCAGATCATCCCCTACCAGCTTTTTTGCTGCCAGAATCGCTTCTTTGTCTACCAGCGCGGCGGCAAGATGGGTGAACAGCGACTTTCAGGACGGCTGTCGGTGGGGATCGGCGGCCATATCAATACCGACGACGCAGAGGACGGCATACTGACGCCCGCCGCCTACCAAGAGGCACTGCGCCGGGAACGCATCGAGGAGCTGGAAGAAATTGAGGAACTAAGCACCCGCTTCATCGGCTGGATCAATGACGACTCCGATCCGGTGGGACAGGTCCATCTTGGTGCGGTGCATCTGGACGAAGTGAAAAATCCTGATAGTCTGCGAATCCGCGAAAAGGGCGAAGACCTGCACGCCCAGGGCTGGTGGAGCGCCGGGGAAATCATGAGCAGGGCGGAACGATTTGAAAAATGGTCAGTGCTGGCGGTGGAGCTTTGCCATCACCACCTCACCCAGACAAACGATGGGCATAACAAATAACATCTTGGAATCGCGAACCTTTCTCTTTATAGTTTTTCCAACAGCCTCACGATTTGCTATTTTTATACTTTAGCGTATAATACGCTAAAGTATAAAAAGGAGAACAGCCATGCCATTTATTGATCGCGTCACCGAGTTGAAGTTCCTGGATACAAAGTGGCTTTCCGGAAAAGCCGAACTGCTTGTCCTCTGGGGCAAGCGGAGGGTAGGCAAGACGGAACTTGTCAAACAGTTCATCCAGGGAAAACCAAGTATTTATTTCATGGCCGAAAGTACGGGAGAGAAAGAACAGCTCTATCGTTTTTCCAAGGCTATTGGACAATTCTTTCATGAGCCGCTGCTGGAAACCCGTGGTTTTTCACAGTGGGAAGAGGCTTTCATCTATCTGAAATCAAAAAAAGAACGCTTTGTCCTGGCAATCGACGAGTTTCCTTATCTCATCCAGTCCAACCCGGCTATTCCCAGTCTGTTTCAAAAGGGATGGGATGAATATCTGGCCGATAGTAATATCTGCCTCATCCTCTTTGGTTCCAGCATGGCGATGATGGAAAACGAAGTGCTGGGCTACCGCTCACCGCTCTATGGCCGGCGCAGTGGTCAGTGGCTGGTGGAGCCTATGCCCTTCATGGCGGCGGGTTTGTTCAGAGAGGGGAAGTCTTTCGCCGACCGCCTCGCCCATTTTGCCGTGGCCGGTGGCATTCCCGCCTACTGGCTCCAGCTTTCCCCGGAAAAAGATATCCTGACGAATTTACAAGACCATGTGCTTCGTAAGGGAGAAATGCTGTACGACGAAGTGGAGTTTCTCCTGCGGATGGAACTGCGGGAGCCCCGCTACTACTTTGCCCTGCTCCAGGCCATTGCCCAGGGAAAACGCAAACTGAGCGAGATCGTTAATGCCACAGGACTTACCCAGTCCCTTGCCAATAAATACCTCGGAGTGCTGGCCGATCTTCGCATCGTTGAACGCGAGGTGCCGGTGACCGAGACAACTCCCCTCAAAAGTAAAAAAGGGTTGTACCGGATCAATGACGAATTCTGCCGTTTCTGGTTTCGATTTGTTCTGCCATACCGCTCGGAGCTGGAAATGGGCCGAGTGGATCAGGTTTCCCAGACAATCATCTCGCGACTGCCGCAATATTTGGGTGACATCTACGAAAAGGTGGCCAGGGAGACCCTGCCGGCCCACATGGATTCATTCTTCCCCTTCACCGCCATCGGCAGATATTGGGAACGCGGCGAGGAGATTGATGTCGTCGCCGTGAACGAGGAGCTGAACGCCATTCTGTTTTGCGAGGTCAAGGCCAGTGAGAAACCGGTGGGGATCGATATTTTGGAAGCACTCAAGGAAAAAGCGGCCAAAGTCCGCTGGGGCAGCGCGCAGCGCCGGGAATATTTCTGCCTTTTCAGCAAAACTGGATATACCAACGCCCTACTGGAACAGGCCGTTCGCGAAGGGGTTGCCCTTTTTCAGGAAGACTGGCCTGTGCTGAACCGGGAGTGATTCCTTGCCCGTTTAGACAGGATGAAACCACATTGCAACATTGCGTGGCTTGTATTTGTTACTTTAATGAGATATTGCTTAAAAAGTCATTCTAAGTTTTTTCATATACTCAACAACAGGAGGAGACATGACCGACCCAACGGTACTGAAAATTGCCCTGGCCGGACTGCTGCATGATGTGGGGAAGTTCGCGCAGGGCTGCCTGGAAATAACCCCACAATATCGTCAAGACAATGAGGATATCTACCAGCCAAAATTTGACGGCCATCCTAGCCATGTCCACGCGCTCTACACAGCGGCATTTCTCGAACAGGCAAGCACTGTCTTCCCGAAAGAAGCATCCGCCCGACAATGGGGAGAAGGAGATGTGGAGGACACCTTACTGAATCTTGCGGCCTGTCATCATGCCCCCAAAACAGCTATGCAGTGGATAGTCACTCAGGCGGATCGAATTTCAAGCGGCCTTGATCGTGCCACCTTCGAAAAAGGAGAATCTATTGCCTTTCAGGATTTCAAGAAAACACGTCTTCTCCCTGTGCTGGAATCCCTTGGGCCCCAGCGGGCCGAGAAATTCAGCAGGGCAGATGAATTTCATTTTCGTTATCCTTTGTCAGCTCTTTCCGCCCAGACGATTTTCCCTCAAGAGGCTAAAGCGATAGAGAAAAAACAAGCCGAACAGGAATACCAGTCTCTCTTCAATCAATTTCAAGAGAAACTGCCAGGCCTGGCCCACCGGGAAGATATTCAGCTTTGGGCGGAACATTTTGATTCCCTGTGGGTGAATTATGCGTCCACGATCCCGGCAGCGCGCGTTGGCGATGTGGTGCATGATGTCTCGCTATATGACCATTCACGCAGCACTGCAGCCTTGGCTGCTGCCCTGTACCGTTATCACGCCGATACCGACGCACTCAATGAAACCAGCATCAAACGGAGTGATACGGAAAAATTTCTCCTGGTCAGCGGCGATTTCTACGGTATTCAAGATTTTATCTTCAGCGCTGGCGGTGAGACACGAAAATTTCGTTCAAAGCTCCTGCGTGGCCGCTCCTTTGCGGTTTCCCTATTCAGCGAGCTTGCGGCCGACCTGGTTTGCCGCAAGCTCGAACTTCCATTCTTGTCGGTGGTAATGAATGCGGCTGGCAAATTTCATCTCATTGCCCCAAACACTGAGAAAGCTCAACAGGCCATTCAGAATGCGGAAACCATGATCAATGACTGGCTTTTTGGTCAAACCTACGGTCAAAGCAGTTTGGGCCTCAGCGCAACCCCCGCCTCGCCGGATGATTTTTATGCAGGTGCCTTTGCTTATCTCTGGCAGCGTCATCTGAAAAATGTTGAAGCCCGTAAATTCCGCAAGGTTGACCTCCAGCGTCATGGCGGCTCCGTGGAGCATTATCTGGACGGCTTCATCAATGACCAGTCACAGGTCAAGCACCCGCTCTGCCCCTTGTGCGGCAAACGACCATCCACCAAGGCAGCGGAAAATGATGTGATCTTCAAACCAGATACTACCTCAAGCTGTGACCTGTGTCGGGATCATGTCTACCTTGGGAAAAATCTGGTCAAAAATCCTCTGGTTTCCGTGTATCTGGGAAATCATAATAGCTTAAAACCTGATAACCAATTGCTTGCCCCAATCTTCGGCCAGTACCAGGTAGCTTTCAACAATAAGCCCACCGACAAACCGGCAGCGGTTTCTCTCCTCAAGCTCTGGCAGGTGCAGGGCGCTGCGGACGGTTCCATTCCCGCAAGCGTTACCACCCGGCTGATTAACGGCCATGTTCCCTGCTACCGAGACGCGGATAATCAGGATACCTGCCTGCTTGAAAGCGCCAAAACGGAAGAAAAGCTGCTGGATTTCATCGAACAGATAAAGGAGGGTGTGCCAAAAACCTTCTCCCACATCGCAATCAAAGCCCGGCATCGGAACGAACACGACAAATGTCTGGGTGTGGAGGCTCTGGGTGTCCTCAAGGCTGATGTGGATAATCTGGGAATGTTGTTCAGTTGTGGACTCCCGGACAAAAAATTCACTCTATCTCGGCTGGCCACGGTGAGCCGTCAGCTCAACAACTTCTTTGTTCTCTATCTGCCCCATCTTTTGGCTACAAGTGAGGAGTTTTATGACACCTATACGGTCTTTGCCGGCGGAGATGACCTCTTTCTGATAGGCCCCTGGAACCGGATGGCTGATCTGGCAGAGCACTTGCACAATCGTTTTGCCGAATATGTCTGCCATAACCCGGAAATCACATTTTCTGCCGGGGTCACCGTGCACAAACCTCATGTCCCGGTGGACAAAATGGCCGACGCCGCCGAAGAGGCGCTGGCTGCGGCCAAAGCCAAAAGGCCAATTGATACGGAGCGAGGTCGCAAGGTCACCATGTTTGGTGAAACCGTGACATGGGAAGAATTCCAAACCCTCCTGCAAGCCCGAACCGAGATGGAGCAGTGGCTGGCGCACAAGTATATCGGTGACGCCATGTTCTATCGTTTCAACTCTCTGGTTGCCATGGCCGAGCTTGAAAAACAAACTCTGGAAAGCATGGAAAACAATGTGGTTGACATGAGGGATATGGAAAGCCTGAAATGGCGCGCCCTCTTCAAATACAGTCTGACACGCAACATCAACCGAAAACGCGACGGGTGGCAACAAGCCCTTGCTGAAATGGACATCATGGCCCTTTGGCTTGAACAGCATCGAGGCGCGGTTCGCATCCCGCTTTGGCATGTACTCTATGAAAAACGCAGATAACCCATCACCACAGGAGAATGATAATGGCAATTACACTCTGGAAAGATAAGGAAAGCAAGAAATTGGAACCAACCCTTTTTTCGGTGACTGCCGAGCAGCAAGCACAAGCAATCGGCTCGGAAGGAAACAACATCAATAAAAGCACCCAGCTTCGACGATATTTCGAAGAGGTGGTTCGCCTCAACACCCAGGCCAAAGCCAAAGGGGCGGACATGGATCTGATCCTGCCGCAGGTGCATATGCTCGTGGCCAAAGTCGTTTATGCCCAAGGCCGTAGGCTCGTCTCCTCTTCATTTGTAGAAATGATGAAAAGCGGAATCAACCAGATCAATGATAAGGATGACCTCCAGGTCTTTGCCAATTTTTTTGAATCCTTTATCGGCTTCTACAAAATGCACGGCCCCAAATAATCCGGCCTCCCGCTTCAACCTATCCACTCGACATACCCAAAGGAGATTATAATGAAACTTATCAATATGACAAACATTACCGGACGCATCAGACTGGAAAGCGGCCTCCACATTGGGGCTGGTGATACCGAACTACGGATCGGCGGCACTGATAATCCGGTGGTTAAGCACCCCCATACCAATGAGCCCTATATCCCTGGCTCCTCACTCAAAGGCAAGATGCGATCTTTATTGGAGATGAAAAGCGGCCTTCTGACCAAGGCAGGCAACGGCAAACCGTTAAGCGTCAGCATCCTGAAAAAGGATTTGTCTGACAAAGAAAAGAAAGAGGCCCTGGCCATCCTCAAAATATTTGGTGTCAGCGGAGCTGACGACCAGGAGACCCAACAGATTGGCATATCCCGTGCTTCGTTTGCCGACTGTTCTCTTAACGAGGAGAGCCGAGAGACGGTAGCGGCGGGCAACTGGTCCTTTTTTGAGGTGAAATCGGAAAACTCCATCGACCGCATCAAGGGCGTCGCTGAAAATCCCCGTTTCACCGAGCGGGTGGTTTCCGGCCTGGCCTTTGATTTTTCCATCACCCTCAAGGTCATGGATGGAGACGAAGACCTGCAGAACCTTCTCCTCAAAGGCATGAAGCTACTGGAACATGACGCTCTGGGCGGCAGCGGCAGTCGGGGTTATGGCCGGGTCAAGTTTGAGCTGGACAATCCGGAATTGAAACAAAAATATGAGGCGATTCAGCTCTTTTGAGCGAGTCATAGGTTGTCGTGCCTCTACTCCTGGTCAGGCACGAGTCAATATAAAACAGTTGAGGAAGCCTCATGTCAGTATATGCAATAACCATCAAACCCGGTTCGCCTTTTGGAACACCATTGAAGGGAGATACTCTATTTGGCCAGTTCTGTTGGCAGGCAGCCGAACGGCCGGATATTCTGAAAGGTGGATTGAGCCACTGGATGGACTGTTACGGGGAACGACCCTTTGCGGTTTTTTCTTCCGCCTGGCCAAAAGTCCAGAAAAACGGATGCCCATATTACGCCATCCGGCGTCCCGAACTCCCATTATCCCTGCTGGGCGACCCAGACAAGAACAGTGAGTGCGAAAAACGTCTGAAAAGCCGTAAGGAAAACAAGGGTCGGAAATGGCTGCTGCTCAAGGAAGATCTGCGAGTGCAACTGGAATGGGACATGATGATCGACGACAAAGATTTATACGATCTCCATCACGCTGCTTTGCCAGAGGACTGGCAGAGACGGCTTCGCCTCATCCAGTCCCATCATCGACGGCCATCCTGTAACGCCGAGCAACAGCACAACTCCATCAACAGACTGACCATGACCACTGGAAAAGGTGAGTTCGCACCTTACTCCACGCTGAACACCTGTTTTTTGCCGGAACTGGAGTTTGTGATCTTCGCTTATATCGACGATGAGGCTTGTACTGCTGAAAGGCTGCATGAAGGCTTATCCGGGATTGGTCAATGGGGTTTTGGCCGGGATGCCAGCACCGGCCTGGGCCGGTTTATGCTGATCGCAGTGGAAAAGCTCACCATCCCACAAGACCCGGCAGCAGATGCCTGCCTGACTCTTGGTCCTTGTGTGCCGGACTCCAGTAGCTATCAGGAAATGTTTTTTAGCCCATTTACCCGTTTTGGACGGCATGGCGCACAGTTGCTTCATACTGGTAAGCCCTTCAAGAACCCGGTGGTCATGGCTGATGACGGCGCAGTTTTTGTCACTGGACCCGGCAATCTCCCGCAACAGCCATATCTTGGCCGAGCAGTTAATAATATCTCCAAGGCCCAGCCAGAGGCAGTCTGTCAGGGCTATTCCCTCTTTCTGCCCATGCAGATGCCAGCCCTTTCATAAAGGTGAAAACCATGGTGTACAAAACCGTAGATTTCCGTCCACAGGCGAAACAACCTTCGCCAGTCACGAACACAACCCAGTCCGACCAGACCATTTATGTCCGCATTACCACGAAGTCTCCAATCCATATCGGTTGCGATGAGGTGTATGAGCCCACCTCCTTTGTCATTGATACCGAGACCAAGGAGCTTATCAGTTTTGAAACGGCATCTTTGCTGGAGAAACTTGATTCTGATGCTCTGAGTAAATTTTCCACCATTTGCAAGAAAGGCACCATTGTATCCCTGTTGGAACTACTCAAATTTATGCGATCTCAGGCGGAGTTTGCTGAGGGCCCAAGGATCAGCATTCCATCCGCTTTTTTGGAACATTATGAAAGCACACTTTCTCTGCCATTAAACGAAAACCGGGTCAAACAGGAGCTGAACAGTTTTCAAATAAAACGCACGGCCTTTGATCCATTGAGTGAATCGGCCTATATCCCCGGTTCGGCAATCAAGGGTTCAATCCGCACGGCGATTCTCAATCTGCGCAATCAAACAAAACATCTTCCGTTACAACGTAACGGTCGGGGGTTACAGGAGAGACTGCTTGATTTTCAATTTGGTCATCTGGAATCCGATCCCTTCCGGCTCCTCAAGGTTTCTGATTTCTTCGCGATTGGCGAGGCAAAGCGGGCTATCATTTACGCCGTTGATCAGAAAAAAAAGATATCCGACAGGGAGGCCCAGGCCCCGTATCAAATCCTTGAAACCGTTGTCGCAGAAACGGAGTTTATTGGCAGCATCACTTTGTTGGCTCCGCCACGAGGAAGCGGCGTAGAAAAACCGTTGTCCATAGAAGAAGTCCACAAGGCCATTTTGTCTTTCTATGGTTCGGAGAAACAACGAGAAGACCAGGAGCTTGCCAATATCGGCTGCAAGTCCCTGCAACCTACCAGCGAGAAAAATTATCTGATGCGTCTAGGCCGTCACAGTGGAGCAGAGTGTGTTACCGTTGCTGGTCACCGTAAGATTAAAATAAAACAGGGCGGTGGCAAACCGCCAAAAGAGCTTGATCACGCAACCACCATCTGGTTGGCTGCTGGCACTAAAAAGCCCAATTCCACATCTAACCTGCAACCTTTTGGCTGGGTTGTATACGAAGAACTTTCCGGAGACAGCGGACAGATCGAGCAACAAAAGGCTTCCGCGCAAAAGGCAGCAAATCTTGAAAAAATAGAGCAAAAGATTGCCCTCCGCAAACAACGCGAAGAAGAAATAAAAGCACAACAGGAAGCCGCAGAACGCGCCGCCGCTGAAAAAGCCGCCAAGCTCGCGGCAGAGGTTGCCGCTATCGACGCAGCGGCGGAACAGGAACGGCAAACCCTGGCAGCAATGAGTGCAGCAGAGAGGATTTTCTATCACATCGAAAAACCGGATAGCTCCGAGGCAACACTGGATGATCAGGTCAACCAGCTGACACAACTGCAAGAAGAGGAGCAACCGCTAGTTGCCGAACGTATCCGTGCCCACTGGGAAACAGGAAACAAGTGGACTAAAAAACAGTGCTCAGACGCACAGTGGGAAAGAGTCAAAACAGTCAGAAAAATTCTGGAGGCAGGACAAGATCAGGAGGAGCTATCCCCCGAAGAGCAGGCGGACATTGATCGTCTTAACAAACTGGCCGACTGGGGGGCTTGGAAAAATGCCAGGATTTCTTTGGAAACACTTACTTATTCAGCTGCAACCACATTAAAGGGGAAATTTATTAGTTGGAAGATCAAGGATGTGAAAGGCGAAAAAAAAGACACTTGGAAGGCCTTGGAAAAACGCATCCGCGAACTGCAAGATGTCTGACCACCCCGATAACATCTTTGACAAAGACGACACCCTGGACTTCCTGATCTATAAGGAGTGTGAGAAAGGAGTCCTTAATCGGCAGAAAGGTAACGACGGCAAAGGCGGCTGTCTGGGGCTCCTGCTTCTGCTGGCTGTTCCTGTTGGTCTGCTTGCACCTTTCTGTTTGCAGCACTTCAGGTCGTAGTCGGCAGAGACACTGGTTGGCAGACAAGTTAGTGGAATTGATGGGCACGCTTCGCTTCGGAGTCTTCGCTTACCTGCCCATCCTACCCCTGCTGACTACTGACTGCTTGAGTTGCGGGAGTTAGCCCGTGTTAGGATGAAACGTTTACTCCTTCCCGGAAAGTAAGGAAAAAAACGCCAAGATACAATGAAAAACAACTCCGCACACCCGGCCCTCTTCCTCCTTTTTAACCATCGTCTGACTGCTGCTCAGGAGGGTGACGCCTATGCCTCTTTGGGAATAACCCGTATTGTGTCGCCGCCTGCCGATATCACCAAGCTCTGGGCCGATATTCCGCCGGATGCCGAAGCCGTTGCCCCGGCCCTTGCCCCGATACGGGAGTGGCTTGTCGCTGAAGCGACACCCGGCGATTTTGTTCTTGTCCAGGGCGACTTTGGTGCGAGCTTTGTCATGGTGAACGCGGCCTTTCGCCTGGGCCTAATTCCGGTCTATGCCACTACTGTCCGCCAGGCAGTGGAGCAGCACCTGCCGGATGGCACGGTGGAGATCAGTCACATCTTTTCCCATGTCAGGTTCCGTCGCTATGAGCAGGGGTGATCAGTATCCCTCTATCCTGAAAATAAGGCTGCTTATTTCCAACCATATCTGTAAATAATTAGCATAAAACTGATTATAAACTATCTTATTTGCATGTTTCGTGATTATACTAAAAATGAAGCTCTTGTAAAACCTGCATCACCAAAGAAACGAACGAATGATGAGAGGCGGCCATGGACAATCTCGAACTCTTCACCCGTCTTGGATTGTTGTACAGAAAGAGACGGATTGAGCAAAAAATAAAATTACGCACCCTGGCAGCGCGATGCGCCATTTCCATGGACACCGTGCGTTCCATCGAACGCGGAAGCCCCAATGTCAAGATTGGTTCCTGGTTCGCGGTGGCCCAAGCCCTCAATCTCTCTCAATCCTGGCAAGGCTTGCTTACAGAAGAAACCGACCCATTTGAAGAGTATGATCGGCAGGCTCACCGTGTAACCCAGCTCCAGAAAACCAGAGTTCGCTCATGAAAGACCCCGCTGCGATCTCCCTGCATGTCTCTGTGATCACTCCCGCTGGCGATATCCTTTACGCGGGCCGGATTCTTTCGCGCAATCTCGCCTCTCCCGACCGTAAAGAGGGCTTCTTCAAATACAGCGAAGAATATCTCCGTCATCCCGAAGCCTACCCGCTTGATCCGATTCATCTTCCCCTTCGTTCTGACACCTTTAAGGCCACGCGAGGGGAGTCAGGCATACACGCCGTCTTTGACGACTCATTGCCCGATGCCTGGGGGCGGACCATTCTTGCCAAACGGGCTGGGCTAGACAAAACCAGATTTACTCAAGCCCATTTGCTGGAAGCCCTCAAGGACTCAGGTTTGGGATGCCTGCTCTATTCTTCTGATAACAACCGGGTTGCAAAGTTACAAAACGAGAAGGGCCGTGGGCTTGGTATAGAATTCTCCAGGATCAGCCTGGCCATTGGCGAGGCCGGCCTCTTTGAAAGCAATATGGATACCGAAAATCAGGAGTTGCAGCATCTTCTGGCCTGCGGCAGTTCTGCCGGCGGTGCCCGTCCAAAAGTCCTTGTCCGGCTTGACGGCCAGGGTTGGCTGGCCAAGTTCTCCAGTATTCGAGACGCCAATCCTTCCCTTCTCGTATCCCTTGAACAGGCAGGAATGATGCTGGCGCGGCAGGCGGGCCTGGAAATCCCGGAAGTGCTAAGACGGCAGGTGGCGGATCGTGACATTCTGCTGATCAAGCGATTTGATGTTGCTTCCGGCACGGGGCGCAACGCCCTTGTCAGTATGCGTACCCTGACCGGCTCTGAAAATCCCTACCTGATGAGCTATGCCGACATGGCCACAATTATCCGTCAAATCTCTGCTCGTCCTGATGTGGATACGGCAGCCATTTTTCGCTGGATGCTTGTGAATGTCCTGCTCCAGAATACCGACGATCATCTGCAGAACTTTTCCATGCTCCACACTAGTGACGGATGGCGACTGTCACCGGGCTATGATATCACCCCCAATATCTACCAGGACCGCCACATCCTGCGCATTAACAACAGCGACGGCCCGTTTTCCCGCCAGGATATTCTGGCCGAAGGCCGACGGTTCGGGCTGTCGGCACAAAAATGTCGGCGGCTGTTTGACGAGGTGTGCGAACGCCTGCAAAACTGGGAAGAAATGTTCGATGCCTGTGCTGTTCCCTGGGAGCACACCCGAAATCTGCGGACAAGCCTTCACCAGAAATGGAAACTGTTGCACAGCAAGTGATCACAGGTGAATCCCTTGCAAGATGAAGATGGCCGTTTCTTCGCCTTCATTGCCGCGCAGTGGAATAAGATAAATCTCAACCCGCAAGGCTGACAAATGCATCGTCTTATCACTTTTCTTGGCAAGGGGCAGAAGTCTGAAAGTGGTTACCGAACCGCCAATTATTGCTTCGCAACCGGTAACTGTCGCACCAGTCCATTTTTCGGTCTGGCCCTGCTTGAAGAGCTGGCCACATCATCGACGCCTGTTGATCACCTCCTGGTTCTTGGCACGTCTTCTTCTATCTGGGACGCCTTGCTCTCTGGCGAAATGCAGGACAGCGCGTTGTGGGTTGAACTTGGGGAACGAGTCGAGGCAGGCAATGTTGACGATCGTCTTCTTAACCGTGTTGCGGCGGATGTCCAGACTACCATGAGCCAGCGCGGGCTTGCCAATACTGTGTCCTTACGGGTCATCCCCTTTGGGCGTGATGAACAGGAGCAGATCAGCATTCTCCGCCAGATGGCTGATCTGGTGGAAAAAGGTGACCGTGTCAGCATGGATATCACTCATGGATTCCGTTCGCTGCCCATGCTGGGCCTGACCAGTGCAATGTTTCTCAAGCAGTTGAAAGGGGCCACAGTGGAAGGCATCTACTATGGCGCCCTGGATATGACCGACACATCCGGCACACCAGTGCTGCGATTAGATGGTTTGTTACTCCTTACAGACTGGCTTGCTGCGATCAGCGCCTTTCGTGTCAGCGGTGACTATGGACTGTTTGCCCCATTTCTTGGTGATGCCGATACCGGCAATGCTCTGATTCAGGCCGGGTTTTACGAAAAAACCCTCAATATCGCTCAAGCCCGCAAGCATCTACGCGAAGCCACCAAACATTTCCCGGATCTTGAAGCGGCAGACCCAATTTTTCATCTTTTTTCTGCGGAACTTCGCAGCTTCACAGCCTGGTCCGAAAAACAATCCTTTGCCGGCCGCCAGCTTGCCGCGGCCCACAATGCCTTGGGAACAGGTAATTTCATGCGGGCCGCAGCTCTGGCGGTGGAGGCATGTATTACCAATGCCCTGCCTAAAGGGTCTGACCCCAGTGATTATGGAGCGAGAAATACCGCCAGAGACAGCCTGAACGCACAGTGCAAAGGTAAGAACTGGCAAACAGCCGAGCCTGGACTTGCTGCCTACCGTGAATTGGGTGATCTCCGCAACTCTCTGTCTCATGGCACCCGTCCCGCATATAACAGCATGGATCAACAAAAAACGCTCCAGAGTCAGCAACAACTCAAGGAACGACTCCGCTCCCTGTTGAAAACCATGGAGTCAATCATCAGGTAAGCAAGTATGTCCGCATTGCAACATTGCAATCATTGCCCCCGTCCTCCTTTTGTGTCACTCTTCTTGCACACACAGGAGGCTTACCATGCACATCTATATCCAGACCCAAGGGTCCCGCATCGTCCGTGAAGGCCGGCATCTACTGGTTAAAAAAGGACAAGACACCTATCACACTCTTTTTGTCGAAAAACTCCGACAGATAGTGCTGTTCGGCAATATTGAAATTTCGCCGCCAGCCAGGTCTACACTCCTTCGGCACGGAGTGGACACCATCTTCTGTTCCCGAGATGGGCGCTACCTTGGCCGCTTTGCCACCCCGGAGCCTAAAAATGTCATGCTCAGGAAACGACAGTTTACCCTGCTCGACGACCAGGCCTTTGGCCTTGACCTCTGTCGACAGATTGTCACCGGTAAACTGCTCAACATGATAACTCTGCTCATGCGCGTCAATCGAACTCGCAAACGTGACGAACCCAGGCGTGCGGCCAAGGAAATCAGAGCACTGCTTGACAGCCTGGCCAAAGCCCAATCTATTGATTCGATACGGGGCTACGAAGGCCGGGGCAGCGCCATCTACTTCGGCGCGTTTCGCTGGGGATTCCTGCAGGATTATGGTTTTTGCCGTCGAGTTCGTCGCCCCCCTACCGATCCAGTCAATGCCGTGCTCTCTTTGCTCTATACATTTCTCTTTAATCGGATGTACGCGGCTGTTCGCCAGGCAAACCTCGATCCGCATCCAGCCTTTCTCCATGTGCCTGACTATGGTCGGCACTCTCTGATCATGGACTTGATGGAGGAATTCCGGGTTATCATTGTCGATACCTTGACCTTGTCCCTGTTCAATCTCAAGATTCTCCAGCAGGATGATTTTCGCCTGGAATATCCAGCGCCTCCAATCGAACAGACCACGCCTGGAATGGAACCGACAATAGACATTACCGCCGATCCTTACGGCCACATGAGCGATCTTGATTGCCGAACTCATTTTGATATTCCCAGCCAGCGTATGGGAGAAGATGTCGCGCAGGATCTGGACTCAGAATATGGAGGCGGGAAACCGGCGGTTAAGCTGAATGATGATGCCTTCCGCCGGGTAGTTGAGAATTTTGAACGAAAGATGACCACCGAGTTTTATTATCCCCCGGAAGAACGAACCATCAGCTATGGCGATGCTCTGATAGCCCAGGCCGGAATGTATCGCAAGGTGATCGAAGGGTCACTCCGTGTCTATCAACCTTTGTTGCTGAAGTGAGGCGGCGAATGTGAATACGGTGGTAGTGTATGATATTGCATCCAATCGCAGGCGGGCCCATTTACGTAAATTTCTTAAGGAACTTGGAGTCCGTAGCCAGAAATCCGTCTTTGAGTGCCGATTGGATAGTCGAGAAGTCCGTGAGATCAGAACCTACTGTCGTGACAATCTCGATCTTTCCGTCGATGCTGTGCGCATCTATCGGGTATGTGCCACTTGCATGGACAAAGCCATAATTCAGGGGCAGGGCGTCAGCTTTACCCGTCTCGACTGGGAGATTCTTTGATGCGACTTCTCGTAATCTATGACATCGCTGACCAACGCAGACTCTATAAAGTAGCCAGGATTCTCAAAGATTACGGAGAGCGGGTACAACAATCGAAATTTGAGATTGAAGTATCTGTGCGGGTCTTTACTGAGCTGAGGGCCAGAATCGTCCAGGTCATTGAAGAAGCGGAAGACGGGGTTAAGTATATCCCTCTGTGCGAACGTTGCCTGCACAAGACCGAGATCATTGGTCTGGGCCGATACATTGACCCTGATAGTGAATTCGTGGTAGTGTAGTAATACCAATTAAAAATGGCCATGATGCAAATTATGACTAGGACAACCTGTCTTGACACCAGTTCCGCCGACCTGGATCGGCTACATTCTGTTCTTTGATAATTTATTGAAATAATGAATATTTTTATGTTATACTCATAAAAGGTCTGCGGAAGTGTAAAAAACCTGCAATATCAGACACTAAGCAAGGAGGTGATACCATGCAGTACAAGATGAGCACAAATTATTGCAGAAAATGTTGTGAGGTCTGCGAAATGACCCTTCTTAATGCTGACCAGCACCGCATCTGCGACCACCGCAGCCTGACCTGACCTGACTCCAGAAGGGATTACGACGAAATAGAATTAGCATATGCTGAGCGGGATTTAATCGGCCTGACCTGACCTGACTCCAGAAGGGATTACGACTATTTCGTTCACTCCCTTCTTAAATCCAGCATGCAGCCTGACCTGACCTGACTCCAGAAGGGATTACGACACAAATTGACCTTGGTTGACCGCGCTCTTTTGGTGTGAGCCTGACCTGACCTGACTCCAGAAGGGATTACGACGCTTACTTTCGCATAGGCCACCTTCTGTTCTCGCTTCGCCTGACCTGACCTGACTCCAGAAGGGATTACGACTGCGTTAGTACCCGCAACAATAATCTTTACCGTCTCAAGCCTGACCTGACCTGACTCCAGAAGGGATTACGACAGACAATAGAAAGGGAGTGACCTAAACGGTCACTCCCTTGCCTGACCTGACCTGACTCCAGAAGGGATTACGACACGTCTTTTCTAGAGCGAAGGTATTGGCAAACAGTACCATAGCCTGACCTGACCTGACTCCAGAAGGGATTACGACAGCCTTTGTTCAGCAGTGACACACCTATTTTTCGCGCCTGACCTGACCTGACTCCAGAAGGGATTACGACCAACCACTCACGCTGCTCATCACTGAAACTCATCATCATGCCTGACCTGACCTGACTCCAGAAGGGATTACGACTTGAACAAATTTGAGGTTCCACTAAAATAAACCTCACCACGCCTGACCTGACCTGACTCCAGAAGGGATTACGACTTTACTACCACGTGCAACAATGCGAGCGAACCTAAAAAGGCCTGACCTGACCTGACTCCAGAAGGGATTACGACAAGCCGAATAATGACAGCTTCGCGCTGTCAGATATCCGGCCTGACCTGACCTGACTCCAGAAGGGATTACGACATTTTCTGAGAGGCAATCAACGCACGGTCGGTGGCGACCAGCCTGACCTGACCTGACTCCAGAAGGGATTACGACCAATCGGCTCATTGCTTTTCTCTTCAATAGTTTGTGCCGTTGCCTGACCTGACCTGACTCCAGAAGGGATTACGACAGTTAATAGGCGCAAGGGTTACAATCGGCTCATTGCTGCCTGACCTGACCTGACTCCAGAAGGGATTACGACTACAATACGCCATCCCTCTCTTCGTATCGGCCAACGGGGGCCTGACCTGACCTGACTCCAGAAGGGATTACGACCAAAATATGTTTTAGTTCTGGCTATGAGTCCTTCTTTTGGGCCTGACCTGACCTGACTCCAG
>DCUN01000163.1 GCA_002327225.1 Desulfobulbaceae bacterium UBA2213
TTCATCCTGCCCATGTCCCATGACGAGGTGGTGCACGGCAAACGCTCGCTTCTCGACAAAATGCCGGGAGATCTGTGGCAGAAGTTTGCCAATCTGCGCCTGCTCCTGATCACCATGTGGATGCATCCAGGGAAAAAACTGCTCTTTATGGGCAGTGAATTCGGGCAATGGTCGGAATGGTACTGTAAACAGAGCCTGGATTTTCACCTGCTGAATGAGGATCCACTCCATGCGCAAATGCTGAAATTCGTCGAAGAGTTGAACCGTTTCTATAAGGAAAACCCCAGCCTGTGGCAGCTGGATTTCAGCCCGGATGGATTTCAATGGCTTGATCTGGAAGATCGGCAGAATTCGATTATCTCCTATGTCCGCTATGGCAAAGAGCGTTCCGACCATCTGGTCTGCCTGTTCAACTATACCCCGCAAACCCACTATGACTACAAACTGGGGCTACCCACCGGTAACGAGTATGAAGTGGCATTCTGTTCGGACAACATCAGATACGGCGGCAGTAACGCCAATGACACCGCCCGTTACCAACCCGTTGCCGAACACTATGCCCAGGCGCCGTTTCATACCCGAATCTCCGTACCACCACTGGCCGGCATAATTTTAAGGCCGGTTTTCACTCCATAGGAAAAACCTGAGTATGCCTGCACACACAGCCACTCAACGTCCTGGTGACAAGATGAAAAAGGCCATCTGTGCCTTTTCTGAACTCATCCAGGAACATCCGGAAAAAAGTCGAATTACCCTGCTACGTCAAGTTGAGCTTCAATTTGACCTCTCACCTAAAGAGTGTGAGTTTCTCAATAACCATCTGGCTGACTGCCAGGAGCGGCAGCAACCTGGCTGACAAAAATCACAGGAGAAAAAAAGATGGACGCCTACCAGCAACTGATCGCCACTATCGCCCTGACCATGGGCGCCTCATGGGCCGCCGGTATCAATCTCTACGCCACCATCGGGGTCCTTGGCTTTCTGGGGTTAAGCGGCAATATCGTCCTTCCGGAGCAGTTGCTCGTCCTGCAGAACCCCCTGGTGATCGGCGCCGCAGCCCTGATGTATGTGGTGGAATTTTTTGCCGACAAGACACCTGGTGTGGATACCGGTTGGGACACTATCCACACCTTTATCCGTATTCCAGCTGGAGTCATGCTGGCAGCCGGGGCTGTGGGCGAGGTCAATCCAGCCATCGTTATCGTGGCAGGAATCCTGGGTGGAACTATCTCCGCCACCTCCCATTCTCTGAAGGCAGGTTCAAGGATCATGATCAACACTTCTCCTGAGCCCTTCAGCAACTGGACCGCATCCATACTGGAAGACGTGGCGGTTATCGCCGGACTCTGGACAGCCCTCCACTATCCCGTAACCTTTATTGGACTCTTCGTCCTCTTCCTTCTGCTCGCCACCTGGCTGCTTCCGAAGGTCTGGCGGGGAATAAAAGCGCTTCTTGTCCGCCTGAAACAGTGTTGCACGACTCCAACACCTCCTCCGTCACCTGATGATAATCTACCTGTGAAACCGCCATTCAGGGAGTCATGAACCACTCCGCTACATGGCAATACCCATCCCGAGACATTCACTCCGCCTTGCAGGGTAGAGTGACAATAACGCTTGTTCCCGTATTCTCTTCACTCTCAAAGATCATGCTCCCGCCATGTTCCTCGATGATCTTCACCGACATGGCAAGCCCTAAGCCCGTACCCTCCGGCTTGGTGGTGAAATAGGGATCAAAGATGCGCGGCAGATCCTCTTTGCTCACCCCGCAGCCCGTATCCTTGACCGTAATGATGACACTTCCGTTCTGAGCGTCAACCTTGATATCCAATTTCCCGCCATCCTCCATAGCCTGGATTGAATTCAAAAAGAGGTTGAGAAAAACCTGAATCAGCTTATCCTGATCGACTTGCACCAGCGGCAGATCATCCGCTATATCCATCTCCACCCTCACCCCCACAGACTCAGCATCCATACGGATAAGCGACACTGCTTTCTGCACCACCTCTTTGGGGTGGACATTCTCCTTTATCAGCTTCTGGGGACGAGCATAATCGAGCAATTCACAGATACTTCTGTTCAAACGCTCCACTTCCTGTACCAGAATGTCAGCCGTCTCCTGCTCGCTGCTCTTCTCATGAAACCGTGATTTGAGCAGAATGGCCAGCCCCTTGATGGAGCTCAACGGATTTCTCAATTCATGGGCAACACCGGCCGCCATCTTGCCGAGTGCGGCCATCCTCTCACTCCGACGCAACTCTTCTTCCAGGGATTTCACCTGGCTCAAATCCTGGATCAGAAGCATGACGCCGGCAGGAGTGCCTTCACTCTCTACAACAGGCAGGCTGTTCAATTGAAGGGTGCGTTTTACCCCATTGGTATCAGGCAGGATGATTTCCTTTTGCAACGCATCAACAGCTTGCTCATTTCGGCCCTCAGCAAGGCTTGCTGCCCCGTCGGTACTCCTTTTGGTATGTAAAGAACGCCCAAGAGTCAAGGCCAGAGCCAGTTCCGGTGCCAGAACATTCTCAGGGGAAGCACCCACGACCTCGTTCTCAACCACTGAAGCCATCTTCTCAGCAAACTGATTGCAGAGAATAATCTTTCCTTCGCTATCGGTGACAATCAACCCCACTGGCAGAGATGAAATGAGGATATCCCGAAAGGCTTTTATCCGGCTCAGTCTGCTCTGTGAGCCTTTCAGCCCTTCAAGGGTCAACAGTGACAGCCAACCGCCAATTCCAACCAACAAAAGGACAACAGAAAGAATAACAATCTGCAGAAGCTGCTGCCTGACTGCCTTGTTCAATTGCGCCAGATCAAGTTCCACCAGAATAATATATTTCTGCTGATTCACCCGCTCCAGCTCATCAGTCCATTCTGGAGGGCAAAAGGGATGTTTCATCATCCATCCCCTGTTTTCGCCACCGCGATTTAACCTATTAAAGAGCGGTCTCTGCTGCTCCATTTGTTTTTTACCAATGGGGACAAAAAGAGCTGCAACCTGAAAGGCTGTGGAGCTGTCAGAGCCACCGACACGATAACGGAACCTTCCCAGATCATGTATTCCCTGGCTGATCGAGCCAATAAAGGTAAGAGTCTCTTTGTCTACGCGTGTACCTACCTCTTCGGATTTAGAACTGGCAAGTACATTTCCTGACCCGTCAACCAGTGCCAGGAAATGTACCCCCGGATGCTCAGCGGCATACTCCAGGATATCCTGAATATGCTCAGGCCATTGCCAGACAGACGTCATGCCTTTCCTTGCTTCATCAAGAAATGAGGCCCTGGCACCGGAGGTCACAAAGCGGATAAGGGTCGTCCCGCGTTCAAGCAAGACCTCCGTCATCAAGCTTTTTTCCCGACGGTAATTACTGACGGCAAACACTCCGATAATCATGGCCAAAAGGGCACAGGCTGCAGCAAGCACCCACGGTGAGACCAGGGCCAAACGCTGTCCTTTCATACCTCGCATCGTCGCTCCACAGGTGGGTTGAGAATTTTTTGAACCAGTACCTTGGTGATAAGATAGGTTGGAACGATACCCTCACTCCCCAAGGAGCCAGCGGCGAGAGTCTGGCCGCCACGAAGGGGATTATCAGAGGCATAGTACGCATACCGAACTCTTACCAGGGTGGAGATATGTCCTTGAATGACTGCCGCATTAATGGCCCGCTGATAATGGCCCCCCTCCATCTCAAGCCCTACCGCCTTCCAGCTGGAGCTGTAAAAACGCTCCAGGACATCACGATTCTGCAGGGAGGTGCCAAGTACCGTCACCATCGGCCCTACATACACATCCGCCTTCTCTTCAAAGTCCTCGACCCTCAAGTCATTAACCACGATATAGTTGTGCGGAGTTCCCTCCATAACATGGGCCGTGGCCAGCATGATATCCCCCTTTATACCGGGAAGGATACCCGCTTTCCCCATTATAGAAATGGATTCAATACGAAAGGTTATCGTGTTTTCCTCAAAATGACAGGGGCAGAGGAGTTCGTCCATAACCTCAAAGGCCTGAGTACCAAAGGCATAATCCATGACCACGATCACCGGCCTCTCTTTCTGGATATACGCCGGATCAATGGACAGATCAGGGTGAAAAAAATCACTCTTGATCTCCGCCACATCAATCACCATGACATCAATACTCGATCCTGAACGATCAGAAAGGAAAGAAAATCCATAGTTCTGAGCAAAGGATCCCACCTCTGCATCTTTCCCTTTCAGGGCCGGAATCATATCGTAGAGACTGGCCGGGACACTTTCTCCTCTTTCTTTCAATGTGCCGGCACCATAAAGGATATTTTTTACAGAATGCATATTGGCGCTGACGATATGAAGGGGCCGCTCATGAAGGCCCCGCTGATGCAGATGTTCCTTCACCGCCTGGGCCCAGGCGGTGGCATATTTGTGATGGCCGATCATCTCCTGCAGGGAGGGGGTGAAATAAATGGTCAGCTGCTCATCAATTGATTTATGTTCACTGATAATACGTTCGCCCATCTCATAGATAATGGAGAACAAGCCATTATTATAGCGCTGACCCCGATGGGCTCTGTTCATATTTTCATAGCTTGACCGTGTCTCCTGATAGGTGCGGCCGAGGATGATCGACAGATTCCAGATGGCCTGATCCAGGACTGCACCCTCAAGCACCAGTTCACCACGCGCGGCCTTGCCCAGATCATGCCATTCGGAACAGGTTCCTCCTTCCTTGTCACAGATCTGCTGCTGGATCTTCTGGGCCTCGATATTCAAAAAGGTGATATGGGTCAGGATGTCATAAATTTCGGACAATCCTTTCGTGATGACAAAACAGATCTCTTTTTCCGAGACCACATAGGAGAGACGGCGGCGTTTCAGCGGCACGACCTCTTCAAAGGAGGTATTTTGAAAATCCTCGTGGCCGGTGAGGATGATCCTGTTGCATTTTTCTATCCCCTTTGGCAGTCGATCTATCACATACTCGAGTCCCTGAAGTTCCATAACACGAGGATCACTCATGGAGCCATAGATCTCAGGAGAAAACTGCTTTAATGATTCCGCAAGTTTTTCCCCGGATTTGCCCGAGGGCTTATAATAGCCGCGCAGAGTCAGGGCATCGGCCAGGGTTTGAAAGGTGCGAATGGCAAGGCGGGCCTTTTGTGATTTTGTAAGATCCTGCATGACAAGCTCCTCTTTTTGTTGAGAGAGAATCCTGATAAGGGGAAAACAATAAAAAAAAATACTATACCCCTATCAGCTTTGAAGAAGCAAGTAGAGAGCTGTGCCTGATGCCGGAAAATGCGGAGTCGCAATGAGTCAGGAAAAAGAGAGGAAAAACTGCGGGGAAGGACAAAAAAATCGTTGAGTTTTCCTGAACGCTTTCAGGAAAACTCAACGATTCCAACTGTATCAAATCAGATCTTACGCACGTTGGCAGCAGCAGGTCCTTTAGGGCCTTCTGAAATTTCAAACTGAACCCTGTCGCCTTCGTTCAAGGTCTTAAAGCCTTCGGAAGCAATTGCAGAGTAGTGTACGAAAACATCTTTACCACCATCTTGCTCAATAAAACCAAAACCTTTGGACTCATTAAACCACTTTACTGTGCCTTCTAGCATAATACCTTTTCACTCCTAATAATGTATATCAAACTACTCTTGTGCTGTGCAGCAATTAAAACCAACAAAAAGCAAGACCCACATAATGAAATATGTTTTTATATGGTCAAACCACTGTCAAGTTAAAACACCACACGATTAATACGTTATTTTTTTATATCAAATCACATCTTGAAAAACCAGAAAAAAATAACAATATTTATCACAACGAGGACAGACACCAGCTAGTTGACAACGACTGACAGCCTTCTTTTTATTTTTTTGTTATTTTTGTTTTTTGGTAACTTTGTGATACCATCATTTATAGTTTGGTTCTTTTTCGTCCCATTTTTTCTGGTGCCCCTGCATGTAATTTTTTGAATTTACAGGAAATTTTATGGAACAGCAAGGATCTGTCAGCGGTATAGCCGTCACGTGTTCACCACGAAGTTCCAGCATGGACAATGGTCTGGTCGGCAAAAGTTCGCTCGCCGGTCGCGGCGCGGACGATCTCGCCCATCTTCTGGACTATGTAAAAGATGGGCGGGGGCTTGATTTCAATGGCTACCAGCCCGATGCCCTCAGCAGACGGCTGGCGCTGCGGCTGGCCGCCCTGAACCTCCCGGATTACCAGGCGTATCGCCATTACCTCACAGAAAACGACCAGGAAATCGACGCCCTGATCGACGCCCTCAGCCTCAAGGTGAGCCGGTTCTTCAGAAATCCCTTTGTCTTTGAGGCGCTCGCTGCCTTTCTTCTGCCAAGGTTGATCGCTGCCGCGGGCTCCGAGCCGATCCGGGTCTGGTGCGCGGGCTGCGCCACGGGCGAGGAACCCTACTCCCTGGCCATTCTCTTCCGGGAACTGCTGGCCCATCATCCGGCCGCCCCGCCGCTCTTCATCCTGGCCACCGATATCGACGAGCAGGCGTTCCAGGCAGCGCGGGCGGCGCTGTACCCGGAAGAGGCCATGATCGAGGTGAAGAAGGGGCTGCTTGACCGCTACTTCAGCCTGGAGCGCGGCCGCTACCGCTTGGCCGACGAGATCAAAAAGATGGTGACCTTTGCCCGCCACGATGTGACGGCGCCCATCCCCCCCGCCATTGGGGTATTCTCCGGCTATCACCTCATCCTCTGCCGCAATATCCAGATCTATTTTAACCGCCATATCCAGCGGCGGACCATGGCCACCCTTTCCGGCTGTCTTCTCAAGGGCGGCGCCCTGATCCTGGGCGAGGCCGAGACCCCGCCGGAAGATCTCCCCGGCCCCAGGCTTGTGGAGATGCTGCCCCGCTCTAAAATCTTCATCAAGGAGGACTGAGATGCTCCAAAGGCTTATACAACGGCTTACACAATGGCTTACAGCGAAGCGGTGGCGGATTATCCTGACCGGGGTGCTGGTCAGCGTGCTGCCCATCGTCATCCTTGCCACCTTTGTTATCTCCGAGATTTACCACCATTTCACGGAACGGGTCATGGCCGACAGCCTGCTGGCCGCCAGGGTTTTCGCCGACCGGATCACCGACCGTCTGGACGGCGATATCGCCTATGGCAAGGCCTACGCGGCAAGGCCCTATCTGCTGGAAGGGCTGCAGCGGGGAGACAAAAAGGAGCTGGACAGACATCTCAGGAACCTGATCGAGAATTCCCTGACCATGGAAAGGGTCTTCCTCACCTCGCCGGCCGGCATCCAACTGGCCGCCTATCCCGAAGACCCCGCCACCCTGGGCAAAGATTTTTCCCACCGGGACTGGTATCAGGGGGTCTCCAAAGGCTGGCAGCCCTATATCTCGGAATTCTACCTCCGGGCGGCCAGGCCCCAGCGCCAACTCTTTGCCATCGCCCTGCCGCTGAGGGCCAGCGACCAGAGCGTCGTCGGCATCCTGGTCATGCAGCCCAAGGCGGAGTATATCCAGGCGCTCCTGGCCCATGGCCCTGATGACGGGCCGGGGATTGAGGGTCATGCCTATGTGGTGGACAACCGGGGCCGGGTCATCTATCACCCCGATCTGAAAAACGTTGAAGACCTGGCTGATTTCTCGGCCCGCCCCGGTGTGCAGCGGTTGCTGCAAGGGGAGGCGGGGGCGAAAACCGTCGGTTGCAGCATCCACATGGAACGAGAAATCATCGCCTATGTGCCGGTCCGGAAGACCGGCTGGGGCGTGGTCATCTACAACTCCCAACGGGTGCTGTTCGCCCCGCTCCGGCATCTGCTTTACGGCATCCTCGGCTTCGCCGTCGTCATGCTGACGCTGGGCGGTTTTGTCGCCTACCGGGGCGCGGATATTTTTGCCTGTACCGCCCGGCTCAACCGGGAGCTGGCCCAGGCCAATGAGGAATATCTGGTGATGAACGAGGAGCTCAAGGCCCAGCAGCAGGAGCTGACGCTGCTCAACCAGCGGCTGGAGAAGGCCACCCGGGCCAAGTCCGATTTTCTCGCCAACATGAGCCATGAACTGCGCACCCCCATGAATTCCATCCTCGGCTTCTCGGAGGTCTTGCGGGAGCAAATGGCAGGCGAGCTCAACGAGAAGCAGCATGAATATGTCAACTATATCCACGGCAGCGGCAAACACCTGCTGTCCCTGATCAATGACATCCTCGATCTGGCCAAGGTCGAGGCTGGCAAGATGACCCTGGAGGCCAACAGCTTTGCCCTGCAAGCCCTGCTGGTGTCGTCCATGACCATGTTCAAGGAAAAGGCGATCAAGCATGGCATCGCCATGGAGCTTGACCTTGACCCCGCCCTGACGGATGAGCTGATCGAGGCGGACGAAAGAAAGCTCAAGCAGATCCTCTTCAACCTCCTGAGCAACGCCGTGAAGTTCACGCCGCCCGGGAAAGCCGTCCGGGTATCCCTGCGCCGCGAGCCGGACAACGTCGTCCTGGCAGTGGAGGACGAGGGGATCGGGATCCATCCCGACGAGCTCGGAAAGGTGTTCGAAAAGTTCTTCCAAGGGAGGAACGCCATCGACCGGTCCGCCCGCGGGACCGGGCTGGGCCTGACCCTGGTCAAGCATATCGTCGAGGCCCACGGGGGAAGCGTCCGCGTTGAAAGCCGGCTCGGGCATGGCAGCACGTTCTCCCTGGTGTTTCCAATAGAATCCTGACGGAGGGGGCGCCGATGCCGAAGACAATCCTGGTCGTCGAGGACGAGCCGGGGATCCGCCTGAGCCTCTCGGACGAGCTCGAATCCGTTGGCTATCGGGTCGTCACGGCCGAGAACGGCGAGAAGGCCCTGGCGGCCGCCGGCCGCGAGAAGCCGGACCTCATCATTCTCGACCTTATGATGCCCGTCCTCGACGGCACCGAGGTCTGCAAACGGCTGCGGGCCCGCGGGGACAGGATCCCGATCATCATGCTCACGGTCCGGGACAAGGAGGTCGACAAGGTCCTGGGTCTCGAGCTGGGGGCCGACGACTACATGACCAAGCCGTTCCACAAGGACGAGCTGGT
>DCUN01000033.1:0-21298 GCA_002327225.1 Desulfobulbaceae bacterium UBA2213
ACCCCATAGACATGATGGTAACCGGTAATCATCCCGTGTAATCCTACTGCTGCTCCAGCCAGAGCAAGGAGGGCGAAACCTCCCATGAGCATGAGATAGCCCGGGCTTGCTTTTTTCAGGGCATCAACGCCATGAAACCCCCATCTCTTTGAAATATCAACCATACTTCTAGTCATCTGTTCACCTTATAAAATAATATTTTAGAATAATCGTAACTGTTCAGAACTCAATATTCACGTATAATAGATATTCTTAGTGTTTACTTTCTCCGTGGCCTTCCTTTTTCTGATCGCCACCCTGCAGAGCATCGATTCCTTTGACACCGATATGGCAGACAGTACAGCGGGTCAGGTAACCAAAAGCCTGAGAGGCATCATGGCAGGTTCCACAATATTTATTATGGAGTTTTTCCAGGTACTCTCTTTTGTCAACTGCATCAGTCTTGGATTGTTCTGCCTCTTCGATGGTACCTTTTTTCATGGCAAATACTTCTTTGTGGCATGTTTCGCAGGCAAGGCCGCCTTTTTTCACGTGTGTGGAGTGATCAAAGGATACAGCCTTTACAGGATAGGTAAAGACGATAGGAGCTTCAGGGGCAGAATGGCAGGAAGCGCACTGAGTGGCAGCATCAAAGGCCGTGTTGCCATCATGACAGCTTCCACAATATTTCCCTTCCTTGAAAGATTTCATAGTGAAGTCGCCCGCTTGTCCAGCAGCGCCTTGTTCCATGGCAAAGATCCCGTCATGGCAGGAATCGCAC
This sequence comes from Desulfobulbaceae bacterium UBA2213, assembly GCA_002327225.1. Lineage (GTDB taxonomy): Bacteria > Desulfobacterota > Desulfobulbia > Desulfobulbales > Desulfocapsaceae > UBA2270. Next base: position 761 of record DCUN01000033.1, read on the forward strand.
TCAAGACCGGCATCCATGGTATGGACTGGATGGTTGAATGTGGCCTGTGTCGGGGTGGTCCAGACAATTGGTTCCTGCGGGCCATATTTGTCGGCATCGTATGCTTCTTCCGCCATGCTGGTATCAGCCAGAAGAAGAGATGTTGTCATGATTGCCGCTAAGGCCAGTAAACTTACAGTTGACGCTTTGTTTGTGTTCATAGATGTACTCCTGCCTCTTTTTATCTGTTAGCTGTTATGGCTGGAAGGGATTCAGCGACTCCTGAGCATCCAAGAGTTACAGAAATTTCCAGATTCAATGGGCTTAATTAACGTATCAGTATACTGATGGATCTATTCTACCTTGAACCCTACCTGAGTCTGTAAGATGATTTTTTTAAAAAGGTGCAAGGGCTATTAAAGGGCACAAGATAAACAACTGTAAAGGGATTAAGCAACAGAAAAATGCACAAAAAAAATATGTTATTGAGTGAATGAGATTTTTCTTGCACAGAATAGCTCGACTTTTAAGAGAGTTATGCCTCTCACTTTTTTGAGAAAAAAACGTAGCGTGTTGCATCTGCACAAAACATAGAGAGGTAACAATGGATGCCGTGTTATTATAATGCTGTTTTTGTATCATATTTTTTTCAATATGGCGGCGATACGTTCAGCGGCAGAAATTATTTTTTTCAGGATGTCTTTTCCTTCAGCAGTTTCCGTGGAATCATGAAAAGAGTCAGCAAGTAATTGCGCATAATTCATAATACCATTGGACAGGTTTGTGCCTTCGTTGATAATGGCCGCCAGCTCTTCGTCATGTTTTTTTGAAGATTTTTCTTCCTTATTATTTTCAGGTTGGGGGCGCTGCAGTAATCCATTGATGGCATCAGTCAGCTCAGAAATCTCGGTACATGTGTCAGGGCTGTAGATCAATCCATTAGCAAGAATATCATCTCCTTTCGTCTGTTCAGAGAGGTGAATAAGGGGAAGTATGGTTTTCTTATAGAGAAGGATCAGGGCAAAACTGATAATACAGATAATGCTGCCAAGGGCGCCAATCATGATCGTCTGAAAACGAACAACCTTTGACCGCATCTGACTGACAATAATCCGGTCAAACTGTAAAAGATAATCGGCCAGTATTCGTGTCTGACGCTGCAGATTGAGACTATGGGATACTTTGTCTTCGGCTGCGACAATATTCTTTGATGAAATAGCAAGGCCGGAGAGGTCGACCTGTCTGGCCATGTCAAGTTTGTATTCAGCCGGGATGATGTCGTTTTCCTGCAAGCGAACAAGGGTTGAATTGAGATCTTTCAGGTCTCTGGAGGCGGCCACCACCTTCTCCCAGTCTTTTTCTATCAATGAAGCCGTGATCTGTTCACGGATAGTGGAAAACTGAAAAATGCTCTCTTCACTCTGGGTAATGATCTTGTTGTACTGTTCCGTGAGCTGGTATTGGCGGAGTCCCAGAAAGACAACAAAAACAAGGAGGCAAGCAACCGAGGCAAAGGCCAGATAGCCTGTTTTCTTTAAAGAATGCATGGGCTTATTTTTTTTATTTTACTGTGAATACAGCTTTGGGAAGCAGGACAGATGGTACAGTCGCTTTCGTCCGAATGACGACTGTTAGTTTTTTTATTCTCTGTACAGGCAAGGATCATATCGAATTCTTCATTGTCCAGGGTTTCAACTTGAAGCAGGGCTCCAGCAAGGCTCTTCAAGAGATAAAATTTTTGACTGAGAATAGTCACTGCATTTTCATAACAGGTTGTCAGGAGAGTCTTGATCTCATGATCAATGGTTTTCGCTGTCTCGTTGGCCATAGACAGGCGTTGCGATGAACCGCCAAGAAACCCGCTATCGTCAATAATAAAGGCCTGAGGACCCATGGTCTCATTCATACCCCATTTACATATCATGTTGGTCGCGATTTCAGTTGCCTGGAGGATGTCACCCTGAGCGCCAGTAGACCGTTGATTGAAGGCGAGGTCTTCGGCAGCACGGCCTCCCATCAGGATAGTGATTCTGTTTTTTAAATAGATATAGGAGTAAGCGTGCCGATCGATTAAGGCGAGTTGTTGGGTCTGTCCCAGGGCCCTGCCGCGTGGAATAATAGTAATTTTATGGAGAGGATCGGCATCAGGAAGGGACTTAGCGATAATAGCATGTCCAGCCTCATGGTAGGCAAGGATGGTCCGATCCTTCTCGGTCATGATCATGCCCTTACGTTCGACACCCATTAAAATACGATCCCGAGCCAGTTCGAAATCTGTAAAATCAACAGCCTTCTTACCACTTCTTGCGGCCATGAGTGCGGCCTCGTTGACCAGGTTGGCAAGCTCTGCACCGGTGAATCCTGGGCACATCTGGGCTATCTGATGCAGGTCGATATCCGAGACCATTTTTATTTTGGCTCCGTGAATCTGAAGTATATTCAGGCGCCCATTAATATCAGGCGGCAGGATATTCACCTGTCGATCAAAACGCCCCGGACGGCGAAGGGCTGAGTCGAGGATGTCAGGTCTGTTTGTGGCGGCAAGCACAATAATATTATCGGTTGAACCAAAACCATCCATCTCAACCAGCAGGGCATTCAGGGTCTGACTCCTTTCATCGCTGCCACTGGCAGATGCGCCACCACTGCGACTGCCACCAACCGCGTCGATTTCATCAATAAAGACTATACATGGGGCGTTCTTCTTCGCCTCTTTAAAGAGATCTCTTACCCGTGAGGCACCGACACCGACAAACATTTCCACAAAATCAGAACCGCTGAAGCTGTAAAACGGAACCCCCGCCTCACCTGCGATAGCACGAGCGAGCAGTGTCTTACCGGTTCCTGGCGGTCCCTGCAGTAAGACTCCTTTGGGGATAGTGGCGCCCACCTGGCTGAACTGTGCCGGATTTTTCAGAAAAACGACAATCTCCTCAAGTTCTTCGAGCGCCTCAGGGATGCCGGCAACGTCCTTGAAGGTCACAACCTTGTGACCGTCGTTGGGCATAATTAATTTATCAGTGGCAAATTTACTTTCTTGTTCCTCTTTTTTTATTCTGCTCAGTGAGAGAACAATCACGATAATAAGCAGGACGATGTAGAAGAGAGCCAGGCCCTGCAGGATAATCTCAGAGCGATCCTTGTTGAAGATAATACGGATGTCTTTGTCTTTGAGTTCAGCGATGAGTTCTTCAGGATTAGGAACAGTGGTTATATAGGTGAATCCGGGACTACTGTCTGTCTCTCCAGCACGATGACTGATCACAACCCGGTTTCCGGTAAAGGACATATCCGAGATATCATGATGACTGAGGCAGTAGCGGAACTCACTGTAGGTTCGCTCGGGAAGACGGTGTTCAATGGTCCAGATGAGATAACAGCCGCCGGAGAAGATAGTGAAGATAAAGAAGATGAAGAGGTTGCGTGCAAGAATTGCCATAATAAAATCCCTAGGGGACAAACAGTTCGATGATGTTGGAGGAATTTTCTATGTAAGCTGGTGAGTGCGTGTGCAAATATGTACGAATAGATGTTTCAGAGAACAAGACATTATATTGCACCTTCATACCATATCAATACAAGAATAGACCATACAAAAAGCCAGGGAGAAAACTCTCTCCCTGGCTTTTTGTATTTCTTCCAATTTCTGCCTGTCCGACAACATTATACTATTCGCAATATTCGGATGTGTAATCTCCCTGAATGGTCGAATGTTGCATTCTGCAAACAAAATCTGTGGCTCAATTCAAACAGGTTTTATATTTTTCTATGAAAAATATTAGCTGCCGACGATGGCAGAAAACATGCTTTTAACAAGGGCAACAGGGCCACCATTTGAAATCATTGCGCTGGTGAGACATACCAGACCCCATGCTCCAACGGCAACGGCAAAGGCAGCCGTGATAAAGGTCCCAAGCTTGTAGAGTTCACTGTCTGCACTGGCTGATTCATGAGCGCTTGATTTAATTTGTTCTTTGGTGATTGCATTATTTTCCATGATGAGATTCTCCTTGATGTGAAATTAATTGGTAATAAATTGTTTATTTAAAATACAGGTTACACTTTAAAATCAACCAGAAATGGCGGTGAAGAGACTGGCAATAAGGTCAATTGGCCCTCCACTATTGACGGCCCCGGCAATCATGCTGGCAACAGCCCAGCAGCCAATGATTCCAGCGGTAATGCCAATAGCGGTAATGCCTATTTTGGATATTTCGGTACTGGTGTTGGTGGCTGTGCTGCTTTGCACGCGGCTTTTATCCATGCTGGAATTATTTTTCATGGGAATCTCCAATGTTTTTTTTTATAAACCATTATAGAGACAATAAATGTTCCCATAATGACTGGTCAGAGATTTATCCGACCAGCGCCTTAAAGTAAGCTGTAGCAAGGCCCACTGGGCCACCATTGACAACGATACCAGCTGTCATGCAGGCAACTGCCCAGCCGCCAAGCAGAATGGAGGTGATACCAATAACAGCGGTTCCAACTTTGTGGATCTCGGTTGCAACTTGAGTGTTTTCGTTAGCGGAGGCGATGGTCTTGTTTTGTGTTGTTGTCATCATGATATCTCCTAAAGGTTGAATGAAGTAATTTGTGTTTTTTTCTTCGCACCTTTACATGTACTTGCACTTGAAGACTATAATGCATGAAACATGCCAGAAATTTTTTTTTGTTTTATCGTTTGGTTGTTTTGCTTAACTGTTGGTTTTTGTGGTTGTTTTATTGGTGGTTGTGGTGATGGGCAAGACTGCAGGGGATGTTTGCAAGTGAGACAGGTGGTGTGTTGCGCAAGTAATACCTGATGTACTTATTGTTGTATTATTGTAGCAAAGTTGTGGCGCCTGGTATCTGCGCAACAGTTTTGAGACAGTTAAGACGGTTTCTGGGGGAAGTATTATAAGAGCCTGCGTGGTGTTTGTGTGCAGTTACATGAGCCCTGACAGAGAAGACTCTATCCAGTTGTAACCGATCCTTTCCTGCTCGAGACGCAAGTTTATACGTATTCGGTTATCCCGTAAATCATCGTAAAGCTCTTTTTCCTCAAGATTCAGTCGCGGCAAATCACGCCGTGTCTGTTTTGTTTCTTCGCCCCATTGTGATGTAAATGCCAACAAGGTTTTGCGGTCCATCAGGAAGGACTTCACGTGGTCGAAGCGGCAACGGAGTTGATCAAGGATAGCAAAACCATGGGTGTCAATATCGCCCCAATAATATATACAGCAACGGCTGAGCCACTCGGCCTTGGACAGCATCTCGAAGCCATATCCTGCTCCGAAGATAACCAGACTTTCCTTGAGTTGTGGAAAGGCCAAAAAGTTGATCTCGTTTTCGGTAATAAAAATACGCCTGATATTGGGATTAAGCAGGGCAAAGCTCTCACTGTCAAGGGTAATATCCTGAATATGTGTTCCCGGCAAGAAGGTCTGTTGCGGATCAAGGAGACGGAATCGGATGCGCACCGGTTTGTCACGCAATCCGTATCGTTGGGCGAATTGGCTCACACCGGAGGCAGTGGTATCGATGGATTCTGGTGGCAGGATAATATCCAGCAACTCCATGAGCACACCACGATGGGCTTCAATGAACTTGCTGTGAACGTCAGGGATGTCAATCTGTCTCAGGTAGATCCCCGGACGTGGATGGGTTTCAATCCAGGAGACAATCTGCAGCAGCAGGCCCCACTGATCGGAGAGATCAAGCGCCCGAATTGGCCGTTTGGCCAGCCAGACGAGCAATCTCGGTTGGCTGGCCCTTATCAGGTCGATCAAGGCTGTAAAGCGGGAGAGCGCACCTGCTTTTCCGATGAGCAGTACTGCCTCTTCGAGGGTATCGATCCATATCTTCAGGGGGATTGCATTGGCGCCGAGTACACGGTGCTTGAATTCCCGCATCTCTACCCGACAGTGGGGCATCTTTTGCAGCTCAACGCTCCAGGTTCGTGCCTCGGCAAAGTGGTCGGCCATCTCAGCCGATGTAGGGCCCGTGAGTGTCAAGCTCATCGGAAAGAGTGGCTTGCCGGTCACAAGGCTGGTGAGCATTGCCCCCCGGTCCCACAATCTGAGCAGCTGGGCCCGTAGATCGCTCGGCATGGTCCAGTTCATCCGACCCTCTTCGCTTTTTCGGCGTGGTATTCTTCAATGGAGAGATTGCGCAGCAGAGATGCTCGGCCCTCCTCGTTATGGACATAGCCGACGCTGGCGACGAAAGGTTCTATAATGTGAATCTTTTGCAGGGGGGTGACGATCAGGAGTTGCAGATTGAGTTGGGAAAACAAGCGCAGACCGTATTGTGCGGATTCATCTGAACCACGTCCAAAGGCCTCGTCGATTACTACAAAACGGAAGGTTCGGGAACGCACTGCTCCCCATTCAAGACCAAACTGATAGGCCAGGCTTGCCGCCAGGATGGTATAGGCCAGTTTCTCCTTCTGCCCGCCTGACTTTCCTCCTGAGTCTGAGTAATGCTCGTATTCGCTGTTGTCTTCTCGCCAGCGTTCGCTGGCGGCAAAGACAAACCAGTTGCGCACATCGGTAACCTTGGCGGCCCAGCGCCTGTCCTGTTCGGAAAGTCCCTCGCGGCCGCGAAAGCGTTCGATGATCTGTTTGACCTGGAGAAACTTGGCTTCGGAGTATTGGCTGTCTTCAGAACCGGTCAGTGCTCCTTCTGTACAGCCACGCAGTTCGGTTTGAAAATCGCGAATGTCGGCATCCGGTGTCGGTTGCGCCTCCAGAAGTATGTAGCGGCCGCTGTTATAGTCGATCTTGGTAAGAGACTCGTTGATGCGTCCGATACGTTCTTTGATTGTTTCCCGCTCACGGGCCAACTGTGACTGAAAATTAGCCACCTCACGAATGGTGTTCTCATTCAGCAGCTCCTTGAAGCGCGCTTCGAAGCGAGGTAGGTCGTCGGCCTGAAGCTGGTCGAGCATATTCTGGAACTCGAAGGCGGCCTCGATGCTGGCATCGACCTCTGCTGTCTCCAGTTTGAATTCTTCCTTGTAGGCTGCCATCGTCTGGGTGATCTTGTCACGCAGGCGTTTGAGCTTTTGGTCTTCACTATCGATTCTGGCCTGCAGCCAGTCGCGCAGATCGCGCTCTCGGTTGTCACAGGATTCGACCGTGAGTTGATGGACACTTAATGCCTCGTTGCGAAGAGCGTCAAGGCGTTCGACAGAGGGGGTCTGACCCGCTGCTTGCGCGGGAGAAATGATTGCTGCCATGGTCAAATCACGCAGGGCTTCTGCAGCTTCACGCCTGGCNNTCACTGCGAAGTGCGGACAGTTTCCCTGTCAATTGCTTCAGGAGATCGGATGCTGCCTCCAGCTCATGCTTTTCTTCCTGCAGCCTGGCCACCTCCACGGTAAGGGATTGCCAGTCGATTTCTCGAAACTCAGTATATTCATCAAGTTTCGACAGGGCTGTGAGGCGTTCCTTGAGCATATTCTGCTTGACCTGGATTTTGCTGATCTTACTGCCACGTTCAGCAAGATATTCCTCAAGGGAGCTGGCTTTGGCCTCAAGGGCTGCGATCTTTGCCATGTTGGTCCAACCAAGGACATAGCGGCTGCGGTCATCCAGTCGGTGACGGTCGTCCTTCTCGTGACGCTCGCCGGGGGCCTTGATCTGGCCTGTGCGGGTGATGGCACGTGCCTCCCGGCGGAACTGTTCTTGGGTTGCGCAGCAGGCAATGTCGAAACGATGTGCCATTTCGCGCTCAAGCCAATCGTAGAAAGGAGAGTCGGGTTTAATGGAAATCTTCTTTGACAGGGAATCACGGTGCAGGACAGAGAGTTCACTTCGAGCCCCCTGGCGGATGCGGAAATAGACCAGGCGGCCATGGAGCTGTGTCCTGTCCACCCAGGCTGATACTGTTGCATAATGGACATCAGGAACCAGAAGCGACAGGCCGAAGTTGCGCAACAGCCGTTCGGCTGCCCCCTCCCAGTCGCGTTCATCGTCATGCACCTGCAGCAGCTCACCGGCAAAGCACATATCCGCCTCCGGCAAGGCGAGGGCTTTGCACAGGGAAGCGCGTATTGTCACCTGGGCTGCGGGGATATTGTTTCGCCGGGCCTTGAGACTGTTGATCTCGGCGCTCAGCTCGTCGTGTTCCTGTTTTCCCTGGAGCAGGCTTACCGATTGCTCAGTCAGATCATTTTGCAGAGTGGCATCCAGCGTCTGTGCAGCTTCGGCAAGGGCTGAAAAACGTTGTCGCTGATCGAGAAAACCGGATTCTTCTCCGCAAGGGAGTTCTCCAACAGCGCGTACCAGGTGGGCGTAACGCTGTTCCTTGTTTTGACGCGTCTGTCTCTCCTGATCATTCTTTCGTATTTCTATAGTGAGTCTTTCCAGACGGTCGCCGCCGTTGTCGGCAATGCTGCGTTTTAGCTCATCCTCATCAACACGGAGCAGGTCACGAAGCTCAGCAAGGCCTTTGACTTTGACATCCAGCCTCCCCCATTCATCAGTGAGGCCGGCGATACGTTTTGCCAAAAGCGCAAGCTTCAGGCCCGCGAAGTAGGAGCGGAGGGACTCACGGCAGGCACGGAGCTCCTCTACCTGTGAAACGAGGGAAGCATGACGCCCACAGTCAGCGACCAGTGGTAAGAGCAGCTCCACCTGCCGTTTTGCCTTGCACACAGCCTCGTGCGCCCGGTTCAGATCATCGAAATGCGTGATCAGGGCATTGATACGGGGTGCCACATCAAAAGGCTCGAGCATGTGACTGCGGACAAAGTCGGTGAGGTTGCCCACCGACTTCATGGACACCGTTTGATGAAACAGCTCCAGGGCCTGCTCGTTTTCAATGCCGAAGCGACGACGGAACCAGGCTCCATAGGGAGGGAAACTGTCGAATACCTCGGCGCCGAGACTGCGCAGCTTCTTGCGCAGGGCAGTGATGTCCGAACCGAAATGGGCGAAGTCGGCAACAATAGACATGTCTCGTTCCGCGCAGACAAAAAAACGGGCGGGTTGTCCTTGCGCATCTTTCATCCAGAAGACCTGGGCCAGCGTCACCGTCTGGCCATAACCGGCATTCTGAAAAACTCCGACGATCACCGAGTAGTTGTTGTGGTCGCGGAGGGCTACAGGTTTAGTCGTGCCCGTCACTTCATTGCGTTCGGATTTGTAATGGCCGAGGACATAGGAGCGCAGCGTCCGTTCTTTACTGCCGGCACCGGCTGCCTTGTTATAGGCGATTCGGTTTGCCGGGACCAGCAAGGTTGTGACCGCATCGACCAGGGTTGATTTACCCGAGCCGATATCGCCGGTGAGCAGGGCATTCTTGCCATTGGGGTTCAGCGTCCATACCCGGCTATCGAAGGTGCCCCAGTTGAAAACCTCCAGGCGGTGCAGGCGGAAACCCGAGAGGGCATCGTCGGCAAGAAAATCCAGTCTTGGCATCATCCGCTCACTCATTGCTTGACCCTTTTGAGTCTGTCCCGAGTTGAGTTTGATAGGCCGCCATCCGTGCGTCGAAATCAGCCAGCCACTGCCCGTCGACAAAGGCCTTGAGGATACGCCGCACCTCAAAGGCAGCTGCCTCTCCTTTTTGATTGTCATGGCCTGTCTTGAGCCGGCGCAGGAATCCCAGTTCCACAATCTTGTTGAGATGGGTCTCAATCTGGTCGATCAATCTGGCCTCATTGCTGCTTTCAGGCAGAAATACCCTGATGAGATCGACGATCTCGTTGCGGCTGAGTATCAGTCGTGTATCGCCGCCGCTCGCATCGAATTCAGCCAGCTTCTTGCGCAGAAGTGCCAGCAGCAGACTTACCGGGAATGACAGGGGACGTCTGGCCACCAGACGTGGAAGTTTCAGGGCTGCATTCTCATCGCTTTCCTGACGCGAGCGTAAAAAAGCGTAGCCCTCGGCCTCGTCCAATATGAGCTCCAGGCCGAGCACTGTCACATAGTCACGGACCCGGGCCTGCAGTTTGAGCAGGAGGTTCCAGAGGAGGGCATCACCTTCCTGATAGATTACACCCTTGAGTAAGAGGATGACCAGGGTCGATAACTCATTTGTTGGCGTGGCTGTTTCAGCTTCTTGTTCCATCAATTCTCATCTCACGAAGATTACTTTCGGCAGACGTGCCTGTTTGGAATACTCCTGACCATCTGGCTCTTGTCGTTTCCAGGTGATTATTTCGGCAGACTCTTCATCCACAACACTCTTAAAGGTGTCGCCCGCCAGTTGCAGGTACGTCACCAACTCTGCCAGACCCTTTTGCAGCGGCTGGATTTCGCACAGTTCACGCAAGGTGACTTGGGAACGATCCTGCAGGGTGTGGCGGATATGGTGGGTTAATTGGGTCTTGTCGATCAAGATCTGTGAGTAGAGTGCTGACGCATCCACCTCGGCATCACCTGTTTTCAGCTCGATGTCGACAATAAGCGGTTTCTGGCTTACCATATGGAGTGGTCGTTCCAGGGGTAATTCGATGTCGGCAGCAATGTTGGAAATGTCCGTCAGCATCTCGGGTGGCGGTGTTTCCCGAAGTGCCAGTGCCTTGGCCTCGATGTTGTGCAGGATATCCATGATGCGACGGTTCTCCAGCCAGGCCTGGTCATCGAGAAAACGCCGTAACTGCTGCGAGAGCTGGGCCACCGTGCGCTGGGTGTGTTCGCCGGCTTCCAGCCAGTCGTAATGGATACGGCGGGTGCGGACGTCGGGCCTCAGCTCGGCGACGGCTGGCAGGCTCAAAACACGTTCCAGCAGGGTAGACAGTTCTTCCTGCCGGCTGCGGGACATCAGAAAATCCCAGAAGGCGCGAAAGCTCCTCCCCTGGTCGGAGTCGGCAATGGTGTCGCGTTCCCCCATGATCTCCTCGAGAAGCGTTCCTTTTGCGCCCTCCCATAGAGCAATACGTTCCCGTACGTGGCGATCCAGCCCGCGAAAATTGTGCTCCACTTCACGAAAATCAGTGAGCAGATCACGTGCCAGCTGCATAAACTGCTGAAAGCGGTCTTTGAGTGAGGTGTCGTCAAGCATAGGCATGTCACCAGCCTCAATCCGAGCGATTTCATGGTCAATGTCATCACGGCGCTTGTGTAGCTCGGCAATACGTGTCTGAGGGTCGGTCTCACTGCCTTCACTTATCTGTTTGAGCAGCTCAAATAAAGTGAGCAGGCGCGATTCAGTGCCTACAAAACTGCGCTCGATGAGTGTCCCCAGCCAGACAATTGCCTTTTCGGATGCTGGTGTCAGGTCAAAATGCGGTTCATCTGACCCCTGGACGTAGAATTTTCGCAGCCAACCCTTTTCAGTGGCAGCCCAGTCGTTGAGGTAATCAAGTGCTTGCTTTGGAAATATCTCTGCCCCCAGCCGTTCGCGCAGTGCGAACAGTTCGTCTTCCAGGGTCTCGGCCAGATCCGACTGCGCCATGACTCTTACATTGGGGGTAATGAATACCCGATGCAGAAAGCCTGCCACCAAAGGCGCATGATCCGAGCGCAGCAGACGCCAGGCCGGGTGGTTTTGGCGTAGTTGTTCGAGGGTGGAATAGTCGAGGTTCATTCAAGAAGGCCTTGGACGTCAGGGAGTAGTGTGGTTGTCAGGCTATCTACGGAGCTATATAGAGTAAGTGTGGAGCCTTTGTATATACGCACGTGACGTGAGTTATCTTTTTTTAACTGGCTGTTCGATGAACTCATCAGGTTGAATTTCAAGGCGTTGCATCTTTCGATACAAGGTGCTGCGATCAATATTCAATATCCTGGCTGCCTTGGATTTGTTCCCTCTGGCCCTTTTCAGGGCATCAATGAGTTCGTCCTTTTCACTGATATACGGTAGCTGGCTGAGAGGCAAAATCACCATTTCTGGTACAGGGTTTTGTGAGGTGTCTGGCGTAGTTGGCGCAGTCAGGGTAAGGGACCTTGAATTCTGGGACCTCTGCTGCGAACGGATCTCTTCGGGAAAATGTTCAAGGGAGATGGTAGGGCCTTCGCAGAGGACGCAGGCTCGCTCTATAACATGGCGGAGTTCTCTGACGTTTCCAGGCCAGGAATAGCTGGAAAGGGAGCTCATTGCCTGATCGGAAATCCCGTGAATGTTCCTTTTGAGCTGCTCCCGGAACAGGGAGAGAAAGTGATAAGACAGGATAGGGATTCCACCTTTGCGGTCACGAAGTGGAGGGAGTTTGATCTCGACCACCTTTAAACGATAGTAGAGATCTTCACGAAAGTTTCCTGCCTTTACTTTTTCAATGAGATTGACATTGGTGGCTGCTATGACCCTGACATCCACCTTGATCGGGGTGTCCTGGCCAACAGGGGTGAACGTCTTCTCCTGGAGAAAACGAAGGAGGCGCAACTGCATTCTAGGCGAGATATCGCCGATTTCATCAAGAAATAATGTGCCATGATCAGCCTGCAGAAGCCGTCCGGGCCGATCACGGTCGGCGCCGGTGAATGCCCCTTTCTTATGACCAAAAAGTTCACTCTCCAGCAGATCTTCAGAGATAGCGGCACAGTCAACTTTAACGAGAGACATGTCTCGTCTCGGGCTTTCCATGTGCAGCGCCTCGGCTGCGAGCTCTTTGCCCGTCCCGGATTCTCCAGTGATCAGGACGGCCGTGTCAACTTTTCCTACATTCTCAATCAGTTTATAAACACTCTGCATCACCTGACTTGAGCCGACGTAGCCGTGAAAACGGTTTCGTACCCCTCTGCTTTCTACCGGTTCTGGAAGGGTGATATCCCTGGCAACGATGACGACTCCACTGAATTCTTCCTGTCCGTCCTGGAGCGGGGAGGCCGTCAGACTTATAATCCGAATATTACCATCAACTTTATGACATTCAATCTGATGCTCTCTGACTTCCGCCCGACTCTTCAGGACCTGTAAGGCATCATGAAGAAAGATCCTGCCCATTTCTTCTGGGATGGCTTTTATGTTGGTCACCGAACTGGACTCATTGTAGCCAAGCCAGTTTTTGGCAGTATTATTGATCTGGATAATATTCATATCATTATCCAGAGTAATGATCGCGTCACGAACAGAACTGAAGATCGCTTCCAGGTAGCGTTTATATTTTTCATTTTCCTTGATGAGTTGCAGCCGTTCTGTTTCAAGCTCCCAATGCAGCAAGGCCTGCCGGACAAATCTGAGCAGAGTTTCTTTATTGACAGGTTTTGAAATGTAATCAAAGGCACCGTATCTTACCGCCTCTGCAGCTGAATCAAGATTTGGAAATCCGGTAATCATGACTACCGGACACTTGATACCTGCCTCACGAATCTTGCGCAAGAGATCTGTACCGCGTGCACCTTCCAGGACGATGTCACTGATAATCAGGTCAAGTGCTTTGTCATGGATGGCGATCAACGCCTCTTCGAAGGTGGCGGCAGTGGTGACCTGGCTGTATCCTTCTCTGGCCAGAAACATCTCAAAGGTAAGCCGAATGCTTGCCTCATCATCAACGATGAGGATGCGGGCATCTTTATTTACAATTTCACTCTGCTGCATGGAGTGAGCCTGAGGCAGGGATCTGGATAAGCATTTCAGTGAATTGATGCATGATCGAGTTGACCTTGATGGTACCGCCATGATCCTGGATAATCCCGAAACTGATACTGAGGCCAAGGCCGGTCCCCTGACCAGCGGGCTTCGTGGTAAAAAACGGATCAAATAATCGTTCCAGGATGCCCTGCGGGATGCCGGTTCCAAGATCGCGGATGCTGACCTGGATCCAGGATTTTGGAACCTCCGTGGTGCCTACGGCCAGGGATGGACTGATATCGTGGGAGTCAGGGATAATCGGGACGCTAACCGGAAGGCAGGAAATCAGGATTTTTTTATCTGGAGACGTTGTGGGGTAGCGTTCGTTCAGGGAAAACCTGCTGTTGCTCAGCAGATTAAGGATGACCTGTTGTAGCTGTCGGAAGTTGCCATAGATGGGGCAGGGGGCCTGGGAGAAATCAGTGCTGATCTGGATGCCATCTTTCTTTAACTGATGTTCAACCAGCGACAGGGTGGCCTTAATGACTTGTACCATGTCGATGGGTTCATTCTCCTGGTCGCCTTCTCTGGCAAAAGAGAGCAGGTTTTTGATAATGGAGGCGATTCGCTCCCCTTCATTGATGATCCGGGTGAGGAGTTGATTCTGGAGCGAATTCTTTTCGCTGTCATCCAGCAGGAGTTGGGCAAAATTGATAATACCGGTAATGGGATTGTTGACTTCATGAGCAACGCCTGCGGCAAGCTCTCCGATGGCGGCAAGTTGCGCCGTCCTCATGGAATCGATTTTTCGCAGTTCATCAGAGGTCAGCTCACGGGCAATCAGTAATATCTTGCGGATAATCCCATCGCTATCCTTGACCGGGGAGATGGTCAACAGATACTCTCCAAAGAGACCCGGAAGCCTGGTCTCTTCAACCCGAGGAGTACAGGAGCGTAAGAATGTTTCCAGTGGACATTTAAGGTGGGGGTAACTACCACCATGGATAATCTTGCAGATTCCCCTGCCAATGATCTGTTTTTTTGTTTTACGGGCCGCGTTAATGGTGGCCAGGTTAGCATCGATGATAATGCCATCCGGGGTGACAATCAACACCGGATCCTGGATGGCTTCAAAAAGCTCATTTCCTGTTCCTGTGGGGCAGGAGATGTACGAGTATTGAAGACGGTCAAGTGCGGCAGTTTCAGGCTTTATGGGAATTTTCACCATGACTTTATTCTTTTATTGATCCCATGATCTTTTTTACAACATTGCCGTCGGCTGTTTTCCCAAAATGTTTCATTATGGCCCCCATGGCCTGCATGGGGCTTTTGAACTGTGACAGGTCAATGTTATCTTGAGCCCAGGCCAGGATTTCTTCCTCGCTGGCCATCTTGGGCAGGTATAATTCCAGGACCTGCAGATAGTCGGAAGTCGGCTGGCCGGTGAATCCCAGGGTCTGTTTTTCGGATTTACTCAGACCCATGATCACTGTGATGATCTCATCATTGCTTATCTCGTCATCGCGTTTGGGCCGGCTGCTTTTTTTGCCGCTCTCCAAGGTGATGGGTTGGGTGATTTTTGTGGGAAACTCACTTATAATAATCCGGACAGCACCCTTGACCGTTTCATTCCTGGCCAGCATGGCGGCTTTCAGGTCGCTTCGCAGTTTAGTGATCAGAGATATTCCCGTAGCCTCGTTCCATCCATATTCAGTTGTGTTGCTCATTTTATTCTCGCAGGTAAATGGTTACAGGTACAATCAGTATCGATAGGATATATAATGAAACAGTTTCTGTCCATTTGCTCTCTTCTTATCGGACTCCTGCAACCCGTGTCAAGGGAAAAAGCCCGATTTTGCTAGATGGAGAGAGTGAATTCAACAATGTTGCGGGTGTTTTTTTGATTGTTTTCCTGGTTGTAACATTTATGACTACTTTTTTTCTAACTCAGAATACTGCCTCCGACTTGTCACGGCCGAGGCCATGGAAATTTCTGAAGACTGGAGAGACCGGCAAGGAGTCTCTGAATATCGAATGAATCAAGCTCTTTTGCCAGATACTGACAGGGGTGTGGTTTACCGTTCTCCCGCCATCACCAATTTCAGGTCAAGTACCGGCAGCTGGAAATGTTAAGGCTGCGAGGCAGGGCTTGCTGTGAGCAGATCGTGAAAGGACTGGTTTCCTTGTAAAAGGGGATCAGACTTGTAGAGCGCGAAGGTCTCAAAAAGTCATTGTTCTTTATCTGGAGGTATTATACTATTCACTATAGCTCCACTGCTCCGATAATTTCGACAAGATTCCGGGAGATTGGGTGGAGGAGATTACTCTTATGGAAATACTGCTCAAAGGAGCGTGCAATGTCCCTGATCAAACAGCTCTGGTTTGCCACCGCCGTCATCATGGCCCTCGCCTTTGGCGGAAGTTTTGTAGTCAGCACACTTTCGGCCCAGAAGTATCTGGCCCAGCAGCTGTCCCTGAAAAACATTGACAATGCCACTTCTCTGGCCATTTCCATGTCTCAGGTGGCCGATGATGACCCCATCACCCTGGAGCTGTTGCTCGGTGCCCAGTTCGACAGTGGCCATTATCAGTTCATCCGTTTGACCGATCCCAATGGCAAGATCCTGGTTGACCGCAGCAATCCGGTCACCCCTTCCACCGCACCGGAGTGGTTCCAGGCGCTGATTCCTCTGCAGGCTCCTCCTGGAATTGCTCAGGTACAGGATGGCTGGCGACAGCTTGGCACTCTCACCCTGCAAAGTCACAGCAGATTTGCCTACGAGGCCCTCTGGGAGAGCACCCTGCGCCTTCTCTTTTGGTTCGGTGCCGGCGCGGCTCTTGCCGGTTTTATCGGCTCGCTAATCCTCAAATCGATCATTCATCCCCTGCACGATGTCGTTGACCAGGCACAGGCCATTGGGGCCAGACGTTTCATCACCATCCCGGTGCCCCGGACTCTGGAGCTACGCCGTGTGGTCAGCGCCATGAACTTGCTGACCAGCCGAATAAAGAACATGCTGGAAGAGGAAGCAGCGCGTCTGGAAAATATGCGCCGGCAGAGCGAACACGATTCTCTCACCGGGCTTCTCCAACGGGAACCTTTTCTCCAGCGCACCAAGTCCCTCCTCGGCCGGGATGATGCGAGTGCAGCCGGTGTTCTGGTGATCGCCCGCTTTTCCCGTCTAAGCGAGACCAATCGAGAAATTGGCCGACTGACAGCTGACCAGCTACTGCGCCGTCTCGGAGAGAAGCTGTCGGCCATGGTGGTCGAACATCCAGACTGGCTGGTCGGTCGGCTTAACGGCTCTGATTTCGCCTTGCTTGTTCCCGGCGGCGCGGGGATACCCCTTGATTTGGCACAGAAAGTCGACAGCGCACTGCATCTGGCCATTGATGATGCCAACCTGGCCGGAGAACGGATGCTGGCAGTGGGGGCGACTTCTCTGGACCCGGGCGAACCCCTCTCGCAACTCCTTTCCCGCACCGATATAGCTTTAGTCACTGCCGAGGCCAATGACGCGGCAACGGTGCAGGTGGTCAATAAATATGACGCAGCCCAGCCCTTCAGCGATCTGAACTCCTGGCGGGCGGCCCTGACAGGGGCTCTCGACTCCAAGGCTCTGAAATTAGCAGAATATCCGGTGGTTGACAGCAGCGGCAGTCTGCTGCATCATGAAGCGCTGGTAAGGCTTTTTATCGGTGGCGAGTGGCTCTCGGCAGGGATTTTCATGCCCTGGGCCGCACGCCTGGGACTGATGTCCCGTATTGACGAGGGGGTGGTTACAACGGCCCTGCTGGAAATAAGTCGGAGGGATGAAGCCTTGGGAATCAATGTTTCCGCCGAGGCGCTCTGCGATGCCGGGTTTATGGCTGACCTGCTCAGGCAACTGCAGAAAAGCCCGGAGCTTGCACCCCGCCTCTGGATCGAGGTTCCCGAAGCTGTGGCTTTTCGCCATCTCGCCGAGTTCCGGGCCCTCTGCCAGGCGGTAAAACCTCTGGGCACCAAGGTCGGCCTCGAGCATGTCGGGTACCAGTTCTCCCGCATCAGTGACCTGCATGATCTGGGGCTGGACTATGTAAAAATCGACGCAGGTCTCATCTGGGATATTCATGCCAACCCGGACAGGCAGGCATTTTTGAGAGGATTATGCATGATCGCCCACTCCATCGGTCTGATGACTATTGCCGAGGGGGTACAGAGCCAGGCGGAAATAAAGATCCTGCCGGGTCTCGGGATGGACGGTATGACAGGCCCGGGGATAAGGATATAATCTTTCCTCATCTCCGGGCCGTTGAATTCTGCGAATCTCTTTCTCCGGATCCGCTATCAGTCAACACTCACAGCTTCGACCCGGCGGTTGCGGCTTCGACCCTCCTTCGTGCCGTTATCCGCAATGGGTCGCGTCAATCCGAAGCCAACGGCATTCACTCGCTCGGTTTCCACTCCATGCTCCACCAGGCTGAGGGCAATCGCTTTAGCCCGAGCCTCGGAGAGTTGCTGATTATAGCTGTCCGGACCAATATTGTCTGTATGTCCTTCTATGGTCAGCTTGAGGTCTGGATGCTGCTTGAGAAAATCGGCCAGCTTGCTAATTTCTGCCTTATATTCCTGGCGGATCTCCACCGAGTCAAAGGGGAACTCCACCTTGATTGTATAGGGGATATTTTTCAGCAAAACTTCCAGGGCAGGGTCGGTAACTTTAGGGGAAGGCTCAGAAACTTCCAGTGAATGGACTGCAATTGTCGCCGGACAGATTTGATCGGGATCAACCTGCAACCTGTCCTGTCCTACATCTTCCAGAGAAGGCAGGGCTTCGCGACTTACCCCCAGGGCCTTGAGCAGACGACCCATGCCGGCCAGGGTTCTGCCGTGGGCCAGGGCGTAATCATAGCTGGCATTCACATAGGCCCGACGCGCCTCGAAATACTCGTTTTCCGTGTCCAGCAGGTCGAGCAGGGTGCGCTGACCGATATCAAACTGATCCTTGTAAGCTATGCGGGCCTTGCCGATAGATATCTGGTGTTCGTTGAGATACATGAGCTGTTCTTTCAACTTTTGCATATCATTGAAGGCAATAGCCAGGGTCTGACGCAGGTCGCGACAGGCTTTCTCGCGCAGACTCTTCGCCATGTCCAGCCGCTGCATATACTGACGTTTGGCGGCCTGATCCGAACCGCCGGCAAAGATATTATAACGCAAGACCACCTCGGCAACGGTCTCATCCCTGCGTCCATCGAGGGCATCCATGCCCTCACTGAAAACCTGCCGGGCCTGCAAGTCCACCCGGGGATGGAAGGCAGCTTTACGGACAGCCACGGCAGCCTCAGCGGCGCGCACATTCTCCACTGCGGCATTGAAGGCAGGGCTTTCCTGGAAGCCAAGCTCCAAGGTCTCTTGCAGATTGGCAGGAATCCCGTCACGAAGGATATCATGCGGTGCCAGAAGGGGAGGAGTGGTGCCGACAATGCGCAGATAGCGGTTGCTCACATCATAGAGATTACTGTTTTCCGTCACCTGGTTGGCTTCGGAAAGAGCAAGTCGACCGGCAGCTTGTTCCCAGTCTACCTGACGGCCGACTCCGGCTTTGACCCGTTCTTGAATTTTACTGAAAACATTCTGATGCTGACTGTAATTATCTGTCGCCAGCGTTCGTAACTCACGGTAGCGCAAGACATCAAGATAGGCCCGCATGGCCTCAAGCCCCACCTGCTCGGAAGCGTTCAGCACTTCATAATAGCGGACCAGCTTGGCGTATCCCAGCCGGTTCACTTCATTCCTGGTTGCAAAGCCGTCATAGACCATCTGGCTGAGAGAAAGCGTTACGTTACTGCGGGTGAAATCTTCGTTCGCTCGATTGTCCTGGGACCAACGCTCCCATCCGGTTCCCGTGCTGAGATCAACGCGAGGGAAAAAGCCACCCTGAGCCACATCCTGCTCGTCGGTTGAAGAGAGAAATGCATACCAGGTCGCCTGAACCTCAGGATTTTCAGTAATAGCTTTCCGGACAACATCCGCAAGGGTTGTGGGCTCCTCCGCATGGGCCGGACTGGCCACCAATAAGAATAAAAAGATCAATCTGATCAATTTGCCACGCATAATATCTCCTCTTTGCTTGTATGTTCCTTAAGGCAACCCCCGTGGATTTACCGGGGAACAAGTGATGACTCTTGAGATTATTGAGAAACTTGACAATAGTGGCTGCAAAGAGCCGGATACTCCCCAGGTGGCGCATGTCTGGGAATATGAGATTTGCAACATCCAGACAAACACTTAGAATAATAGAAAAAAACATACCATGAACGCTGGCGCCACGTCAACAGGAAAAAAACATCTTTTGCATGAAGAATCATACTGTTAGCAGATAATCTATTTTTTTACGAGACCATCCAAACATACCACCTTCGCTTAAGAGATCTCATGTTGATTTGTAAAAGTCAAGGTATATTGTTCAGGAATAAGGTTCAGAATGTTCAAATTCACAGTGTGTTGAGAGGAAAAATCAGCTCTCCGGCCGAGGTGAAGAGACGATTTACCGTTCTCTTGCCAGGATGTGCGTTTCGATACATCTTGCGGGAGGGGTGGAGCATGTTGTAAGGTTTGAGAAGTGGCTGCACCTCAGGAAAAGATGTTGTCACCGACTACGAAATATTTTTTCTTCCTTCGCCCTGCGGAATACCGTACCCATGCCGACAGTCGCAATGAAAAAGCAACCCTTCGGATTACCCCTGTTGCGGACCGGATTTTTCATAACGGGCCTTGTCCTTCTGGCAGGTCTGGTAGCAGCGGCCCCGGATTTCGACCTCATGTCCCAACTGGCCGGACAGCGCTTCGGCATGGAGGGGCGGAGGGCAATAATCGAGTGGCGGCAATTTATGACCAAGACAGACACGCTCCCTGAAGGAGATCAGCTCCGGGCGGTCAACGAATTCATCAACCTTAAAGTACGCTTCGGCAACGATACCACAATCTGGCAGCAACCAGACTATTGGGCCACCCCTTTGGAAACCCTGAGCCGCGGCCAGGGCGACTGCGAAGACTTCGCTATTGCCAAGTATGCCACCCTCAAGCTCCTGGGTGTACCTGGCGAGAAACTGCGCCTGACCTATGTCAAGGCC
>DCUN01000033.1:21441-25214 GCA_002327225.1 Desulfobulbaceae bacterium UBA2213
CGGCCAGCGCCTCGGCCCGGCTTTCACGCTGGCGGGATGTGTTAAACAGGATGCGTGCCGAAGGATTGAGTGTCCTCTTTGAAGCAGAAAAAAAGCCGCTCGTCCAGAGATTAGAAAAGCGGAAGAAGATATCACCCCAATCCCTTGACAATCTAACGGCAGAAACGAGGTGTAACGCCTGTCATGTTCTACCGCCATTTTCCCTTGGCCAGGTCACACTTCTAGATAAAGAGAGAAGGGGCGTGTTGTCACGAAGCCCCTTCTCTCTTCCCTTCAGATCATACAATCCAATTGGCCCCCTATCCTCTACAGCAACCCCGCTCCTTCATTTTCATCCAGCAATTGGAGACTGCGAATGGAAGAGCGTATGGAGCGTCGGGCCAGAAGCTTTTTCTGGGCCGCCTCGGGAAAATCTGTAAAACGGATCAGGTCACGTTCTAATAGCAGATCAATGAAATCCTCCAGAACCCGAACCAGATCCAGGTCGGTGGTGGCCAGCTTCTCTTGTCCGCTAGCAAGGACAGAGGTGAAAGCAATCAGTTCCGGGGCATCCAGAGGCAAGGATTCCCATCCATCCGGCTGCTCTTCCCAGCTGACAGCCATAATGTGACCATCAAGGCCGCGTTTTACATACACCATGGTTTACTTGCTCCTTGTAGCTGGCTATTCTCGAGAGGTACAGCCCGTAAAAATGAGCGGTCTGGCGGGATGATTTCCGCCAGACCGTTTTTTTAATGGAAACTGCCTTGGTTAGATGTCGGTTTTGAGGTTGCCGTTATCGAGTAGCGCGGTGATGATGTCGGCATTGGCACTCGAGTTTCCAGCGTACACCTGCAGTTCAGCATAGCTGACATTGTCAAGGATTATCGCCTGACCGCTCGTGCCGGGTCCTGCTCCATCCACATCAATGATGGTAATAACAGCCTTTCCGGCATCACTCCCAGTCCCTTCGCTGAAGTTCAGATACGAAACAAGGCTCTTTGCATTGGCATGCTCGCCAATCAACAGATCACCAAGGTCAAGCGCATCACCGCCGCTTGCTACCGGGGCAAGGTAAAAGTCGGTAATGTGATCAACGGTGCCGGGGGTCCCTTCGTCACCCAGCGACCATTTGAAGGTGTCGGCTCCAGCTCCGCCGGTAAGGGTATCGTTGCCAGCTCCGCCGATCAGTGTGTCATTACCATCACCGGTGTTGATGATATCGTTGCCAGCTCCGCCAGATACTGTGTCGTTAGTTTCACCCGTCAATAAGGTATCATCGCCCGAGGTACCCGAAATCAGGTTTACGTTAAAGCTGTCGGATATTGTATCACCATCATTATCAACACCGGTCGCCGTGAACTGCAAATTCATATCGGAAGGATCGATGGGTTGAGTGTATTCTACGCTCATCCCTGTGATCTTGAAATTCATATTACTGGTGGTGGGTGTCAACGTTACATAATCAACGACTCCTAAACTGGTTGGGATCTGAACATTCAAGAAGCCAGAACCATCATATATCATAGATTGAGGCGTGCTGCCCCCCGCCTCGCTATGTACGGTAATCAAGAAGGCATCACCAGCCTTTAAACCTGCAGTAGTGGCAAGACCTATAGTCAACGATGTCAAAGAGGCCGTAGTAAAACCCGGTTGTTGGATCACATCGATTTTAAGGGTTTCACCGAATTGCTCTTGAATAGAGTTGCCGTTGATACCCAGTTCTGTGGCAGAAATCGTCAAGGTGTCTTCGCCAACCTTGTTGTCCGACGCAGTCAACACCAGCGAGAAAGCACCGCTGAACTTCTCTACCCCGAATGTAAAACTGGAAAGATTTGAGCCGCCGGTGATGCCGCTGAACAAGGAACCGCTTGATTTCTCCAGTGTAGGCAGTGCTGTGTTTAGTTGGAAGTCGTAATTCCCGTCGGGCTTCATGGTCACTGTGAAGAAGGTCTGGGTAACGTTATTAGCATCGACAAAAGTAGATTTCCACTCTGAGGTGCCAGGCGTTTGCGTGAAAGTGTATTCTGAAGGTTTGCCGTTCCAAGTCAACGTGTAGGGTTGAACCGGTGCCCCATCCGCTCCGGCCAAGAACACACCGGAGCCATAATATGTGGCCGCAAAACGGTCCACACTGAGATCATTGATTGCGAGTGTCGGCATGTCGTCATTAATCGTCAGATTGAACGTTCCCATGGCGATGCTACCGTCAGAATCTGTTACCCTATAGGTCAACGCCGCTAAGGCATCGTTCTCGTTGTCGCCAGCCGAGTGCAGCACATTGTCGAGCAAGGTGACTGTGTAGGCGCCGGTGGTCGGACTAGTTACTTCAACCGTGAACAGATCACCGCGCTGACCAGTCGCAGTCAGCGTGTTGTTAGCCCAGCTATAGGTTACTGTTTCGGTACCGACAGTGCCGGTCGTATTGTGCATTGAAGCAAAATCAATGCTGCCAGCCCCATCCGCGCCAAAGTTATGGGGGAGTGTGCCAGACTGGACAATTGCCTCGCCAGCCACATCGCCAGTCCCGCCAGGAATGCCGCCTGCCAAGCCTTCGTCATCAAGGGTGACATTTACTGTGCCAGCGGTAGGCGCGTTGTTGTCGCCGGTAAAGCTGATGGTCAACGTGGAGGATGAGATATCGCCATCCGCGTCCTTCATCGTGTAGTTGAACACATCCTGGCTGTCGGCAGGTACCGAAGCGTTGGCCGTATAGCTGAAAGTGCCGTCGGCGTTCAAGGTCAGGGTGCCGTAAGTGCCGGCGATCGTCCCTGCCGTGGTCACGGTCATGCCGGTATCCGCGCCGTTGATATCATTGCTCAGCACATTGCCGCTTACCGTGCCGCCCTCGATGGTCTTATCCGTATCCATATTCGCGGTCGGTACATCGTCAACGATTTGTACACTTAAGGTCGTCGTAGTGTTGTCGCCATCTGTATCGGTCAAGCTCACGGTAAGATTTTCAAAAATGCTGTTCTCGCCATTTGCATTCGGATGAACTTCGTTATCATTAAGGGTGTAGGTGTAGGTGATTTCACCCGTTGCTGAATTGTAAGCGGTGGCAGAGAAGGTGTTGCCCATCGTGGTTGTGAAAGTGGTGGCATTAAAGGTGCCATTGGTAATGATCGCATGTCCATCAATCGACAGATCACCAACTCCATCCGGCGCTGTAATCGTGAAAGTACCTTCCGCCGTGGTAGATTCCTTGTCGGAATCAGAACCATCAGATTCACCTGCTCCGCGTGATGCCAACAAGTCGTCTTCATCAACAATTACATCGCCTCCTTCAGCCTCGGGAGTCAGATTGGTGATTACCGGGATGTAGTTTACATCTACCAAAGTGGTGCCGGCGGTTACGAGATTTTCATACTCGAACCCACCTGAGGCGACTCCCGTGATGCTGTTGCTGATGTTAGCCTGGTTAGTGATCTCGGCATCGCTGTAGGTATGAGTTACCGAGCCGCTGGTAAAGCCGGCAGCGATGGTAACCTGTTCACCATTGGCAAGGTTGAAGGTTAAGTCAGTATCCGGGTCAATTGCACCAGGACCGCCATTTAAGGTGACGGTATAGATGATGCTTCCTCCGATCTCAGGGATTGATGAAACGTCTGCACTCAAGGTCGCTGTCACAACGTCCGTATCATCGGTGATGGCAACCGTTGCAGGTTCTTCACTGTAGGTCAGCCCCTCAAACTTGCCGCCAACTCCTGTCTGGGTCACATCAGTGATGGTGACGTTGCTGCTGCTCGGATCCAGATAAACGTCGTCGCTGTCGGTAAAGGTATATTCAACGG
>DCUN01000029.1 GCA_002327225.1 Desulfobulbaceae bacterium UBA2213
TTGCGCATGACAGGATCCTGGACACGAACCTGTTTATACCGCTCCAGCTTCTGCAGATAGGGAATAAAATCGGCAACATTGTCTTTACGAAAAAGATTGTGTTCATCAAAGATTTCCGTCAGCAGGCCAGTGAGTTCTTCGCCATTGTCGGCGCTGTCCCGCTCATGAAAAAGCCGTGGTTTGCCGGCAACACTGTCCCAGAAGATATCTATATAAGGGAAGGTCTCCCGGTCGATACGCTTGGCAAAATTCTTCTGGGTCTCAAGAAAAGAACTTAGAAAAATCAGATGCTTACAAGTTGACAATTTGTTTGAATAAAAATCAGGACAGGAACAGTGACCAACACCCGCCGCAGGATTATGAAGAGTTACCTGATATTGCCGTCCCTTTGCTGTCGTTACCAGGTGGTCACCTTTCANNGCCTGCTGTCTGATCTCCTCGGCGGAAAGGTATGGCGTTTGCCGGTCGTCATCATCACTCGACTGATCTTCCGTATTGCTCTGCTGAGCGAGTAACTCAAGCAATATCGCCACAATATGTTTGCAACCGGGCCCGGGATATGGACAATCACACTGAGCGGTGACGGTGCCGTTCAACGCTACTTCAGTCCGATAATTACCATAATTCCCATCAACTTCGTAGACATAGCGGCCATTGTCGCTTTGTTCCCGGATACGACGAAACGCTCCATTTTTCTGCAGGAACTCCCCACGTTTAAAAATGAGTGCTGAATCGGCAAGTTGACGGATAATATCGATGTGCAGAGCAACCATGAGCAGTCCTTTCAGGATTTATAATAAAAGAGTTTGATAATGTTGGTCTAGTGATCAAGAACAGCAACACAAGGGTTTCGACGACGAAACTTGACCATACACCAGACGATTTTTCAAGCCGCAATCCTTCTTCGATTATTCCAACCCGGATATTTCATGAATGCACCCGATCTCATTGCAGGAACGGCCTTGGCCACGATTTCATCACCACACGGCTCAGCAATCATCACCATGCTATCACCACAGTCTACATGTTCGCTTTATTTGCCAGACCAGATGACAAATTCGTATGGCAATTATACTATAGTTCTGATATTACTCAGTCATCTTTACGTCAAAAAAAAAACAGAATCTATGCTTACAGGCTGTTCACCGACCCGGTAAAGCCGCCATGAACCTTGATAAAAAAAACGACACACTCATTATGGATGAATTCACAGAAAAACTGAAAAGCAGACTGATTGAGATTCTCAATCTGACCGATGTGCGCCCTGAAGATATTGACGAAAACGCGCAACTGGTAGGTGGTGAGCTCGGCATTGACTCCATTGACGTGCTTGAGATGGTGGTCATGGTTGAAAAAGAGTACGGCATTGTCATTAACAACAAGGATATCGGCGAAAAGGTCTTTTCCACGCTGACAGCACTTGCCGACTATATTCGCGCTCATTCTCCCGGCGTTTCCTCTCCCGCCTCCTCTTCTTGACCGGCAAAAACGTCTATATTGCCGGGGCGGGGATCATCAGCCCGTTGGGCAGTGGGCTCGCTGCCACGGAGCTGGCCCTGCGTGAGAACAGATCCGCCATTCGTCCGCTGAGCCTCTTTCCGCTTCAACATTCTTCTCCTCTGCCGGCGGCCCAGGTAAGCGATCTCCCCAACTCCACTCTTCCCAGGACGCACACACTCTCTCTTGCGGCCGCCCGGCAGGCCATGAAGGGATGCGCGCACCCACCGGATGCGGTCATCCTCGGCACCACCACCGGCGGCATCCTCACCACTGAACAGCTGCTGGCAGAGGAGGAACATGATCCGAAAAGGTATTGCTACCACGGCCTGTCGACTGTTGCCGAGGCGGTGGCCAGAGAGGTTCATTGCACCGGAAGCGCCCTCACCGTTTCCACAGCCTGCTCCTCCGGGGCTGTCGCCATCAGCCTGGCCCTGAAAATGCTGCAATCGGGAAAAGCGGAGTGGGTTCTTGCGGGAGGCGCAGACTCTCTCTGTCATTTGACCTATTTTGGTTTTCACTCCCTGCAGCTCGTTGATCCTGAAGGCAGCCGGCCCTTTGACCAAAACCGCCTGGGAATGTCAGTGGGTGAAGGTGCGGCCCTGCTGCTGCTCACCACCATCAGACCCAAAAACCCTCTGGGACAAGTGCTCGGAGCGGGCCTCTCCTGTGACGCCTATCACCCGGCTGCTCCCCATCCCGAAGGAAAAGGGGCAGGCAGGGCCATGCAGGCGGCCCTGGATGATGCGGCCCTCAGGGCAGAGGATATAGACTATATCAATCTGCACGGCACCGGTACCCAGGAGAATGATCGTGCTGAATCCAAAGCAGTACGCTCACTCTTCCCACAGCCGCCTCCACTTTCATCAATCAAGGGGGCAACAGGACACGGGCTGGCCGCATCAGGGGCGATAGAGGCAGCGATTGCCGCAATCTGCCTGCAAAAGGGGCTCGTACCGGCCAACACCGGATATCGGCAACCTGACCCCGAATGCCAGATGACACCGATCCTGCAGCCTGTCGACCTGCCCATCTCAACGGTACTCTCCAACTCGTTTGGCTTTGGCGGCAATAACGCTTGTCTTGTCCTTGCTCAGCCTGACCTCTTTTCTTCTCCTGCACCTGCAATCCAAAGCAGATGCCTGACTCTCCTTGGCAAGGCGTGTATCACTGGAGCAGGACACACGCAACCAAGCATGGAGAGGTTTTCCCACAGGAAGACAATGGCCGGGGTCATTGACCTGGAGACTATTTCAGAGCACCTTCCGGTACGGAAAGTGCGAAGACTCAAGCGCTTTTGCAGAATCGCCCTGGCCCTGGCTGATGCTGCCCGCAAGGATTCCGGCCTTGACCATCCCCCGCATTGCGTTTTTATGGGAAGTGGCTGGGGATCCCTCTCCGAGACCTATGATTTTCTGGACAAATTGCAACAAAGCCAGGAACAGTTTCCCAGCCCCATTGACTTTGTAGGCTCAGTACACAACAGTGCGGCAGGACAGATAGCCATTATGCACGAGGCAACAGGGGCCAATATTACCAGCAGCGGTGGCGATTATTCTTTTGAACAGGCCCTGCTCGCTGCAGACACTTTCCTGGACAGAGATGACAGTTCAAATTCCGCCTTTGTTCTGGCCGCTGATGAAGCCCACACCCAGTTTTCGCCACTTTTCGATCCTTCCATCGATCCAGCCACCCCCCTTGCCGACGGAGGAGGATGCTTGTATCTCTGCCGCCAGGCCATGCCGGGAAAACTCTCGCTGCAGCTTACCTTTTTTCAAAAAAAGACCACTACGGTTATTGATGAGCTGATTACAGCATCGGGCGGCAAAGAGACCCTGCAAAAAAATTGTAGAATGATTCTGGCCGGCATCCCGGCTGCTGAAGCAAAGCAAGGGCAGGCCCAGCTGGACAGCTTTCTGAAGAAATCAGGGCTCACCATCCCTGTCATCCCTTACCGGGAATTTACTGGAGAATTTGCCTCAGCCTCTGCGGTTGCCGCAGTGATGGCTGTGCATCTTATGGAGTCCTCTGAGATTCCAGCAGGGGAAAAAATTCTGGTTCTGGGATTTGGAAAAAATGTGACCTGTATGGAATTTGGGCGTCAATACAATTGATGGTACCGTCAGCAGGCTTCACCTGCCTGGTTTGTTGCAAATTTTTGCTTAGGGATTCGGAAATTACAAATTTACCGTTTTGTTGTAGTTGTAGGGCAAGGATCAGTTGTAGGGAATTAATGGTATTTTGACAATTTCCAGTTCCCTTATCTGTAGAAGCTTAGATCGAATCTGACATTCGTATATAGTAGGAAGGTATTCCATTGATATTGCCCTGGCCAACGAAGGCCGTGATGGCGATGTCCGGTTTTACGGGACAGGTGACGGAGACCTTGATTCGCGGCACAAGGCGATCCGTAAAATACAGGGATAAAGCGTCCTCTTCAGCCTCTGCTACCACCCTGCAAGCAGCAACAGAGAGCACCGAGGCGGTTGTTCTCCTGTGGCAAGTTTATCCAGACAGTGGTTGATTTTACCATCATCGCCTTTGCCATCTTCAGAATACCGATGTTATAGCCTTGGCTACAGTATGATCTTGACAATATCCGCTTATGCGAATACATAGATTTTATGAAGACAACAGCACACCTTTTCAAGGCCCTGTCCGAACCAGTCCGCCTGCGGATTATTGCCCTGCTCACAGACGGGGAACATTGCGTCTGCGACCTCATGGCCGTACTTGACCTGCCGCAATCCACGGTATCGCGCCATCTGGCCGCACTGCGCCATGCCGGCTGGGTCGAAGGGAAGCGTCAGGGGTTATGGATGTATTACCGGCTGACCGGCAACAAAAGCCCGCTGCAGCAGCAGGCGCTGGCCCTGCTCCGGCGCGAGCTCATTACCCTGTCCCAGGGGCAACAGGATCAGGAGGCCCTGGCCGCCTTTCTGGCCACCAAGGACGAGACGCCCACTGCGTGTCAGACAAAAAAATAAAGAGGACCTATGCTCTTCGGGCCTGACTCTACTTA
>DCUN01000017.1 GCA_002327225.1 Desulfobulbaceae bacterium UBA2213
CTTTATCAAAGCATGGCTGAGAGCATAAAAGATAGATCAGGGGGAAATGTGCAGTGGAGGTGCACTCCGATGGAGAGGTCTGGAGATGGAAAAATTGACAGCTTGAATGGAAGCTGCCAGCTACTGAAAAATCAGTAACTGGCAGCTTAGGTCTGAACCACTACATCGAGAAGAGCGTACCATAAAAAGGTGATAGCCGGGCTACCTCATACCTTTTTATAATAACAGGTAGCAACAAGTTCGGGGGTATATTTTCTGATTTTTAAAAGTGCCACCCGTCAATGTCATGCTAATGGAGATTCTCGCTCCGGCTGGGTCCTAAAAATTAATGGCAAACTTTGCCGTCAAGCGATCAGCGGCGTAACCGTCATTCCCCCAGTCATGGTCGTAGGCACCTTCAAGCGACCACGTTGTCCCGGCGCAGGCGCAGGAGAGGAGTGTGAAGCCTACGCCGACATTGTACGTATTGTCAGGGGTCCGAAGTTCTGAAGTCGTAAACGACGGGGAACCTGCGACGAATGATGCGGTATTTTGCAGTGTTGGATTGTAGAGTTCATGCAGCCATTTGAAATGGACATCGGGAACAAGGGTCATCTTATTGCTATAGTTGAAGCCATGCTCCACCTTTACTCCCAGACCGGACTCGAGGAAGTTGTAGTCCTGGGAATCCACATTCAGGTTGATATCACCAGCGCCTGTTTCCGTGTACCCATCGAGATCAATATGGGAGTATTGAAGTGAAGCAAGCGGCGTGATCGTGAATTTTTGAACGGGAAGGCGATACCCGGTATTCACAAAAGCAGTATAGTCCTGTCCATCATAGTCGGCATCCGCCGTACGGTCGACCCCGGTAAACAGAATGTGTCGCCTGCCTGAATATTCATTCCAGCCGATTGACGCACTGCCGTTGGCGAACCACGGACCATTTTCATGACCGATGTAGGCCGTCGCCCGGTAGGAATCGGCATCGATCCTGGTGTCGAAGGTCTTTCCCTCTATTGAGCTTCGGGCATAGCCTGCGCCCAAGCCT
Source organism: Desulfobulbaceae bacterium UBA2213 (assembly GCA_002327225.1). GTDB lineage: Bacteria > Desulfobacterota > Desulfobulbia > Desulfobulbales > Desulfocapsaceae > UBA2270. The sequence continues at coordinate 1,031 of DCUN01000017.1, forward strand.
ACACGAGTGTTAGGTGCAAGAGGTGTGTCATAACCGATCATCGTCCCGAGAATTCTGGAGTCATACCCGCCTAAAGCTTTCTCGGCATCTTGTTCGCCCAAATAGCCAGAGCCTTTCAGCCACCAGCCGCTCTGCGGGTCGTTCTCCTGACAGGGCGAAGTCTCTGTATCGTAGCGGCTGGCATCGCTGCATATGTTAAGGCGAGACGACCACAGGTCCTGAAACTGTCGGGATCCCTGGAAGGTCACCAGCGGTGCCGCTAGACCAGAAGTCGAAGGGGCCAGCTGTGCAACTGCATTGACGACCCCTGATCGGTCGGAGTGAGCGTTGATTGCGGCCAGGACGGGATAAAGATCAGGAGTGACCGTAGTCCCCAGCAGGACTGGCACTACCCTAGCGGCTATCGGTGTGCCGGGAGCTGCAGGAGGATTTGCTGGAGGAGGAGCTATCGCTTCCGTCATCGGTATGCCGGTCGTTGTTATTTTTACCTGACCAGCGACACTAGCAGCGCTGGAGAAGGTGTATAGCGGATTGGTGGGAGCCTGCATTGTTACGGTGACAACATCTCCACCGGTGCCGCCGGTTTGAGGTTGGATGATATTGAACTCGGTTCCAACGGGGATGTAAGCTGTCGAGGGGACAAGCGCATTGACGGTAAGCCTTTCCCCAAGGTTTGTGGTTCCCACTGGGACGATGTGACCGTAAACAGTCGGGCTGGCCAGGGTCGTATTGATCACCCCGTCAGTGTGGAGCGTAAGGGCACCGTCGATATTCAAGGTATTGGTCCCCAGAGAAAAGGAATACGCATCCACCGCGCCAGTGATGGTTGATCTGACCCCGGCGAGATTACTACCCCCGACAACATTGATGGCCCTAAGTCCAGTTGCGCCGCCCACTGCGCCATCTAAGACACTAAAACCGCCAAGCTTTAAGGTACCCGTATTTGCAGCATCCGTGGTGAGAGCGCCTATGACTGTCGTGTTTGGTGCCAGACTGATCGTGCCATCACCAGCAAGATTCATGGCCGTGGTGTTCGTTGAGCCGGTGTTGAAGTTCACAGTACCAGTCTGGGTGAGGTTCAATCTGGAAGCGTTGACCGACCCGAGGAAATTCACTGTTGTATCATTGAGACCGGCGGCGATGTCGAGAAAAAATGAAGTCGGAGTCCCGATGTCTCCAAATACGGTCGAGCTGCTATTGAACGTGATGTTTGACAGACTGGAGGCATCGGTGGAGACAGCCAGTCCGGGAACAGTTCCAATAGGATTGTTGTTTGAAAAGATATCCGTTTGCGGACCGCCTACGGTGCCAACGATCAAGGTCCCTGTGCCAGCATTACCTTGCATGTCGACGCCTTCCAGCATACCATCCGCACTCAACGGAATAGGGAAAATGCCGACGGCTACTTGCCTTGCGGCAAAACTTTGCTGGCTCCATGCTGTTGTAGTAGCAAGAAAGCACATTGAGAGAAGGAAGGTTTTTTCATAAAATCATTGCCTCTTTGTAATATTTGTACTCAAAATTGAGTTGATAAGTCATGCAGTTGTGTATAAACAGACTTAATTTAAGTCTGTTGCCTGATGTAGGTTGAAAAAAATGACAGCAGGGCTTTTCCCCCATTAATTGGGCAAGATTTTTTTCTTTCTTACGGAATTGACAGTCTTTAGTCCTTCACAATCTGCAACTGTCAAGATTTGAATTTTCAATGGCTTGCATAAGAGGCTCTTTGTTCCAAGCAAGACACTGAATCTGTTGGAGTTTATGTGATGATCCAGGTGCTGGCGATTTTCCCATTCAGAAATCACGTTGAAAACATTCTTGTCTTCGACATCATTGAAGACGCCATAGTTCAGACAGCCTTTCTCCTTTTCTGACGGCTCAATCAAGGAAAGAAGCGTTTGCAAAACCTCTTTCTGCTTTTCCGGCAGCACGTTTATGATTGTTCTGATGAAGATTATCATTTGATTTTTGCATGCCTCACTTATCAATCGTCAGAGGTGGCTCCGATTGTTTGAACAGCATTTCACCATCAGTCTATTTAAGGTCCCGGATCTGAAGGAGCGCAGTGTTCAACGTGTCCTGATCAGTGAGCGCAGCCTCTGCAATTCTTTCAAAAACTAGGCTGGCTGAGCTCTTCAGTCATTTTTTCTTTCCCGCGACCAGGAGCACGATGCCGCCCACGAGAGCAATGGCTCCAACGATCGGCGGCAACGGAAGTGTTTTCTTTGTCTCCGCCGTCATTTTCAGTGGACCGAGATCAACGACATTTTCTCTGGTTGTGTAGGTGATCCCTTGATATCCAAAGGCCACGATCCCGATAGCAATAAGCAAGATGGCAAGAATTGTGTTTGTTTTCATTTGACCCTACCGTTCTATTGTCCATTTGATTTATGAAATTCTGCTGCATCTTTGATTCTCCGACCCTGACTTCTATTTGCCTTTTTTCTCTCTGTTCTCTTTTTTATGGTTTCCCTTTTGCTGCTCTGAGTGCTTTGGTTCAATCGTCTTTCTGGATTGTGGGCCTGCCTTCTGTTCTGACTGTTCCGGCTTGACATCGTTTAGCTGTGGCCGGGACTGCTGTGGCTGCAACTCCTTGACGCCCCAATGTTCTTTCTTTTCCCAATGCTTGTTTTCTTTCCAGCCCTTCCAGTTCCGTTGCACCTCCTGGTGAGGTATTCGTTGGTGATCCCATCGATGCCCTTTCCAATGATGCTCCCTATAGTCATTCCTCCAGTCTGAGGGTATCCCTCTATAAAAAGATGGCACGTTGCTATAGTGGCTCCAACCTGAATTATAGTTGTGCGAGCGATACCAACGTCCTTCCCACGGACGCCACCACCAACCATCGTAAAAGAAGATGTCGACACCTACGTCAGGGGCAACGTACACATAGGTCTCAGGCAGCACGATCAGCTCCGGTGGTGAGACAAAGACGATGGCTGGAGGCAGAGGAATGCCAATGTTAATGCCTACATTTACCTCTGCCATTGTTGGCACAGGAGATACCATGACCAATTCCAAAAACAATATTCCCCAAAGTACCTTTTTCATTCTATTTGCTCCTCTGTATATCACTGTTTTATCTCCCCTTGGCCTCTCCTGCTTTCCGCGAGCATATTCTCCCGGGCCCTGGGTCAGATTCTTTTGTCCCCACATCAGGGTAAATATCTCAGGATGATGACTGCCATGCCCCCCCCTGTCTCCCCAACCAGATAACTAGCGGCGTCGATCTTTGCGCTCACGCAGAAAACGGAGAATCTGCTCGGCAACGGCCAATCCCAAGGTCAGATTCGAAAACGTGCGGCGTACCCCGAACCAGAGGTCCTGGACCTCGAGATGGACCAGGCGGCGGCGCAGGTCACAACATATGACCAGGCGGTTCTTGGCCTCGTGGATGTTTTTCAGTTCTTGGTCGAGAAACATGTCGTGTCCTTTTTCAGTTCAGCCAGGCTCTGGGCAAAGGCCAGCGGTTTTCGTCCCAGGTGCCGACAGAGGACGACAAAAACTGCCGTCCCTACCAGCATGCTGGCCACTGCTGCGCCGGCGATTCCATAAAGCCGCCATTCAGGCGGCAGGATGTAGAGACAGGCCATAACCAGCAACAGGAGCCCGAGCAGGGAGAAGACCACGCCCATACAGGCCAGGAGCAAGGCCTGAACCAAACGGATCTTGGCCTCGCGCAGCTCCAAGGCCAGAAGCTCCAAACGATCCTGGAGGATTTGGGAGGCTAGCCCGCCGTAGCGGCCGGCAGCCCCAGTGAATCCGGAAATGATCAGCGGCAGTCTGTCCATGCTATTTCCTGGACATGAACCAGCCCAAGAGCAGGCCACCGATGAAGGTGCCGCCAATAGCATAGTATGGTTTTGCATGGATGAACTCGTCAGCGGCCTGGGCCTTGTCCATAAGTTGGGCTTCAAGCTGGCCGTAGTCGCCCTTGGCTGATGCCAGACGTTCCTTCAGTGCGGTTCTGGCTGACTTGATCCGTTCATCCACTTCTCCGGCCGTAGCGTCCACGAGCGCATGGGCATGATCCATGATGTTCTGCATTTCCTGACTCATTGTATTGGAACTGTCGTGTATTCTTGTCATGTTTGTATCCTCTCCTTAAATTTATTCTTTGCCGTAAAGCGGTGCTCCTGCCTCTCGGTTCTCTGCCTGTTTTCGTCGACCCTTCAACCAGCGCCAGCCTTTTCTGATTTGGAGCTTAAGTCGATCAAACTCAGCGTTGTCGCGGGCAATTGGTGATCGTTTTCAAGACATGGCTAGAGTCTGCCCAATAAAAGCAGGATGACAATGATAAGCACTATCAGCCCGACCCCACCGCTGGGTCCATAGCCCCATGATCGGCTATGCGGCCAGATCGGGATTATCCCCAAAAGCGCCAATATTAGAATTATTAACAAAATTGTTCCAAGTGACATGATTCATCCTCCGCTTAAAAATGTTGTAAAATCCAGAATCGATTGGCTTCAGCCGCTCGTTTAGGTCGGCTGAAGCCAATTCCCCTCGACGCTCATGGTGTTGTCTGTCAATCAACAACCTTCGATGGCAGCCTTCTTCGGGGTTTTTGTTTCCTTGATTTGAGCTTCCTCGACGGTCATGTTGTTGGTCACGCCCTTTACACCTCGAACGTCGCTCACGAATTTGGTGGCGAGATCCTTTTCAGCCGCGTTCTTGGCCTTGCCATCCAACGTGACCACGCCATCTTTGGTTTTGACACTGGTTTTGAAACCACTGGTCGAACGATGATAGAGCAAGGACGTCTTGACCAGGGCGGTGATTGACGCGTCATCAATTGCTTCGCCCATGGCACCTATCTTCTGACCCATCGATTTTGTCCCTGGTTCGATGGCGGCAGCTGCCACTGTCATCTCATTTTGAACGGCCTTGACGCCTTCCACATCCTTGGCGTATTCGGTGGCGAGATCCTTCTGGGCTCTACTGGAAGCCTCGCCGCGCAAGGTGACGGTACCATTGTCTGCAATGACCTCAGTCTCGCTGGCGCTCAAGTTCCGATGGAACAAAAAGGTGGCCTTCACTTTGGCCACGAGCCACGCATCGGTATACACAGCTGGAACTTCACCATCATCTTCCAGCTTGTTGTCCACGCTGGTAACTCCGGGCAGGCTGGCAACAGTCTCCTGGGCCAATGATTTGTGAGCTTCACCGGAAACAGTCCCGGTCAAGGTGGCAGCGCCATCCTTGGACTCGACTTTAATGTTATCGTCCTTGAGGTAGGTCTTGAAGACATACGATTGTTGCGCCGATGATTCGATCCGGTCATCAGTCTCGGAGGCGAACAGAGGGGCATTGCATAAAAACAGAGAGGCCATAGCCACGATCAGGGACAAACGATACGTTTTTTTTTGCATGGTTTTTTTACTCCTTATTTGGGTGTTTTTTTTTTAGTTCCCTAAAAGTACTTTTTTAGGGTGTTTTTTTTACCTGAGTTGGATGGGGTGCCACGACAGGATTGTTTCTGCTCATGCGCCTCCTTTTGATTTAAGCAATCTCCGTGCCAGGTTCCAGATGTCAGCGTTGCATCACCCATTGTCTTGTTTTTTGGGAATAAATAGCTGGGAAAGGATTGGGATGGCTGTCAGCAACGGCCGCATGGAAATGGTCATATTTCACCGGTGGTCAAATATGACTCTTTTTCCGGTCTGTTTGGTATTGCTGGAGGGGAGAGGATATGTGATTCATCCACTGATATTGTGCGGTTCCCCTTGACTTGTTATGTCGAAAAAAGAGGAGGGTCGGCGGGGAGGTGGCAAGCGAAAGGTTTAGGGCGCAAGCTTGCTGTCTGGCTGAGAGATGTCGGGCCTCAGCTCTCGGGACGATTTCTGGAGAAGAGTCTCAATTTTCCCATTTTTCTGTTGAAGATCCTTTTCTTATTTTCTTGTAACTCAATAAAAAAAACATGATATAAAATCAGTTGTGCTTGTTGTGTTCTTTTTAACTTGTTTACACGTCGATTGAGCCTTCAGCGTATGTCTTTCCGATGAACAGTTGAGGTGGCATGATGAAAGTGGAGAGTAACACCAAGAAATCTGCGGGCGATGCCTCAAGGGTGCAGACCTGTGCGGAAGTCTTTGACAACATCTTGGGTTCGGTCCGTGAACCTTTGGTGGTGCTTGATGCTGAATTGCAAGTGGTAAAGGCCAATTGTTCCTTTTATCAGACCTTTGCAATCAAGCCAGAAGAGACAGAGGGGATGTTGATGTATGATATTGGCCACCACCAATGGAATATCCCGGAGCTTCGAAGATTGCTTGAAGAGATCCTTCCTGAACATGCCGAATGCAATGACTTTGAAGTGGAACATACCTTTGAGACCGTCGGCCGCAAGATACTCCATGTAAACGCCAGACGGATTCACACAATACCGAGCCAGACCCCTCTGATCCTTTTGGCCATTGAGGATGTGACGGCGCGGGAAGAGCAGAAAAGAGATCTTGAGGAGCTTGTTCAGACGCGCACCTTCGAACTTGTCCAGGCCAGGATAGAGGCGGAAACAAGAAAACAGGCAGCTGAAACCGCCCTTGCCGAAGTAGAAAAGCTGCAACGGCAACTGGAAGCGGAGCGGGCCTATCTGCAAGAAGAAATCAAGCTGGCCTGCAATCATGAGAAAATTATCGGTCAAAGTGACGGGCTCAAATACGTGCTCTATAAAATTGAGCAGATTGCCGCAAGCGATACCACCGTATTGATTCTTGGTGAGACGGGAACCGGTAAAGAGCTGGCCGCCCGGGCTATTCACGGTTTGAGCCTGCGCCACAAGCGGGCCCTGGTCAAGGTGAACTGTGCCGCACTGCCCTCAAACCTCATTGAAAGCGAATTGTTCGGTCATGA
>DCUN01000075.1:0-2244 GCA_002327225.1 Desulfobulbaceae bacterium UBA2213
AGTCCGCCTTCAAGTATGATCATCCCGGGCCGACGGTGGTGGCTGCCATCAACAAACTGAAAGAGTCAACAACATCGACACGGGTGGAAATCGACGAGCGAAGGTGCCTGGAAATCGTCGACAAGGTCTCTGAAGAGTACCGGCGGACCGTCGAACATCTTGCTCCCCTGATCAATCAGGTGGCCGCCTTTGTTCCCCGGAGAAGAATGCGCAAGCTCCATGTCGGCCTCTTCGGCTACGCCCGCAATATCGGCGCCACCTCTCTGCCGCGGGTAATCAGCTTCTGCGCCGCCTGCTACTCCATTGGCCTGCCGCCCGAGATTCTGGGTTTAAAATGCATGACCAACGAGGATCTGCGCTGCATGGAAGACATGCACGTGAATTTTCTTTTTGACATCCAGGCGGCAATGTCTTTTTATAATAAAGATGTCCTCACCATCCTCCCTGAGGAAGTAAAGGAATCTCTCAGGCTTGATTGGGGCTCCTATGAAGTCAATGAGGCGCATCAGGTGATCACCTCAAGAATCATCAAGGCCATCAAAAATAAAGACAATGTGAGTTTGCAGAGGGATCTCATTGAGGCCGCTCACATCCGCAAGTTTCTCGGCTGACAGACGATCCATTATACACTGAATCCTGCCATTGGTTGAGTACCGAGGCTGTCTGAGGACGCTGCAGCTCGTCATCTCTATGATAATTTCATCGAGATGACGAGCACTGCTTCCATGTGGAATATGGATTTCTCACAAGATTCGCGTTGGCATAACGACGATCAGAACTGACCTCTTCCCCGATCCAGGAGGGCTTTTCAAACTCCTGTCCCTCTTCTTCAAGCTCGATCTCGGCTACCAGAAGACCCTCGTTTTCACCAGAAAACTCATCCACCTCCCAGACAAATCCCTGGAAGGTGATCCTGTACCTCTTTTTTTCAATGATCGGCCGGGCGCAAAGTTCTGCCAGCATGACCCTGGCGTCTTCCAGCGGAATGGGATATTCATACTCCATCCGGCTGATGCCGGAACTTTTCCCTTTGATGGTCAGAAAGGCCTTATCACCTGCTATCCGCACCCGGACCGTGGAGTCTTTTTCCAGACAAAGATAGCCCTGACAATAAACAACACCCGCGGCCATGGTTCGCCACTCATCCCCTGTCAGCAGGAATTTTCGCTCAATTTCTGTTCCCATTTCATGCCTTATTTTCACACCATGCGTGCTGCTTTCATGCAATCAACGCATAGCTGATAATTAAAAACCTAGGTAATAATTCCTGTCCCTAACGTGCCATCGAGCCCCTTCTCCCTGGCCAGCCGTCCCTTGATCCAACCGGTACGGATAAAGTACTGCTGACCGCAGTCCCGCCACTGATCGCAGCTCTCCTCGATTGCCTTCACAGGATAGGTCGCAAGCCCCTTGACCACCTTGCAGAGACCCGTTGTTGTCTCCTGCAGACTAAAATTCCGGCAACTCAGACAGATCTTCTTTGGCAAATGTATCATTTTTTCCTCTTTTCAAATGGCGCCTGAACAAAAATTCTGGCGAGAATGCTTCAAGGATTTCCCCGAAACAAGGGGCTGAAATCCAGCTTTCGTTTCTGTTGGCTGTACTCCTCCACCGCGAACAGGTCGATGACACAATCCTGATGGCCATAATGCCGCAGATACCTTGAAAAAACCCGGGCGGAATCCTCAGCCACTACCGGATCTGTTTCCTGAAAACGGTTATAGAGGATCCCCAGCACGCTCAGGCCCCGGTTGCGGGCCAGTTCAAGGACAGAGAGAGTATGATTGATCGACCCCAGACGGGGTGAGCTGACCACAATCAGAGGCCAGCCCTCCTGCTCCAGATAATCAAGAAAGGTGAGTTCTTCAGTTAAAGGAACCTGCAGACCTCCTGCCCCTTCCAGCAGTACCCGTTCATAACGCGCGGCAAGGGTACGTGTGGCTTGACGAATGACTGCAGGATCAATCTTCTGCCCGGCAAGTGAGGCTGCAAGGTGCGGAGAGCACGCTTTGGCAAAGACATAGGAACAGGTCACCCCCTGGTGATCCTCTGGCTGGAGCTCCTGGCCCATCAGGGACCGATGAACCAGGATATCCTCAGCGAGACCACAGCAACCGGTCTGAACCGGCTTCTGGGTTATAACCCGTTTCCCCTGCTCCAGCAGATAGCGGCCGAGAAGGCCGGTGGCCACCGTCTTGCCGATATCGGTATCGATACCGGTGATGGCGATAACAGAGAGAGCAG
>DCUN01000075.1:2281-4243 GCA_002327225.1 Desulfobulbaceae bacterium UBA2213
CGAGGGATCATCAAAGCCCAGATGAAGACGGGATCTTACCTTGCCGATAAAGGCAGGACAGGATTCATGAGCACCGTCGCAGACAGTGATAACAAAGTCCCACTCCTCTCCCAGATACTGGTTGACATGGACAGGAAAATGGTGACTGATGTCTCCCCCTGCTTCTTTCATTACCGCAACCGCCTGAACATTGACCCGATCAGCAGGTTGTGTACCTGCTGAAGCAACATGGAGGCGAGGATCAAAGGATTGCAGAAATCCATGCGCCATCTGGCTGCGACAGCTGTTTCCGGTACAAAGAATCAATATCTTCATGGACAATCACCACTCAGCTTTCGGCGAACTGTTCCTGGCTGTAAAATAAGAACGTTCAGGTCGCTTTCCTCCGATCACCCTGTTGCCCGCCGGCACTGACACCCACCTTACCGTAATTACTGGCCCCACACTCATTCTTGCCCAGATCCATGACATCGGCCTCTTCCTCACTCACCTGAAGAAAACCGATATTGACCTTGCGAATCTCCCCGTAAACAGGAGGTTGCGGCCGCATATTCTCCTCAATGAACGCAGCAAACTTCTTTTCATTGGCCAGACGAAAGGCCACCACAGATTTTCGCAAATTCCCAAGACTCTCCTTGAAGATATGTTCATCATTGGCCTCGTTCCAGGAGGTATAATGACCTGGCAGAACCTGGACATTATCAGGAATATCCCGCAGGCGCAGCATGAGCGTCAGATACAGTTCCCTGGCCCACTCCGCCCAGCGCCCACCGAGGTCAGGACGGCCGGCGGTACTGATAAAGATGGTATCACCGCTGAGAAGATACTTGTTGTCAATGAGATAACAGGTGCTGCCCATGGTATGCCCCGGCGTATGCAGAACCTTCACCTCCGGCCCTTTTTTGGAAAAGGTACAGATCGCTCCGTCGACCACCGGTTCATAGGGAAAGGTCGCGCCGGTAAAATCAAGCTTGCTCGCCAGCACCTTGCACCCCTTCTCCAGGGCCAGCTGCATGCTGCCGGAGATATAATCAGCCTGCCGGTGGGTCTCAAAGGAGCGGATGATCTTGCTGCCATGCTGCTTGGCCATGGCCTTATAGACCTCAACATTCCGGGAAGGATCAAAGACCATGGCCTCATCCTTAGAGATCAGCAGATAACTGCACGAGGCCTTCCCCGGTCGGACACACTGATACAAGGTATATTTTTCATCGTCACTACTGATCTTTTTGGGTGCAAGGACATTGCCCCAACTCACAATCCCCTGCTGCAGATAGCCGACATCACTAAAACCATGCTCACAGAGCAGATCCGCCACATATTTTGCCGATCCCTCCTTGGCGCAGACAATCCGAATTTTCTGCCCTTTCGGCACCAAATTAATGCTTCCATGGGCGTCCTCCATAAAATTAAAATAGGGGATATTGATGTAAGGAAAAAAGGTCGGGGCCTCAACGTTGAAATTGGTAAAATCCTTGTCATTACGGACATCAAGAAGGACAAAATCAGGAGAGGCGCTCAACCAGTCAAAGAGTTCATTGGCGGTGTACAAAAACGGGGCGGCATTCTTCATATTCGTTCTCCAGCATAGAGGATAATATTACAACTACATTCAAAGAAATAACACAGAAAGACTCAAAAAGAGGTACTCATTGATTTCTGTTTTCGCAATTGCTTTTTTTCCTTGAGCAAAACAAAAAAGGCAGCCCCATCAATAGGGCTGCCTTTTGCAAAACGCGTTTTTCAAAAAATCTATACGCCGGAAGCGAGGCTGGTCATCTGGTCATAGAATTCGGTAACCTGATTTTTTCTCTCTGATTCCATGCAGGCCATGGCCTCTCTGGGATGCTGGTTGAGAACTCCGGAAACCATGTAGGGGATGAAGTAGCCCCAGTCAATCTTCTCCCGCCAGGGCAGGATCTGCTCCTCGATCACCTTGATCAGGGGGCGAACCTGGAACTT
>DCUN01000205.1 GCA_002327225.1 Desulfobulbaceae bacterium UBA2213
CTGGCATGTGCCCTGCTTTTCAACAGCTGATAGACGTGTTGATATAACTCTACCCGATGGGAACGGAAATAACGGCTCTTGCCGTCAAGGCCTTCGATGAATTCCTGACAATAGATCCGGGACTGAGGGAAACGCCTGATCCCGATATTTTTAAGAGCAGGCAGATACCGCAGGGCTCCCATGGAGATCCAGGCGATGCTATCAACAGGCACCGTATTGAAGAGACGACTGATAGTCTCTTCGTAGCCTTGCCGCCAGCCCTGATGTTCGATTATAGGATCAAAATGAAAGGCCAGCTTATATCCCCATTGTGCGCACTGCCTGGCGGCGGCCAACCGTTGCTCGAGGGTTGCAGCCCGGATCTCCTCCCTGGCCATGATGGGGGTGCTGTTCAGGGACCAGGCAACAACGGTGCGACCTTTGTGATCGAGCCCTTCCAGATTATGAACAACCGCGCTCTTGGTTTTAAGCTCCAGCACGGCCTGTTGCTGTCCGGCCATGAAGCTTACCAGGGTTTTACTGAGGTGCGTAAGCCGGTCAAGGGCCAGGGAGTCGGTAAATTCGCCTGTGCCGATCCGAAAAAAACGGTCAGGCTCAGCAGTAAAGGCCGAAGTCATCTCTGCCAGCATATCGTCGACATTGACAAAAAAAGTGAGCCATGGCTTGTTCAGATAGGCCTGCAGGATGCAGTAAACACAGTCCATAGGACAATTCATGCCAATGTTCAAGACCTGATATTCACAGCAGCGATACTCGCGGGTGGCGGGACAGGGTTTAAAAAAATGGCCCCTGTTGCGGCAGAGGAGCAGATGTTGTTTACCGGCTGTAAGATTTTCCGGATATTCTCCGGGAACCACTTCCAGATCCTGACAATCGGGAACAATCGTATAGGGCAGACGGGCCCGCTCCAGAATTTTTCTGGTGTAAGGAAGATCCAGACAGGATTCTTCGACATGGATCTGTTTGACAAAAAGCGACGGATCGCCCCACGATTGCACCTGTGACATCAGCTTCCTCGTTGATACCTCTTGTATACATTAAAATACTCTCTTCCTTCCTCACCCTTGCCATGTTTGATACAGCCATGGCCATAGACCTGACATTTCTGTTCCAATGCACGCAATGCGAGTTCATACTGCTTCCCGGTCAAGACCTCACTCTCAAGGAGGCGGGTAATCGCATGGATACGCAGTTTGTCCATACCAACACGATATTGAAAAGAAACTTGATCCTCCCGTCCTCCTTCCTTGATGGTCAGCGGCTTGTCAACCAGAAGAAATGGATACCTGGAGCTTACGCGCAGCCAGAAATCATAATCTTCACAACAACGAAATTCCGGGGCAAAGAGACCTGCCTTTTCAAATACCTCTTTTCTTGCCATGACCGTGGACATGCCAACGGCACAAAGCTGCAGGCAGTGACTGAAGATATCACCATGTCGCGGGATATGCTTTTTTTTCTGATTCAGATGTATCCCCTGCCTTAACCATTTTTCCCTGGTATGAGATACAAGAAAACCTGGATCATCTTCCATAGCCTTGAACTGCAGGGCTAATTTGTCCTTACGCCAATGGTCGTCAGAATCAAGAAAGGCGACCAAGTCGAATTGCGCCTGTTGAATACCAAGATTCCTTGCAGCGGCTGGTCCCCTGTTATCCTGGTAAAAATAACGGATGGGGATCTCACTGTTTTCACGCAGAGAACAGACAAGTGCGGCGGTCTGATCCAGGGATCCGTCATCAACAACAAGGATCTCAGAACAGGCAACAGTCTGGCCTAAAACGGAGCGTATGGCCCGTTTTATACATTTTTCTCGATTGTATGTTGGAATAATAACAGAAACTTTGGCCATTTGAATACAAAATCACTGGGTAAGAATTTGAAACCTACACAAAAGGAAGTGGCTTTTTCTCACTGAAATACTGTATAATTAAAAGTTTATCAATCGCTCTCACACCTATAAGGTTTTTATCTTACCTTTTAATCTCTTCTCCCTCTTTATATAATGAGCTCAGAAATACTCATAAATTCAGCAAGTTATGAAACAAGGATTGCCCTTGTCGAAAACGGTCACCTCGTCGAGTTCCATGTCCATCGCCCGTCAGAAAAAGGAATGGTCGGCAATATTTACAGAGGTCGGGTTGTGCGTGTACTGCCAGGCATGCAGGCGGCATTTATCGATATCGGCCTGGAGAGGACAGGATTTTTGTATGTGGATGATGTCTATATTTCCATGGCCGAGCTTGAACAGAAACTGCTCGGCCACGAACATCAACTCTGCGGGAAATATAATTTTACCCCCTCTTTCTCTGACAATGAGATTCGCCGGGTTTCTGGAATGAACATTGAAGATCTGTTGCGAGAGGGACAGGAGATTACGGTCCAGGTGGGTAAGGATCCCATCGGCACCAAAGGAGCCCGTCTGACCTGCCATATCACCCTGCCCTGCCGTAATCTTGTTTTTATGCCCCTCACTGACCATATTGGAATTTCCAGAAAGATTGAGAATGAGACAATTCGTCAGACCCTGCGGGAACGTATTGAAAAACTACGTCCTGCCGGCACCGGCTTCATCGTCCGTACTATTGCCGAATTTGCCGACATGGAAGAGCTGGAGGCAGATATGGAATTTCTGCTGCATCTGTGGGATGAAGTTCAGGATATTATTTCGAACGCCCCCGCCCCCTCCCTTGTCTACGAAGACCTTGATATCACCTTTCGCTCAGTGCGGGATCTGTTCACGGCAGATGTGAACACCCTGGTGGTTGACGACAAGGAAACCTATGAGAAATTGTTGCATTTTATTAAAATCTTTGCCCCTGATCTCCGACATCGTATCAACTTTTATCAGGAAAAAGCCCCCCTTTTTGAGGCCCATGGCATAGAAATGGAGATCGGCCGGGTCACCGAAAAGAAGGTCTGGCTACGCTCTGGGGGATATATTATTATCGAAACGACAGAGGCCCTCTCTGTTATCGATGTCAATACCGGTCGTTTTGTAGGAAAAAATGATCTTGAAGAGACCATTTTCAAGACCAACATGGAGGCGGTTAAAGAGATTGCCTATCAGCTGCGTTTACGCAATATCGGCGGCATTATTATCATTGATTTTATTGACATGGAGGATGATCTGCATCGCGAGGAGTTGTTTACCTCCTTTAAAGAGGCAGTTAAAAAAGATAAAAGCAGGATCAATATTCTCAAACTGACTGAGTTTGGTCTGGTCCAGATGACTCGCAAGCGGAGTTGTGAAAACCTCAAACAACTTCTTTGCGAGCCTTGCCACTATTGCGCCGGTGAAGGCAGCCTCAAGTCCCGCAGGACGATCTGTTATGAGATTTTTCGCAAGATATCAAGGGATTCGCTCAAGTATAAAGGAGACACGATCACCCTTGTAGTCCATCCCAGGATTGCTGAGATGTTGTTGAAAGAAGAAGAGCATGTTATTCTGCAACTTGAGCGTACTATCAATAAACGACTGTCTGTCGTACCGGCTAATAATTTACATATCGAAAAATATGAGATCTCCGGGCAGAATTAATCCTCTTACGAGAAAAATTTTTCTGATAAAAAAATCTTGAACGAAATATATTAAGCAAAAAAAGAGGAGCAAATATTTTCATGCTAGAACCACGACTTAACAAGCATAGTAAAAACAGAAATGTACTGCAACCATTACTCATCCTGCTTTTTGTAGCATTGTTGGCTGCCTCGGTCTTCGGGGCACTGACAATTTTTGAACAAGAAAAGCCCGTCATCTCCATGGGTGAGATTCCCGAATATCTCGGGGCAGACACCACGCTCGACCTTACCCTGTCAGACAGGAAAAGCGGATTGCGCAGTATCCGTATCACAATCAATCAGGAAAACCAGGGGAAAGAACTCCTCTTTACTGAGTACCCCAGGCAGGGGTATATGGGAAAGGCAGGCCCGACCGAGGTTAAAGAAAAACAAGTTCTTGACCTCAAAAAGCTTGGTTTAAAAGACGGCCCGGCGGAAATCACTCTTGAGGTGCGAGATTATTCGTTCTGGGGGCTCTTTCAGGGCAATCTGACCCGTCTCGCCAAAAATATTATTATTGATACCAAGGCGCCTAAAATCAATCTCCTTCATGCCACCCGCTACTTGAAACAAGGCGGTGCAGGCATTGTTATCTATCAGACGACAGAAGACGTTGTCCACCACGGTGCCCAGATCAACGGCAACTTCCATCCAGGCTTCCCGGTAAGCGATGGCCGCGAACGCACCTATATCGCATTCCTGGCTCTGCCCTATGACGCTACGGCTATCGTGGATCCCAGGATACTAGCTGAAGACCCTGCCGGTAATACTACCTCTATCGGGTTTTCCAGTGTCTATAAAAAAGCAAACCAGAAACGTGACCGTATCACCATCAGCGATGGTTTCCTTGCTGCAAAAATTCCTGAATTTGAAGAACATTACCCGGAAATGAAGGGAGATATGATAGAAAAATATTTGTACACCAATCGAAATCTTCGGGACATGAACAACAAGAAGATTCAGGACCTGTGCAAACAACCAGAGTCAGGCCGGTTGTGGAAGGGAGCCTTTCAGCGAATGGCCGGTAGTCCGCGCGCCGGTTTTGCAGATCACCGCACCTATGACTACCAGGGACAACCCGTCGATGAGCAGGTTCACCTCGGAGTTGATATCGCCTCAACCCAACGGGCTGAAATCAGGGCAGCCGAGGCCGGCAAGGTAATCTTTACCGGATACCATGGGATTTATGGCGAGATGGTTGTGCTGGATCACGGCCAGGGAGTCTTCAGCCTCTACTCCCATCTCTCCCAGATCAATGTTACTGTCGACAGTCTTGTCGACCAGAATACAGTCCTTGGCCTGTCAGGAACGACCGGGATGGCTGGAGGTGACCACTTGCACTTTTCCATGCTGATAAATGGGATATTTGTCAACCCTGTTGAATGGTGGGATCCACACTGGATCGCGGTAAGCATTACAGAACCTCTGGAGAGCTCAAAAACCAACTGAAAAAGAGAACAAAAAAAGTCCAGCCTCTTCTTTCTGCTCAATTTCAGCAGAAAGAAGAGGCTGGGGCTAATCTCCTAAGCCGTCATTCAAAAACAATTATTCCATTTTGGTGTTATTAACGGCTCCTAATCTTCTATCTCATAATCTCCCTGGCCACAGAAACTACAGCGCAACATGGGATTATCCTTGTCAAATATGTACTCCCAATTCCTTTCCTCAATCAACTTGGCCTGTTCCTGACCACAGGAAATACAAACCCACCTGTCCCCCTCGTCTGTCTCAAATAAGTGCATATACTCCTCGCGATATTTTGAACGAAACTCCTCTGCTTGCAGGAGTCGTAAAGATTCCAAGTAATATCAGTAGACCGGATGCATGTTTTATACTGCAGAGAGCTTTCCTTTTAGATCTTACCCTGCAACCGACCTTTGCTTTCCTTATAAACCTTAATTGAACCAAATTCGCCATCAAAACCTGCTTTCCTCAGCACCTTATTCTGTCTGATTCGACCAATGGCCTCGGCTAACAGGGGTACATCCGCTGATGACAACTCGGCGAGCGGTGTTTCGATAAGGATTGTCAACTCTGGGCCAAACTGTTGAATGAGTTGCAGATACGTATTCATACCCCTCTTTGTTCCAGGACCTACCCCCAGAAGTTCGGCCAGAATTTCCTGGAGAGGAATCAGGCTGTACACATCAGGACAGCCCGGAGGAAACATAGGGGCCTGCCTGTCAGCCAGATCAAGGACCCTGGAGAGGACGCCTATGGTCATGGGTTTACCACAGACAGGGCACAGATTGTGTAACTCCCGGCTTTTATAAGGATCACAGCAGAAACCGCAAAGACGATGACCATCATGGTGATATTTCCCTTCTTCCGGGTAAAATTCTATGGTCGCTGCCAGATGGCGATGCCCGCTTGCATCGCAGGGGGCTTGCAAGGCAGCTTTCATGGCAAAAAAATCAAATGTGGTATCAAAAATAGTGGCCTCACGGCCCAGTTTTCCTGGAGAGTGACAATCAGAGTTCGAGATCAGAGTGAAACTGTCAAGGGCGGAAACGAGCCGATTCATTGCCGGATCAGAAGAGAGGCCTGTCTCGAGAGCAAAGATATGAGACGAGAGATCGCCAAAACACTCTTCAAGGGAGTCAAATCCCGACCTTGAGCCAAACATGGAAAACCAGGGCGTCCAGATATGGGCTGGGACAAGGAACCCTCCAGGTGCTTTCTCCAGGACTATTTCCAGGAGATCCCGCGAATCAAGTCCGAGGATTGGCCTGCCATCCGCTGCAAGATTACCGATAGCGGCCAGGGTTTTATTGATACGTTCCGCCGAGGCAAAATCAGGGACAAAGATCAGGTTATGCACTTTCCTGACCTTGCCATGACGTTTATAAATGGAACTTATCTCAGCACTCAGGACAAAGCGGGTGGAAAGAGACTGTAATGATGACCCAAAATGCAAGGCTAAGGGAAAGTCGGGTGGCAGCCCCTCTTTCAACTGAAAAAAACCAGGTTCAGCGGGTTTGAGTGTCTCCTCGAGTTCACGGAACCATAATGGATGAGTAAAATCTCCTGTCCCCAGGAGATGTACACCTTTTATCCTGGCCCAGGCCGCCAGAGAACGGAGATGGGAATTCTTGCTGGCAGCCCGTGAATAGAGTGAGTGGATATGAAGATCAGCGATAAAGCGCATGGTCAGACAAGGAGCCCTACAACAGCAGCCACTCCTTAATGGAAAAAAATAGTTTATTCGAGCAAATTCAATCGCATCCAGCTCATAAACACTTTGTCCTGACATAGGAACAAAGAGTCTGAAAATCCTCTTCGTAGATATTGAGAAATTGGACACCAGTCACATAGGTAGGAGCTGTGGGTAGTTTTTTACCCCACATCACCTTCCCCATAACTTTGATATGGAGATCCTCAAGAGGGATATGGAGCCTCAAAATAGATTGCACCGGATACGAGTTCATTGAATAAAAAGAAATCCCGGCACCACTTATATCCCGACATTTACAGCAGAGAATATTTTCAACCAGCTGCGGGTCTTCTGAGAGGACTTGACTTACCTCTACTTCCAGGTCAAGTGGTGTACGTAAACATTTTCTGCGATCAGAAAAATCGTTTCTTTCCATGGGATACCTTTTTTATAAAGTAGAATAAAAGCTGACAGACACTATGCCATTACCACCTGCTTCCTGTTTTGGCGATCCAAGGTCTCTATCAGTTCAACAATTGCTTGTTCATCGGCAATCAACGTTTCCGGGAATTTACGGATAAGCTTTGCATTCATATCCTTACAAAAACAGCGGGAGACATCCAGGGAAACACCTGTGCCATTGTGATTACGAATTACTTCAATTCCTTTTATACCGTCATTTTCAGACCCGGAAAGAATTATTCCCGTCAGCCGTTCCTTTAAAATTGGCGCCAATGACGTCAAGGTCGTATTAATCGCTCCTTGTTTCAAGAATCCCGGGTCATTTGTTATCCGAAGGACATAATGACCGCTATGCGGCGAGAAAATCACACGTTCCGTACCCGGGAATATATAACAGGAACCACCCTCCACTGCCAGGCCATCCTGACCACGTACCACTTTTATACTGCTGATTGAAGCAAGGTACTTTACAAAAGATGAGACTTTCTCCGGGGTATCATGAATGATAACAATCACTGTCCCACCCATTTCAGGACTAAGAGAGGGAATTATCTGCAGGAGGTTGACATATCCACCCTCGCCCGCACCCATCACCATGACATGAGAAAAACGGCGGAATCTCTCGTTGGCACTTAATTTCACTTCATCGCCACAGTGACTGCATTGCACACTTCCACTCATTGAGCGAGCTTGCGTATCTACTACATTCCTGGTTCCACAGTCTTCACAAAAAACAAGATGATGAGTGGTGCCAGCCTCACCTTTGCAGACTCCAGACTGCATTGGATCAATAGATTTTACGGAAATGGTTGATGCCTGGATCACTTTCTTTATTATCAACTCATTATCAGCAGCCATATCATTCCCCTTGAAAAATGAGGCTTTGTCCACAAAATCAACAGCGCCATACTTGAGCGCGTCAAAAGACCTGGCTGTTCCATCCTCGCTTAAACTGGAAAAGATGATGGTCGGAGTTGGAGTATGAATCATCAGATGTTGCAAGGTTGTTATCCCATCCATGAGCGGCATTTCCATATCCAGAATGAGAACATCAGGCCGGGATATGATAATCTGCTCAAGGGCTTCAATACCATTAGCCGCATCATCCACGACTTGAATATGTTGCATTCTTTTGAAGATGTCCCGCAAAATCTTGCGGAAGACCCAGGAATCATCGACGATAAGGACTTTGATCGGAGAAAATTGCGTGGTTATTTTGGCGGTTCTGGGATTCAAGACTCTCTTTCCTTGCAAATTTTTTTTGATAGATCAGCAATGTAAAGACCAAGAGAAAATGTCCATGACATATACATGTCTCATTTATCTTTTATAAGCTTCTCGTTAGTGACTTACAGATTATTTTCTTGTTTTTTTTCAAGAAAATAATCTGCGAAAGTCACTTATCCCGTTCATCGGGGTTAGACTACATTCTATACAAAACGATCATAACATGAAAGAAAGAAATGATGTCAAGGGTAACAACAGGGTTCTCCTAATCAATAAGAAATCACTTTGGAATTCAACGGGTGCGAACCGCAAGCTCCTTTCTATTTCTTGAAAGATAACGGTAAATATGATACCAGAATACTATGAAATTATTTATTTTACTTATTGGCATGGTGTTGATTTTTGAAGGTCTTCCCTATGTAGCTGCACCGGAATCCATGCAGGCCTGGTTGAAAAAAATCAGCGAAATGCGTCCGGAGCAACTTCGGACTATGGGGTTTGTAGCCATGACCGTCGGACTTCTGCTCTGTTGGATAATTCAAGGTTAAAACCTGCTCTAAACCTCTAGTATTCTGCAGGGTGCCCTCCTGTCAACAGCGAGCGAACCAGACCTGACACGATCTGAATATATTGCATATTGGTAACAACATGGAAGAAACGACAAAAAGAGAACTCATTGGCAATGAGGGAATGGTTATCCTGGATATGGTCCAGCGCCTTAATCGGCGCAAGGCCACTGCCCATCTGTTAAAATTGATCTCCAAAACCCATCCTGCCGATATGGCATGGGTTTTCCGCCATCTTTCCAAAGAAGAACGAAACGACGTTTTTCCGATTGTCGCTCAGATAAGCCTTATAGGTGAATTTTTAAGCGAGCTTGACAAGTCCATCATGCTCTCTCTGGTTGAAGACCTGTCCAATGAATTTATGGCCGGTGTGATCAGCAAGATGCCTACTGATGACGCAGTTGATCTGATTGCGGCCCTGCCGGAAGAGGTAGCCGATAACATCCGCAAGCACATGAACAAGGAAGACCGGGAGGAGGTTGATGAACTCCTCCAGTACGACCCGCAGACTGCCGGCGGTCTGATGTCGACTGACTACATGCATCTGGATGAAGAGTTAAGCGTGGGAGAAGCCATTGCCAAGGTCCAGAAACGCAGCGAAGAAAAGGAGATGGTCTTTTATCTCTACATCACCCACGGCGAGGGAAAACTGGCCGGAGTAGTCTCCTTGCGCGAACTGCTCATGCATCCACCCCACCGTCTCCTGAAAAATATCATGAAATCCAATGTGATATCCGTCAGCACCGACACCGACCAGGAAGAGGTTGCCCACATGGTCTCCCAGTATAACATCCTGGCAGTGCCGGTGGTTGACTCAAGTTATACCCTGGTCGGTATCGTCACAGTCGATGATATCATTGATGTTATTCGAGAAGAGGCTACCGAGGATTTCCTGCAGATGGCTGGTGCCGGTAAGGATCGGGAGATCCTGTTAAAATCGACTTCAGCCAATGCCATGATCAGGGCGCCCTGGCTTCTGGCCACCTGGCTGGGCGGGGTGTTAGGTATTTTTGTCATCCACTCCTTTACCCAGGAACTGAATCAGGTCCTGGCACTCGCCTCTTTTATTCCTATTATTCTTGGAATGGGTGGGAATATAGCCACCCAGTCATCGACTATTATTGTGCGCGGCATTGCCACCGGTCGGGTCCATATGGATCAATTTTTCAAGATTATCTTCAAGGAAATGCGGGTTGGACTGATCCTTGGGGTGATTTACGGGATCTTACTTGGGGTCTTTGCCTATTTCGGCTACACCGAACCCAAACTTCTGGGCGTGGTGGTCGGGATATCTATCTTTTTTTCCATGTCCATGGCGGCAATGATGGGAGCCTTTATCCCTCTGGTTCTCAAGCGTTTTGATATTGACGCAGCAGTGGCGACCGGCCCCTTTGTTACCACCTCGATCGATGTTCTCGGTGTCTTTATATTTTTATGGACCGCCAAGGTATTCCTCAATTTATAGATCGACCTTCCCACACCCATTGGCCTGGAAATACCGGCGATGCACCTAACCCCAATGAACGGGATAAGNNGCAGCTCATTTTCTTGTGAAAAAACAAGAAAATGAGCTGTAAGGCACTAAAAGGCAGTCAACAACAGCACATTCAGGCAACCGATCAGAAAACCGAGAAAGGCGCCAAAGAGATTGATATACTTGAACTGTTCTTCCATGATTGAGAGGAGCAGCCTCTCAAGGCGCATCAAGTCCAGAGAGTCCACTTTTTCTTTGACGATCTGTTTGAGATTCAGGGAAGCCACCAGGCCCGGCACTTCGAGCGCCAACATGTCAGAGGCCATGTTCTGAATCGATTGATAGAGACCATCCCGCACCCCGGCTGGAAGCAGGGCGGAGAGACGTCCGATAGGACGACCAAGAAGCTCATGCAGCAGGGATTGAGTCATGAAATTCAGACTTTTTCTGGTTTCTCCTGAACGCAGAACAGACAGGAGCTCCGCTTTGATCCAGGCCTTGCCCTTCCGCATTCCAGTATCCCCCAGAAGATCCCATAATGCCTCACCAAGAGATAATCCGCCGCCTTCTATATGGGTTTCCAGATTATCCCGGATCATAGAGGCTACGGCCGAGGTCATTTCCGGCTCACGGAGAAAGGCCGTTAGTTGAAGACTCAACTGCGAACAGAACCGCTCTATCTTATCCCCTTGATCCTCAGTCGTTCCTTCACTGGCACTCGTTCCCGCAGCATTCAACAGTTCCTGGCCGTCGGTCGCTTCTACACCGTCCCTGGCGCCGGCGACGCCCGCCCTCCCCTGACCTTCGCCCACCATCCTGACCAGTGGGGTGGCCAGAAAAGCCTGGCTTCTTTCCCGCAGGACGGTTGACACCCGCTGCTGCACATCCTCATTCTGCAACCAACCGACAATCTCTTCCTCTTTGTCAATCAGATAGTCACGAACCTTCCTTTCAACGGTCTCCATGCTGAGAAAACTCTTTACCATCCCGGCCATGGGCCCCATGGAAGCAATGAAGTTCTCCACTCCCGCCCGGACTCCTTTAACGATTTTATCGCGAATTTCAGGTTCACTCAAGACGATTGCAAACCTGCCCAGCAATACCGGAGTCTGCTCTTCGATGGTCTTGACAATAAGCTCCTGCAAAGACTCAGGGAGAATGTCAGCAAGGGATTTTTCCTGTCTGAGGGTCCCGTAAACCTTCTGTTGAACAAAGGTCTGGGCCCATTGTTCCATGGCTGGACTTGCCAGCATCCGGGCCAGGTTTATCTCGATAAAGGCGTAGCCTCCTTCCCGCTCTCTTCCAGGAAAAATCTCTGCGAGACTGGTTACCAGAATGCGTTCTAGCTGCTGTTCAAGAGCTGTTTCCACAATAACCGCAAAGGCAGGAGAGGCCACAAAGGAATGAATTCCCTCCTGGGCCTGATAGGTGACGGCCTTGACCGCCACATCAAAATAGCTCTGATATCCTTTAGGAATAAGACTTGGCAGCGGCCCAAGATCACGATGTAAAAGGGCGCCGCCCCTGTTTTCTATCAATCCGTAAAGATGGGTCTGAAACGATTCGTTGGCCAGGGCCTGACCGATCTCCCTGCTGGTCAGGAGATGTTCCCCCACCATCTCGCCTATGTTGATGGCCAGATCCCCCCGCTTGGAAGGAATAACCCCTGGAGTCAGGGGGAGCCGGATGCCAAAAACCCGCCAGGGATTCAAAGGCCGAAAGAGCATCTTGATGGCAACTTTATTGGTCAGATAGCCAATAAAGGCCCCTACTACTGGCGGCGTTGCATAATTCAGGGCAACAAGAAGATCAGCGCTTATTATTGACATAATTCACAATCTCCGAAGGATGGCTGATAATGTTTCCGGCCTTATTTTTCTCCAGTTCCTGGCGCTCCCGAAATCCCCAGAGGACACCCATGGTAAACATCCCTGCCCTGTTACCGGTCTGCATGTCAGTGGCGGTATCCCCTACATAAAGAATCTGCTGAGGCATCAATTGCATCAGGGTGGCAATTTCCAGGGCCCCAGCCGGATCAGGTTTTTTGGCCACTCCCTCGCGCTGACCATAAACAAAGTTAAAGGTGTCCGCGGCAAAAAAACGATCAACGCAGAGCTGGGTAAAGGCGTGCGGCTTATTGGAAAGGACCCCTAATTTCAATCCTGCCTGGCGCAAGTGTTGGAGCATCTCCACAACCCCCGCATACGGCCTGCTCTGCAGATCCCAGCTCTGGCCATACAATTGCAGAAAGATGTCCATGCAGGCGGCAACTTCTTGCCGTGAACGATTTTTATCCGGGACAATACGCTCGATCAGGGTCATGAGACCATCACCGACAAAATAGCGATAGGCATCAGAAGAATGGCCGGGAAAGCCGAAATGAGCCAGGGTCGCATTAGCGGCATCAGCCAGATCCTCAAGGGTATCGACTAAGGTGCCGTCAAGGTCAAAGATTACGCCACGAATATCCATAAAAAAGGTGCCAGCGATTTTTTTTTTGTTTTAACTTTGCAGAATGTGAGGATTTAAAATCAAGCTGTCAGTGTAGTTGCCGTTAACTGGACTTTTTTCGATCCTGTAAACAGCATTATCTTGATAAAGATATTCCACACAAGCACAGTATCCACAATCTTTCTGATACACAGACGTAAATGTCAACGATATGTCTAACACAAACTGCAGACCAAAGACAACACCATTGTCACTGAGCATAAATTAGGGCTGTTGCTTGAGGTTATTTTGCTTAACGAGCGTTCGGAAGTGATGCTTTCATCAGCACAATTGAAGGCATTGTCGGCAGAAGGTTGACCGCATTGCCTGTTGGTAGGCCAAGAAAAACAAAATAAACGGTCGCTGTTCCTAATTTTATTGAGGATGCTTTTATTGAAAAACTTGAAATCACAGTAAAGCGGATTTTAAGACAGCAAAGACCTGGTCCCAAAAAGAACACCAAGGGTTAGATATATGTCCCCGGAACCCCTGCCTGGAACCCCTGAAACCCCTGGTTTTGCTCAAGCAAATCCAAGGAATACAGCCAAACAACGCTCTATCTCCAGCAGTGTATTCTTGTCAATTTTGCCAAAGGGTTTTCCAAGCTTCTCTTTCACTACAGTCATGGTTTTATCCACCATCACCTGGGAAGGCTTATTGAGTCCGTTTGTGATACTTGGTTCAATTGTTATACGAAATAATGGTGCATCGACAAGTGTGCTCGTCACAGGCAAAATTGTCACGGTTGCATGTTTATCAAACCGGTCAGGCTGGAGGATCAACGCTGGTCTTGGCTTGCCAAAATCACCTTGCATAGCCACAGTCACAAAATCCCCACGCTTCATTTCACCCACCCCTCCACATCTGCCAAAGCATTATCCATAAAATCTAACAGCTCAATATCTGCCATGTCTGCTTGCGCGGCCAACTTGGATTGACGACGACATTCATCGGCAAACTCAGGTCGTCTGGTGTCTGGTACCCAAAGTTGAATTGGTCGTAACCCTGCTTTACGAAGAGCCGCCCTGCGCTTTTGCACTCTTTCCGCAATTGGTGTTGCCATAATGTATATCCCTCCTTTCTTGTTACATGTAACCATTTGCAAAAAAGTAGTCAAGATTTTTTTAAGCCTTCCATGTTGTCTGTTTTTTATTATTAAAAAAATGTTTTCTAAACGGTTGCCCAGGGGGCAGGGAGAATGGCCAAGGATAGCTGATAAGGAAGGAAGGCCGCAGAAACGGGATGACGCTGGGCAGGCCCAAGGAGGTGGGGACATCTGGTTCATTTTCATCGTGATCTTTTGGAAAAAACCCTCTATGATTACCAACCATTGTTCCCGTGTATCTGCATAGCAGTTGTGCTTGGCTAGGAGCGGATCAACGGGTGAATAAACTTAACTGGAAAAACATGACCACTTGCGTCAAGGTCCAATTTATTGCCCCCTCCCCTTTCTCCTTCAGTAGCAGGGGCAACAACCACCAAAATCTCTTGTCAGGAACCCTATAAATGCATATTCTGGTGGACGCCGATTCCTGTCATGGAATCATCAAGGATATCCTGTACCGGGCCGCGGAAAGGACACAAACCCTGATGACCCTGGTGGCGGATCGTCCGCTGACGGTTCCGGAATCCCCCCATATCAAAAAGGTGCAGGTCAGATCTGGACTCAATTCAGCGGATGACCGGATTATTGAGCTGGCGCAGCCTGGTGATCTGATTATTACTGACGATATCCCCCTGGCCTCGGCGGTGGTTGGCAAGGGCAGTCTGGTCCTTAATCAGCGGGGTGAGATCCTGGAGCAAGAAAATGTCGCCGAACGGCTCGCAGCCAGAAACTTCATGACCGAGCTGCGTGATTCCGGCATCAACACAGGTGGTCCGGCGCCACTGAGCCAGAGAAATCGACAAGCCTTTGCCAACCAACTGGACCGGCTCCTGAGTCAACAGAAGGCAAATCCCTTTCATTCGCCCCGAGGATAACGTCCGTTTCCATGGATCTGGACAGCAAATAACAGTCATGCATTTTCATACGGTCATTGCAGGCGCCGGCCCTGCCGGTCTGGCCTGTGCCAGAATTCTTGCTGAGCACGGCCTCCAGCCCCTGGTCATTGAACGGCATGAAACAATCGGGGCCAAGGTCTGCGCCGGCGGGATCACCTGGGGCGGCCTGATCAGCAAGGTGCCCCAGGATCTTGCCGAAAAGTCTTTTCCGGTGCAGCATATCACGACCCGTTTTCAGAAGGTGCGCATCGAAGAGCCAGCCCCCATCATCGCCACAGTGAATCGAGTAAAACTCGGGAACTATATGGCACACCAGGCGCTTGCTGCCGGCACCAGGATCATGACCGGCTGGCAGGTAAGAGGGATTGGTGCGCAAAAACTGATCATTGAGCAGAAAGAAAGCAGGAAACAGCAGGAGATCACCTTTAACTATCTGGTTGGGGCAGACGGATCAAGCTCTCTGGTACGAAGACATCTGGGGATTTCGAGCAACAGGATGGGCATCGGCATCAACTATCAGACCAAGGGTGAGTTGCAGAAGATGGAGTGGCATCTCAATACCCACTTTTTCAGGAACGGATATGGATGGATCTTCCCTCACCGTGATACTGTTTCCATTGGCGCTTATATCCCCAAACTTCGTAAGACCGTGATGTCCGCCCAGGACTTGAAAAAGGGGCTGCTTTCCTGGGCCGGAACCCTGGGCTTTTCCCTTGAAAAAGAACAAGCCAGGGCCGAATATATCAATTATGATTATCAGGGCTGGAGATTTGGCAGAACTTTTCTGATTGGCGATGCCGCTGGACTAGCCTCGGGGCTGACCGGTGAGGGTATTTATCCGGCCATCATCTCTGGTGAAGAGACTGGACGCACCATTATTGATCCTGATCACAGCCCTGCCGTAATGGAAGGCCTGATCCGTAAACACAGCCTGCACAGCCGTATGACAGACTGGACAAGCTCCAGTCCCACTTTCAACATCCTTGCCGGAGAGTTGATGACTCTGGGGCTGCGATATGGCATAATAAAATTCAGTAAACTTGAAATGGCAATTTAAGATGTTCATGTTATTTGTGGACAGACCCTTAGGGTGTTTTGAGTAATAACGCCCTTTCACTTATCAACTTCTCAGCAGCCACACCCTCAATCATGAATCCTGCATCAGACAGAAAGACAAAGTCCGTTCTCCTGAATATCGCCTTTTTCCTCTCCTGTGGCGCTATTCTTTTTTTCCTGTTCAACGCCCCGGAAGAAACCACAAAAAAACTGCCAAAAGACCAGAACCACAGTCGTTTTCAGGAAATGAAGAAAAAAGAGGCGGAAAAGTTCTGCACCGAGTGTCACATCCCTGGAGGAGTGTTTCCCCTTCCTGAGGGCCACCCCCCTAAATATCGCTGCCTTTTCTGCCACAAGAGAAACTGACAGTAAATTCAGGTTGCGCCGCTATATCCCCGGCCGTCAGATAATACAAGTTTCCTGCAAAGAAATGCCAGGATTCAAAGGTTCGTCTCTCAGTATCTGATTTGATCCAGGAAATGTTTCTGACTATACCTCTTCCTGATCTGCTGAAAGAACCGCATGGACAGAAAGTAACTGCCTACGGCGCAGGGAAAAGCCATAACTGCCCCGCCGACCACAAGGACAATCACCGCTTCATAACCAAGATCACCCAGCACCATCAGTGACTTATACCATCCCTGATGGTGCTGCAGGATGTCCACCGCCTCTTTTATCCGGCTCCATGTGAGTTCGTACGGGGTAAGGACATTGCCGATTATGGTAGAGAGGTAATACTGAGGAACAAAGGTAAGTGGATTACTCACCAGAAAACTTGCCAACAATGCAGTGATGGTTGAGGTTCTGGTCATAAGAGTGATCAGAACAATGAAAATGGTATGCAGAGGCATAATAGGAACAACACCTATAAAAACACCGATGGCAGCGCCAAGGGCCAAAGATTGGGGATCGCCTTTCAGGCGCATGAATTTTAAATAAAAATATCTGGTCCTTCGTCGCGGATTCATCTGCTTTCCCTCACTCTCAATTCAGCAGATGTTTCTGTTCGCGTCTCTTTCTTAATTTTATAAAGAGAGGCAGAGAAAGAAAATAACTGGCGACAGCAAAGGGAAACGCCAGAACCGCCCCACCAACCAGAAGGACAATCACCGCCTCATAACCAAGCTCGACAATAATCATCAATGATTTATAGAACCCCGGATCCTGAAGCATGAGATCCATCGCCTCTTTTATCCGGCTCCAGGTGAGATCATATGGAGTCAGGGCATTGCCAATGGTGGTGGAAAAGTAATATTGGGGGACATAGGTAAGAGGATTCGCGGCCAGAAAGCTTGATAATATGGCCGCAATAGTTGAGGATCTGGTCGCAACAGTGACCAGAACGACAAGAATGGTCTGGAAAGGCATGATAGGAAGAATACCCAGAAAAACACCAATGGCAGTACCAATAGCCAAGGATTGGGGATCACCTTTCAGGCGCATGAATTTCACATAAAAATACTTGATACTTCGCTTCGGATTCATTAGCTCATGTATTTTCTAAAGTTGAGACCGTGAATAGACATCCTGATCATAAGAGCCTGGCGCTGAGTGCCGCGAGTAATAAAAACCCGCCAGGGCAATCATCGCTCCATTGTCCGTACAAAAAGAAGGCCGTGGGACAAAGAACGCTTTCTCCTCCTGCCGACAACGCTTCAGCATGGATTCGCGCAGTCGTGGATTGGCTGAAACCCCGCCACCGAGGACAATCGTCCGGATATTGTGTTTCCTCGCGGCCAGCATCGTCTTCTCTACCAGGACATCGACAATGGCCTCTTGAAATGAGGCGCAGATGTCAGGGATTTGCAGGGGAAGCCCCATCTGCCTGCTCTGATTACAGTGATTCAGCACGGAGGTCTTCAGACCGGAAAAGCTGAAATCAAGCGAGTCTTCTTCGACGGCCATGGATGGCCCAGTGCCGCTCGCGCAGGCACCGGATGGCCAAGTGTCACGCGCTCCGGGGATGGATGAAGCGTGACTTCCATGGATGGATAAAGAGCGGCCGAGCCAGGCCCTGGGAAATTTGATGGCAGCACTGTTGCCAGCTCCGGCCTCAGCGGAAACATGTGGGCCGCCTGGATAGGGAAGGCCCAGGATTTTTGCCACCTTATCAAAGGCTTCACCTGCGGCATCGTCTCGGGTTCTGCCCAGGAGCAGAAAAGAAGTTTGGCTTCGTGCGAGATAGATCGAGCTGGTCCCGCCGGAGACGATGAGGGCAATGTAGGGAAATGCAGGCTTATCCTCTTCCAGAAACACTGCCAGCAGATGCCCCGCCATATGGTCAACCCCGACAAAAGGAATTCTGCTGACAGAGGAGAGGGCCTTGGCGTAATTAAAACCAACAAGCAGCGAGCCGATCAGACCGGGCCCCTGGGTGACCGCAATCAGATCAATATCGCTATGCGTCACACAGGCCCGGTCCAGCGCCTCATGGACGATGGGCACAATAGACTCAAGATGTTTACGGGATGCAAGCTCCGGCACCACCCCGCCAAAACGGGTGTGGATATGATCCTGACTACTGAGCACGCTGGAAAGCAAGGTGTTGTCATCTCTGAGAACAGCCGCCGCCGTATCGTCGCATGAAGTTTCTATTCCAAGAGTGAGCATGATATAAATTCTTTGGAGAAAAAGAAAAGACGTTGTTTTAAAATAATTGTAACAGTGAGATGTTTTGACCGGCACAGGAAACCGTTCTGAAACGAACGAAATTCCCGTTCATTTCAGAACGGTTCCTTAATATTTCTTGGCAGAAACAGAGGATTCAGGGTAATAAATGATTTTTCCAACTATATGATCACTTTTTGGGAAAAAGTCAACGTCCGCATGGAACAGGAATCCAATCATCATGTATTCATCATCAAAAGAAAA
>DCUN01000118.1 GCA_002327225.1 Desulfobulbaceae bacterium UBA2213
AGCGTTGTGGCCAGATTGACCCGGCGCAGCACGGCAGCGGCGTCATCGGGATCAACATTGGAGATAAAACAGACCTTCCTCCCCGGTCGTTCATACGCACGCAGGGCCTCATAGACAGAACGCGGCCCGAGATCCGATCCTCCGATCCCCACGTGGATCATGGTATCAAAAGGCTGCCCTTGCGCATTGGTCAGGGTGCCGTTATCCAGCTCTTCCAGAAAGCCCTTCAGCCTGGAGAGCTCTCTTCCGGCCTGCCTGGCCGCAAGCGGTTCCAGCGGATTTTCAGCAAAAAGATCGCGGCAGGCAGTGTGCAGGACCTGACGCTCTTCCGAGACAAAACCATGGATGCGATTCATGACCGCACCCCTTCGCATCTGCCGGAACTGTTCCACCAATCTGCACTGATCAGCCAGCTCCTGAAGCCCTGCAAGCCCCTCATCGCTCAGCCGCTGAGCAGCATAATGCAGGTCGAAACCTGCTGCCGAACAGCAATACTGCTGCATCCTGGCAGTGCTTAATGCCCCCGGGGCCGTGAGATCAAAAGGCTGACGAGCCAGCTCTACAAGATGTGGGTACACGGGAACATCTGTCAATGCCTGCCATCTCTCCATTATTCACCTCGCTGGAAGGGGCCGTTAAGAAATAACCATACTTTTTATCCGTTTCGTTACGGCTCCTTATGCCGCTGTAAACAATTAAATGGCCATGTTATTTGTTTACAGCGGCTTAGCTCCTACTTTCTCCTCTTGCTTGCCGCCTCTGCCAGCTCCCTCATCTCCTTGATAACCGCTCGATAATCAGACTGACCATAGATCGCTGAACCAGCAACGAAAATATTGGCGCCGGCCTCAGCCACATCACCGATAGTCAGCGGGCTGATGCCACCATCAATCTCAATGCCGACCGCAAGGCCGAGCTCGTCAATCCGTTTCTTCAGTTGACTGATCTTACGCAGGGTGGACGGGATAAAAGACTGGCCGCCAAAGCCGGGATTCACACTCATGAGCATCACCAGGTCCACCTCCTCCAGAATAAAATCAAGCGTCTCCAGGGGGGTGGCGGGATTTAACACCACACCCGCTTTCTTACCCAGCTCACGGATGCGGGAAACGGTCCGATGCAGATGGGGGCAGGACTCGACATGCACGGTGATCCAGTCGGCGCCGGCCTCGGCAAACGACTCAAGATACTGATCTGCATTCGTAATCATCAGATGCACGTCAAGGACCTTATNNACATGGATAATCTCCGCCCCCGCCTGATCAACCGCCCGGATCTCATCTCCCAACCGGCAGAAATCAGCGGACAATATCGATGGTGCAAATTGAATTTTCTGCATACCTTCCTCTTCTATTATTACGTGCTTCATCTCCTCTCTTCACCCTTCCTGCCCGACCCTGCGCACCTCATCGCCAGGCAACATCTCCACCAACCCCTCCAGCTCAAGCAGAAGCAGAAACTCGGCGACCCGCCCCGGACTCAGGCCAGAGCACGCGATCAGCGTATCGCGCTTCATGGAATAGGGCTCGATCTTTTCCAGCAAAGCAAGGTGTTCTGGATCAAGGGTTGACGCTCCCGGCCCTGCCCCATCACCTGCTTTTTTTTCACCTAGCAGACCCGGACAGAGTGGGAGTTCCTCAATAATATCCTGGGCTGAAAGCACCAGTTTGGCCCCTTGCTGCAACAACCAGTGCGCCCCGGCGCTTTTAAAAGAATCAACCTGACCGGGCACAGCAAAAACATCACGGCCTTCATCGAGCGCAAGCACCGCTGTAATAAGAGAGCCTGACTTTCTGGCGGCCTCAACAACCACCACCCCATAACTCATCCCGGCAATAATACGATTACGTGCCGGAAAACGAAATGCCTCGGGGGTGGTCCCGAGGGGATATTCAGTTACCAGGACGCCACCCTCCCGGATCTGTTCATACAAGCTGTGGTTCTGCCGGGGATAGACGACATCGATCCCGCAGCCCATTACTGCAACCGTCCCCCCTGGAGCTGACAAAGCTCCAGCATGGGCGCTGGCATCAATCCCGAGAGCCAGACCGGAGACGACGGTCACCCCTTGTGCAGCCAGATCCCGGGCCAGGGTAGATGCAATGCGATGACCATAACTGGTTGCCGCCCTGGAGCCGACAATCGCCACACAACAGGTTGCAAGGAGTTCGCTCCTGCCCTGGATATAAAGAACCAACGGTGGCGCATTAATCTGACGCAGCAGGGGCGGATAATTCTGGTCGTCAAGACAGATGGCTTGCGCCCCTAATCCAGCCAGTCGCTCCAGCTCTTTTTCACCCCTGTCCCGCACACCACCGACATCTGACAAGCCCGCAAGAGCCTCTGGCCGGATTCCCGCAACCTTTGACCGTTCCTTGGCCGTGGCCAGCAATGCACCATCAGGACCATCAAACCAATCTACAAGACGCCGCTGGCCTGTCACCCCCAAGCCTGGAACCAGACTCAAACTCACCCAATCAAGGATATCAGCCATGCCCACGCCCAGTTAAAGTGAATAAATGGCCAACCCCTTTGGCTGAAAACAAACGGAAGAAAAAAGAGTCTCCACCGTACAAAAATCGCCAGAGAAAGCAGGGAAAGAAAAAAAGGGGAAGAAATACAAATAACGTCGATGGACAGGCTTCTCCACACACAAGAGTGTTTATCAGTCTGTCAAAAACACACGTAACTCATCTATGCGCGAAGGATGTTTCAGTTTTTGTATTGCCTGGGCCTCGATCTGACGAATCCTCTCCCTGGTAACCGCAAAACACTTCCCCACTTCTTCAAGGGTATGATCACAGCTCACATCAATACCGTATCGCATCTGCAGGACCTTGGACTCGCGAGCGGAGAGAGAAGACATCACCCGGCAGAGACATTCTTTCAAACTCTCAACCATGGAGGATTCATCAGGACCAATACTGCCGCAATCTTCAATAAAATCTGAGAGAAAAGATTCTTCATCGCTCCCCACCGGTGTATCAAGAGAAATGGCATCCTTGGCCGTTTTCAGCGCTGCTTTAATTTTCGCCACACTCAGACCAAGCTGTTCCGCCATCTCCTCCGGGCTTGGCTCCCTGTTTTCCGTGCGGATAAAATCTCTAGTCACACGCAGCAGACGGTTAATGGTCTCTATCATGTGCACCGGCAGACGGATAGTCCGCCCCTGATCCGCAATACCACGGGTAATGGACTGGCGAATCCACCAGGTGGCATAGGTACTGAATTTATATCCCCGGTGGTAATCAAATTTCTCAACGGCCTTCATCAGGCCAATATTCCCCTCTTGAATAAGATCAGGAAACTGCAGCCCGCGATTGGCAAATTTTTTGGCAACCGAGACGACCAAACGCAAATTTGCCCGTACCAGCGATTCCTTCGCAGACCTGACAGTGTCACGCGCCGCCTCCAGCTCCTGGAGGGTTGCATTCAAGGTCCGATAACCAAAATCAAGCCCTTCACACATCTCCCGGCCAACTCTTTTTTCAAGCTCCAAGGGGCTGATCTTCAGATCATCCTGAGCCTGAGATGCCGCTGCAAGCTTATAATCCTGTATTACCTGAACCCGAACCAGACGAATACGTTTTGCCAACTCGTGCAAGCCTTCTGCGATGCCATTGATACAGCGAGGACAAAGGAGCCTGCCCTGAAATATTCCCGCAATCTTCGTCCCTATATCCAGGATCTGCTGATAAATCTCTCTGTCTTTATCGGAACCATCAGCACAAGCAAGTAAACGCTGACGCAAGCCTTCTCTTTCCTGCTCAAGCTCAATAGCCCGGGCAACCTGGCTGATAAACTCCTCGTGCGATTGAGCAATGATATCCTCTTGATCCTCGGGGATCCCCTTCAACAGCTGAAAGATCTTGACCCGCCCCGCCTGAAGCTCCTGCACCAGAGACTGAAGGGCAGGAATAGCCAAAGGAGCTGCCAACACAGCCCCCTGAATGCGATAGAGCCCTTCCTCCATCATCCGGGAAAGTTCCACCTCCTCCTCATGGCTGAGCAGGCTCAATGTTCCCATCTCCCGCAAATAGATATTCATAGGATCGACAGCATGACACCCCTGCACCGAACCTCTGGAGAGACGACAAAGATCGTTTTCTTCCAGATCCAGGATGTACTGATCATCACCATCACCTTCTTCCTCAATTACCAATGAGTCTTCCCCAGCATCCTCCGACCAATCAACAAAGAGCTTACTCCCTTCAAGAGCAAGACCACCAGTGACTTCGGCAATATCAAAGGCATCGTTTTCAAGCAGATCATCACCATTTGTCGATTCTGCCTCATCCTGATCAAATTTCTCATCCTCTGCCATAGATCCCCCCCGAGAGACCACGTCCACTTCAAGAAAACAACAGAATAGCATCCACTCTTTTCACAACATCACTCACTTTTCCACTGCGCACTATATCAAGAAAAAACTTTAAATCAATAAGTGATTGAAAAGAGAGAATGTTAAACCTGAATCCAGCAGAATATTGCATACGAGGATACATAAACTGTCACCACTTCTTTCCCTGGGCCCCTACCTACTGGAGTGCCCGCAACTCCTTCTCAACTCTCTGCTGTTCCAGAAGCAGAGGCATAAGCACTTCCAGCTCATGTTCGTCGCGCTGCACCTTGCCTATCTCTACAATCAACTTACGGGATATTTCCCGCAGCTCTTCTCTTTTCAGCCAGAGCAGCAACTCGGCCAGTTCTTCTTCCGTCCCTGAACAATGTGTGCTCCCGGAGTCGGCAGACGAAGCGGCCAACAAGATCTCGGCAACGAGAGCCCGTTCCTCTCCTTCCGGCAAGGCGGCAAGCAGTTCCTCCGGCTCAAGCTCACGTCCCTTGGCGTGCAGGGCCTGGAGCTGGAGAAACAAGACTTCTCCCACACTGAAGGCCAGCCGTTGTCTCAGGCCAACCTCTTCCAACCGCAAAAAATGAGCTGGATAGAGCACCATATGGGCAACGAGGCGTTTCTGGGCGACATTGAGCCCGATCCTCCCCCGCTCCTCCCGGGAAAAACGGTTTTCCTCCCTTGATTGAGCGCCAGCAGGGTATGAATGGCCAAAATGAATCTCCTCTGGCTCCTGAAGAGCAAGTGCTGGGGCTGTCTCCCGGGAATGATCCGAGAGAAGTTCGCTCAGCTGCCGGGCAGGGAGGCCCAGTTTCTCACTGAAATGGGCGATCACCACTGAACGCTGCAAGGGAGAAGCTGCCGCCTGTACCAGCGGACGCAGTTCTTCCACAATCCTGTTTTTCCCGTCAAGGGTGAGCCCGTGCTCTTCAATCAGTTTTGTCAGGGCAAACTCGGCAAGCGGCGCCGCGGAGGCCAACAGCCGCTCCATCTGCTCCAGCCCCTTTTCTCGGATAAAGGTGTCCGGATCATGCCCGGGAGGCAGCAAGGCCACCTTCGCACTCATCTGTTCGGCCAGGAAAAGGGGGACCGCCCGGATCGCCGCCTTTATCCCGGCTGCATCGCCATCAAAAAGAAGGATGGCGTTGTCCGCATAATGGCGCAGCAGCTTTAACTGCGGCCGGGTCAGGGCGGTACCTAACGGCGCCACCACATTGGGACAGCCATGGACCACCATCGAGATCATGTCAAAATTCCCCTCCACCAGCACGACCCGCTGACGGGATCGGATCTCGGCCGCCTGCTGAAAAAGACCAAGCAGACTGCGGCTCTTATCAAAGACCGGACTCTCAGGAGAATTCATATACTTGGGTTGACCGTCACCGACTATGCGACCGCCAAAGCCGCTGATCCTTCCCTTGGGGTCAAAGATGGGAAAGAGGATCCGGTCACGAAAACGATCGTAGGTGCTCCCCCTGTCATTTCTCACCAGCAACCCAACCGCCTCGGCTGCCGCGCTCTCTTCACCCTGCAGGCAGGAACCAAGAAAATTCCAGCCGGCGCTTTCCACGGCAGGCGCGTAGCCCAGTTGAAACTTCTCCTGCACCTCCAGCGGGATGCCCCGCCCCTCAAGATAGGCTCGGGCTCCGGCCGCATCGCCGGCCTGCAGCAGATACTCCCTGAACAGGCGGGCCGCCTTTTCATTGATAGCATACATGGCCTTGCGCTGGCGTTCTTTCTCCTGTTCTGCAGGCGTTGAGTGTTTCTCCGGCAATTCAATCTGATAGCGCCTGGCCAGTTCCTGCAGGGCTGCGGGAAAATCAAGATTATGATATTTCATCATGAAGGAGAAGACATCACCTGACTCGCCGCAGCCAAAGCAATGATAAAACTGCTGCCCCGGATGCACCGAGAAGGAAGGGGTCTTCTCACCATGAAAGGGACAACGTCCCAGAAAGCGCGCCCCCGCTCTTTTCAGCTCAACACTCTCTCCGATGATCTGGACGATATCAGCCTGCTCCTTGACAAGGGCCGTTACTGAATCACGTGTTTCCGAATATCCCATACTGACACAGATCTTTTAATAAAATTTTCAGGACCAATACTCCACTCTACATGACCAATTCAAGACCTTCCAAGTACCGCCAGCATCATCCCGATTTGATTCTGGCCTGCTTCGCCTTCTCCGGTTGCCCCGATTCAATATAGGCCTTTTCCATCAGCAGCCAGTTCTGCTGGATCAAGCCATAATCCCTGCCGGCCAGGCTGTTTGACTTGATACAGAACTGGACCACCTGACCATAATCCTTCTGTCCATATTTCACCTGGGCCATCTCATGCCAAAGCCTGGCGTTCCGAGGTTCAAGGCGGAGGGCCCGTTCAAGCATCATTTCAGCCTGACTGAACTGGCCTGAGCGCACACTTTGTCGGGCACCGGCAAGCAAGGTCCCGGCCGCCTTCCCTTCTTCCGGCACCGGCACAAAGTCGCGCTTTACGCGGGAACCCGGATCAGGAAGCGGGGCAGGAGCCGGAACAGGGGCAGGAACTGGACGGGGAACAGGGGCAGGAACCGGTGCCGGAGCAGGCCTGCCAGGCAGACTCACAGGATATTTCACCGTACATCCATGCAGGAACAAGGTCAACAGCATGAGCAAGCCGACATTCCAAACTCTGTTCCAGAAACGACCATACCTTGTTTGATTCATCTCTTTTCTTCCTTCTTCTATCGAGAGGCTCTTTCTCACTGAAACCAGCCGCGGATCGAGTTCAAGACCTCAGGGACCTTTTTCTCCCACGTCTCAACGCCTGCGGGAGAGGATGAGGGTGACGCCGGGGCAGCGCCTGCTGGTAAGGTTCCTGCCGCAAAGGGCAAGAGTGCATTGTCACGGGAAGGAGCATGAGAACGGCCATAGATTCCCGCATCCACCCTGGCCCATTGAATCCCTTCCGGCTCCAGCAGTTCCAGAGGCTGCGGATGAAGAGACTGCATGATCTTGCCCCATACCACCATGGCGCCACTCGATCCGGTCAGCACGGTCGGTTTGTTATCGTCACGGCCAATCCAGACAATTGCCAGCCGATCACCGGTAAAGCCTGCAAACCAACTGTCCCGCAGTTCATCCGTGGTCCCGGTTTTACCGGCAGCCTGTACCGTTGCAGGGATATAAGTGAGAAGCGATCTGCCGGTCCCATGAGCCACAACCCGCTGCAGGGCCGTATTGAGCAGGAATATCGTTTCAGGCGGAAAACGCTGTTCCACGGTCAGGCCAAAACGCTGGACAACCTTATTCTCGAGAGTCAGCACACTGCCGATCACCCGCTGCGGCTGATAGAAACCACCCGTGGCAAAGAGTTGATAGATCTGGGCCACCTCAAGAGGCGACATGGCGGCCGTTCCCAGCAGAAAGGAAGGGTAGGGTTGAAATTCCCGATTTATCCCCATCCGCTTGAGATTATCCACCACCTTTTCCACCCCGACATCCATCCCGATCCTGATGGTGGCCAGATTATAGGAATTGGCCAGCGCCTCATGAAAGGGCACCAGCCCATGTTCTTTTTTATCATAATTGGCCGGACGCCAGGCCTTGCTTCCGGCAGCGGTAACGGTCAAGGACACATCCTGCACCGGGCTTGCCAGGCTGTAGCCGTTGGCAAGCGCCGTCAAATAAACGACCGGTTTGATGAGCGAACCGATGGGGCGCTGAGCATCGAGTGCCCGATTAAAACCGGGCTGCAAGGCGTTGCGGCCGCCAGCCACTGCCAGGATTTCCCCGCCCTCTCGGCTGCTGACCACCACCGCCCCTTCAAGGCCGCTGCTGCCGGTCCTTTTTTCCAGGCTCGAAAGTGTTTCCCCCAGATGCCTCTCCACCCGCATCTGCACCTGTGGGTCAAGGGTGGTGAGGATCTTCAAACCATTTGAGGTGAGATCCTCTTCATGATACTCCTCTCCCAGCTGACGGCGCACCAGATCGAGAAAGGCGGGATACCGGTTAAAGGCGCTCTGCACCGCACCCGTCATCTCCAACTTTGCCTCTTTCGCCAGGGCATGCGTCTCCGCAGAGATCACCCCTTCAGAGAGCATCAGATCGAGCACCACCTGCCGGCGCAGGAGACAGCGCTCCACATGCCGGCGCGGATCATAATAGGATGGCCCCTTGATCATCCCCACCATCATGGCCATCTGGGCGACAGAAAGATCCTTCATCTCACGGCGGAAATAAAACTGACTGGCCAGCCCGAAACCATGCACCGCCCGTCCCCGGTCCTGCCCGAGAAAGATCTCGTTGACATAGGCGGTCAGAATCTCGTCCTTGCTGTAATGGACCTCCAGCAGCTGGGCCATGATCACCTCATTGAACTTGCGCTGCAGGGTGCGCTCATTATTGAGGAAAAAATTCTTCACCAGCTGCTGGGTCAGGGTACTGCCGCCCTGCACGGTCTTTCCGGCACGGACATTGGCAAGCATGGCCCGCAGGATTCCCAGTGGATCAACACCGAAATGGGTATAAAAATGTTGATCCTCCACCGCCAGAAGGGTCTTGACCAGGAGATCGGGGAGTTCTTCCCGGCTGTAGACAATCCGGTCTTCATTCTCCAAGGGATGAAAACTGCCGATACGAACCGGATCAAGACGCGCCAGAGAAATCTCGGCACCGGTTTCTGTCGCGGATATCTTTCTGACCACGGAACCGGAAAATTCCACTGTTAAGCGGGCCGATTTTTCCAGACCGTCAGCAAAGGAAAAATCCCTGGTCACCAGATGCATGACATTTCCTGCAAGGTCATAGCCGCCCGGATCTTTCGCTGCCTTGTCCCGACGATAGCCGGCAAGCTGCAGCTCATCGGCAAGCATGGAAGCCGTAAAGGGAAGATCCGGATACAGCTCCAGGGGACGCGAATAGACCACAGCAGGTAAGGCCCAGCGCTTACCGTCAAACTTCTGACGGATCACCTTGTCCAGATAGGTGACATACAGCCCGAGGGCAACGAAGATAAGAAGCACAACCGGTACCGCGAGCTTGAGCAGAGGCCACCGCCGCGGCCTGCTTTTCAGGCGCTTCGTCTTTTTCGGAATTATCTTTCTTTTCTCAGACAAGATTCAAGTCACCACTCAACAGAAAAGACCAGGAAGCTCAGCGCCTGCCGCTGGACAGAAACGGATACCGCAACAGAGCAGATTCATGAGCCGGATGTTGGATTTTGGTTAAAAGTTCAGTTTATTATTTATTTTGACTTTCAATATTCCATCACATACTATCGTGAGATACGTAAAACAACAACTAGAGAAAAGAAATCAATAGACAGAATCTGCATAGCACCGATATTGGCGGATTCTGTCTATTACACTGATAAGGCCTCTCAATTAGCGGCATCCCATGGCAAAGCGCAAAAACACCGACGGCACCAAGTTCCTCCGCTACTTCGGTCCACTTCTTAGCGCGCTTCGGACGCTGGGCGGTTCAGGCAGTCCTGACGAAGTAGTCGAGCAGATTGCAACCGACATGGCACTCACGGACGAGGAGCAAAACGAGCTAGTTCCCTCCGGTGGGTCCAGGCTGAAGACCAACGTTGCCTGGGCACGCTTCTACCTCGTCCGGGAAGGTCTCCTTGACTCATCAAAGCGCGGCGTATGGAGCCTCACAGAAAAGGGCCGCGCTACCCAACTCACAGTAGACCAAGCAGATGAGATTTTCTCTCGCTGGGTCAAAGTCTTCGACGAACAGCGGAAGAATCGCGAAAGTGTCGAAGAACCGATTGCAGAGCAAGTGGCCGAAGGGAGCGGCGCCACCTCGAATGACTACCGATCGGAAACGCTGGAATTATTACTCTCGTTGCCGCCGTCAGGGTTTGAACGGCTGTCCCAGAGAATCTTGCGTGAGGCTGGGTTCACGCAAGTGGCGGTCACCGGACAAAGTGGCGATGGTGGAATTGACGGTTACGGTACTCTTCAAATCAATCCCCTAGTCAGCTTCAAGGTGCTCTTTCAGTGCAAGCGATATGCGAAATCCGTCTCGCCGTCGCAAGTTCGAGACTTTCGTGGCGCAATGGCAGGCCGCGCTGACAAAGGAATCATCATTACAACCGGCACATTCACGGCCGAGGCACGACGTGAAGCCTCCCGCGACGGAGTACCACCGATTGAACTGATTGATGGCGAGAAATTGATCTCGATGCTAGAAAGCCTAGAACTTGGACTACGGCCCATAAAAACATACGAACTGGATCACACGTTTTTTGGCGAGTTCAGAGAGGCCAACCTTACGATAGGCAGTGACCGAATCTATTCACACCCGTAAGGAGATGTTCTGCAATGGATATTCCACGGATCTTCAACATCACCGA
>DCUN01000018.1 GCA_002327225.1 Desulfobulbaceae bacterium UBA2213
GGTGTTGAGCTCACGGCCATGCAGAGAGAGGAATCCGGCGTCATCCCAGGGGATCTTGAAGCGGGAAAACGCGATCTGCATGGATGAAAGGGCCGGATAGATCACGATGCGGTCAGGGGCAAGGGTTTGGAGCAGGGTACGGCCAATTCCGAAAAAAAGAGGATCACCGCTTGCCATAACCACGACGTCGCCACGCTGTAATTCCAGGGCTGCCTTTTCAAGGGCCACCTTAACCGGGGTAATAGGAATAAAGGAGAGCGCTGGAAGGTCGTCCAGGAGAGTGGCGAGTCTGGTACGGTGTCGCCTGGAGAGAACCAGGGCCACGGAATTCCGTATAACAGCAATGGCGGTATCGGAAAATGGACCGGAGCTTTCCACTCCGATGAGATGCACCATCGTCTGTTTCATAGTCTCAGCTTCCCTTCTACGCATTCCACAATCTGTTTGCCTACGGTCTCTCTTGCAGTCACAAGATAAACAGTGACCGGCAGGCCGGATACCTCCTGACAATAATCGCGGGCTGCGCAACAGACCTTTCTGATAGTTTCATGGCAATCCATGGCAATCAATCTGTCATAGATTTCCCGGGCGGTATTTGATCCGGCAAGTCCTGTTAGAACAGTGGGGGCTGTGCCTAAGGTCGCCAGGAAAGAGATAGCATTATCGACTTCGAGGGCGCCATGGCGGACATGGGTCTGGGGAATTCGCATGGCCCCTTTCAAGACCTTGGCCCACATGGCAGCCAGATGAATTGCGGCAAAACCATGCTTTCTGGCGTCATTCAGTGAAAAATGAAGGTAGTCTCCCATCATCACATAAGCTTCTTCAGGCAGATGCAGTCGCTGCTGTACCGCAGATTCAGATGTCCTGCCTGTAGAGAGGACTATTGCCTCCACTCCGGCTGCACAGGCGACAGCCATCGAGGCGCTGATGGTGGCGGTCCAGGCTTCAGCCGAGACGGGCCTGACGATTCCAGTCGTTCCCAGAATGGAAAGTCCGCCGATTATTCCCAGACGATGGTTCAAAGTTTTTTTCGCCAAATTCTCCCCGTCAGGGATTGAAATAGTGACGATCAGGGCCCGCTCAGCATAATCGCCAGAAAGGGAAATGGCTTCAGTCACAGCCTCCCGGATCATATTTCTCGGGACCGGATTTACCGCAGGTTCACCCACCGGGATGGCCAGGCCTGGCTTGGTTACGGTGCCCACACCTTTGCCGCCGACAATGATGATCTGGAGTCGTTGTTTCGTATCACCTGCCTGCTCTCTTTGCGCTTCATCGGCTGTGGCGAATCTGACTTCAGCTTCGATTCTTGCCCCGTTGGTCACATCCGGGTCATCACCCGCATCTTTGATAACAGCGGCAAGGGCAGTAGTATGAGCTGGATCCGTCCATTGGCAGGCGCAGAGTTGGAAAGTGACCCGAGCTCCACCAGGGAAAGGGATTTCCACCTGCTCCTGCTCCATACTCCTGGTCAGCAAGAGAGTGGCAGCCTTGGCCGCCGCGGCAGCACAGGCTCCGGTGGTGTATCCTGAACGTAATTTTTTCATCCAAAGAAGCTCTGATAAAAAAAAGCCGTACAGTAAATTACTGTACGGCTTTTAACTTTGACATATCTAGTCGAACGGTTACATCGTCATTATAAAAAACGTTAAACCTTCACACCTGATAGTTTCTTGAACACCAGCGAGTTAAATCAATAATGAGCTACATGAATTGATTTTAAAAAACTTAATTTATAGCCTCGGAAAGTTTGGAACCAGCTTTGAACTTGGCAACATTCTTTGCTGGAATCTTGATGGATTTACCAGACTGAGGATTTCTGCCGGTACGTGCTTCACGTTTGGAAACAGAAAAAGTACCAAAACCTACAAGTGTAACCTTGTCATCTTGCTTCAAAGCCTCGGCAATGGCGGCAAGAGTTCCATTCAATGCCTTCTCTGCCGCAGCTTTACTGATATCGGCGGCCCCTGCAATGCTCTCAACTAATTCCTTCTTGTTCATGAATCCCTCCCGGAAAAATCATTCTTTACCTTACAGGGGTAGACAGTATCGCTCCCCTTTCTCCATTGCTTAATAGTGCTTTAATAGAAGCACATCAAATTGTCAAAAGAAAAAAAACAGTATTTTGAATTTTTTTTATTCCCATGAATCTTTCTACACTCCTTTAAAATCAAGCAGTGACGTTTCATTTACGTAAAATACGTTAATTGAATTCAAGGAACGAATCAAGGAAAAATGAATCATCCTTTAGAAAAAAAAATCTGTTAAAATTTATCACGGCCTTGTATATCCAGAAGCACCTTGTTAAACCCCCGACTTTCAAAGTATTCAGTGATCTCAGGACGCGAAGATTCTGCGACAAATTTCTCCAGATCGCTGGTCATAACCTGCACTGCAACAGAGTGTTGCTCAGGTTTTACCCGGCATCCCATAAAGCCCTTGTTCTGGAGAAACTGTTCCGCCTGCGCTATGCGTTCCAGAAGGGCCCTGGTGATTTTTTGATGAACGGCTATCCGGGTGGCAAGGCAGGAATTTGAGGGTTGATTCCAGTTTGTCAGCCCCAGCTCCCTGGCCAGGGAACGGATATCCTTTTTGTTGAACCGTGCCTGGGCCAGGGGAGTTCTCACGGATAGTTCCTGGATGGCCAGCAATCCAGGCCGATGTTCCAGAAGGTCATCGGTATTGGTTCCATCCAGCAGGGGTGCGGGATGGCCACCTTGCCTCATCTCTGTCTGCAGGGCGCTATAGATTCTTTTTTTACAGAAATAACAGCGCTGTTCTGTATTGGCCACAAATTCACGCCAACGCAGGGGCTGCACCTTCACGGCCCGATACGAACAGCCGATTCCGTCCGGCCCGCTCACCAGTCTTTCCGCCTTGTTCAGGTCGTGCTCGGGGATGAGGCAGGAGACCGCATGCAGCGCCATCACATTCTCGGGCCCCAGTGTGTCACAGGCCACCCGCAGGAGCAGGGTGGAATCGACACCTCCGGAAAAGGCAATGCAGGCTTTCCCGTCAGCTTGCCTGTACGTTTGCAGCAGCTCCTGAAGCCTGGCCAGTTTATTTGTCAGATCCGTGCCCACCGCCGGTAATGAAGGTTGCATCAGGCAATAACTGGGCCGGTTGGTTGAGCAGAAACTTGCGATCCCTGATCCATCCTTTCAGAGTTTCGGCGATTTCTCTGGCCTTGACCATACTGGAGAGCGGGGCGGTTGGCACCTGCTTGCCATTCACCTCAATGGTGCCTGATTTCAACTGGGCGTAACTGACCTCGCCATAGCTGCGGGCAATCCCATTGGAGTAATCATAACCATAATCAATAACCTGGGTGAAGATCTCCGCGTCCGAGACCCCGGTATAGGCCGCCATCTTGCTGTTAAGGATGGGGATGGGCACTCCCAGACCGACGGCCAGAGTGCTTCCATAGCCAAGGATGGATATCCCGCGCAGCCATTTAGCAGACATCTG
Source organism: Desulfobulbaceae bacterium UBA2213 (assembly GCA_002327225.1). Classification (GTDB taxonomy): domain Bacteria; phylum Desulfobacterota; class Desulfobulbia; order Desulfobulbales; family Desulfocapsaceae; genus UBA2270. The sequence continues at coordinate 3,472 of DCUN01000018.1, forward strand.
TTTCAAGTCTCCCTGCACCATGATCGTGCCGGCCGGCTTGCGCGGCACGCCGCCTTCGGTGCGCGGGGCATTGGGATTATGCTGGGTCCCGTGCCAGGTGACATAGCCGATGCCGCCGCCAAGGAAGATACGGGTCCCCATTCCTATGGTCTGATAATGGGGATCATTCAACAGGGGGCTTAATTCCCCGGCACTGCAGAAATTGGCATTACGGCAATGGGGTTTGAGCATACCCATATAGGTGTGAACGGTCTTGTCAGAGAGATTGACCGCGCAGTTATAATTCTGATAGCCGTTCCTCGGATTACATAATAAGGCGTAGGGGAGATCGGCCAGCGTCACTTCCTTTTGCATCTTGCGGGCCAGATAACAGTCGGTGCCATAGGCCTTGGCCTCAAGTAAGACCTTTCTCCCAGCCACCAGATCTTCAATGACATGGCCGCCACCGTAGCGGAATTCGCCGGGATAGATCTTGTTGAGCGGATCATCCTCAGCCGGTTCGGTGGCCCCTATATAGGCATCGACCGCCGCAAGGCCGGCATAGGCCGGAACCTTGTTCAGCCACACCTTTGAGGCCTTGATGGTGGGGGTCATCTGGCCAAAATTAAAAAAGGCGCCGGATGAGCACATGGGGGCGAAGGTGCCGGTGGTCACAACATCGACCTCACGGGCGGCCTGCTCCGGCCCCTTGGACCGGACAATGTCCACCATCTCTTCGGCGGTTACTACTACTGCCTCGCCAGATCTGATCCTGGCGTTGATCTCTTCATATGTCTTTTGGATATTGCTCATCTGTTTTCTCTCAAGGAAATGAAATCTTCAAGGCTCCTTCGTGGCCTCTCATGGTGAATTATGATCATATCGCACACCTGTATCCTATATCAACCTTTTTACAGATGTTGGCAATAAATATATCTGGCCGATGACAACATACATGGAAACCTGGGTTCCCTTCTTTAGATCGCGCGTCTTCAAAACCTCCCGTAACAATTCTGCCTGTTTCATGTGCCACAACCCTGGACAATTGATTGTTCCTAGCAAGCAACCTTTTTACCGCTTGACATACTTTTTCCTTTCACCTAAATTCTTTCACCTGAACGTATTGCAACGCGAGTGTATTTCGCATTCAAAATTCAAGTATTCCATCAATTATAATCAGGAAAGGTCATGGCAACTGAAAAAAAACCGGATATTGTCCAGGTGCGGGGACAGATAGACGCCATAGATAATCAGATTGTTTCCCTTCTCAAGGAGCGAATTGGTTGCGCCAGGGAAATCGGCAAGCTTAAAAACGAGAGCAATCGCCCCAAATGGGATCCGCTGCGTGAACGGCAGATCTATGAGCGGCTGGTTGAGATGAACGACGGTGTCTTTCCCGAGACGGCCCTGCGTTCTATTTTCAATGAGATTATCACCAGTTGCCGACTCTCCCAGAAAAAGATTGCTGTAGCCTACCTGGGACCCGAGGCCACCTTTACCCATCTGGCCGGGGTCAAGTACTTTGGTCATTCCGCCTCGTTCAAGCCGATGGAATCCATTGATGATGTCTTTTCTGATGTCGAGAAGAAGCGCACTCAGTACGGCATAGTCCCTGTTGAAAATTCTATTGAGGGGTCGGTCTTTAACACCCTGGACTCGTTCATGAAGTACAAGATCAAGATCTGTGGCGAAGTGCTGCTCGAGATCAGCCACAACCTGGTCTGTCAATCAGGAAACATTGAAGATATCCAGACCGTGGCCTCACACGCCCAGCCGCTGGCCCAATGTCGTGAGTGGCTGCGGAAAAACATGCCATCAGTGCCAACCCTGCCGGTCTTTTCCACCGGGGCCGCCGCCCAGATGGCCGCCAGTAATTCCAGTATCGGGGCCATTGCCTCTTCGCTGGCCATCAAGACCTATGATCTGCAGGTGGTGGTAAAGGGTATTGAGGATTACCGGGGCAACACCACCCGATTTCTGGTCATTGGCGAACATTCGCCCACAGCCAGCGGCGCTGACCGCACATCCCTGCTCCTCGGTCTTATGGACCGCCCAGGGGCCTTGAATGAGGTGCTGACGATTCTCTCTGAGGAAGATATCAATCTGGCCAAGATCGAGTCTCGTCCCATCAAGGGCAAACAATGGAAATATCTGTTTTTCCTTGATATGATGGGCCACATTGAAGATGAGAAGATCAGGCGTGGCTGTGATCGTCTGAAGGAGATCTGTTCCTACTTTGAATGGCTGGGATCCTATCCCTGTTATGAGAGCTCAGCCACCGATGCGTGACATCTGGCCGTGACAGTTGACCTGGTCAGATCCGGCCAGGTCATCCTGCAGGGTATGCCCTTTGGGTTTGGCAAGGATGGTCTGCTGAATTGCCGTCTGAATATCGTTGTCTGTGCCGCCCTGGCGCAGCAACGTTTTCAGATCGGTTTCATGGTCGTGCAGCAGGCAGGCACGCAGTCTTCCTTCTGAAGTCAGGCGCAACCGGTTGCATTTATCACAGAAGTGGTGACTGATGGGGCTGATAAAGCCAACCCGGCCCGTCTTCCCGTCAGGCAGGGTCAGACGATAGACCCTGGCCGGTCCTTCCATTCGTGAACCGGAAGAGGTTGCTCCTGCGTCCATGGTCCCCAGGGTTGCAATGATCTCTTTGAGTTCACTTGCTGCAATAAAGCGTGTCTTGTCCCAGCTCTCCTTATTGCCAATGGGCATGAATTCGATGAATCGCACCTGAACGGCTCTCTGCGCCGCCAGTCGTGCAAAATCTGCAAACTCATCGTCGTTGATCCCTTTCATCGCTACCACGTTGAGCTTGACATTAAATCCCAGATCGCAGGCCGTCTGAATTCCCTGCCATACCTGTGCAAAAAGATCGGATCCGGTGATCTTGATAAAGCGCTCAGGTCGCATGGTGTCGAGCGAGACATTCAGGTTTCTGATCCCCGCACTGTACAATTCTGCCGCCTTTTCGTGGAGCAGGACGCCGTTGGTAGTCAGGCGTATTTCCTCCAGTCCCTTGACTTCGGCAAGGCTGCGGATAAAATCCATAATCCCGTTTCTGACCAGAGGCTCGCCACCAGTCAGCCGCAGTTTGTTCATACCCATGCCAACGGCAATAGTCACGATCCGCAGCAGTTCTTCATAACTGAGCAGATCCGCGTATTTTACAAGAGAGGAAGAATCTGCTCCCCGCTGAGGCATACAGTAGAGACAACGCAGATTGCAGCGATCGGTTATGGAAAGCCGGAGATAGGAGATGGTCCGGGAGTACTGATCTATAAGTTGTTCTGATTTTATCTTTTCTTTTGATGATGAATACATGATGATTGGATTCCTGTTCCATGCGGACGTTGACTTTTTCCCAAAAAGTGATCATATAGTTGGAAAAATCATTTATTACCCTGAATCCTCTGTTTCTGCCAAGAAATATTAAGGAAGCCGTTCTGAAATGAACGGGAAATTTCGTTCATTTCAGAACGGCTTCCTGTGCCGGTCAAAACATCTCACTGTTGCCAGTATTTTAAAACAACGTCTTTTCTTTTTTTCCAAAGAATTTATATCATGCTCACTCTTGGAATAGAAACTTCATGCGACGATACGGCGGCGGCTGTTCTCAGAGATGACAACACCTTGCTTTCCAGCGTGCTCAGTAGTCAGGATCATATCCACACCCGTTTTGGCGGGGTGG
>DCUN01000155.1 GCA_002327225.1 Desulfobulbaceae bacterium UBA2213
GCCACTCGGGAACCCCTCCAATCACAACCTGGTTCTTTAACAATATTTTTTTATTCAACTCATGACACATCTTGCAAGAGATGGAGAGTTTACTGTATTTACTGCTGGAGCTGGCGATGGNNGAACCCGCAACCTGCTGATTACAAATCAGCTGCTCTGCCGTTGAGCTACGCCAGCATATAAAAACAAACAACATACCTACTATAAACAAGTAAAGCAATCTTTTTCTATTTAGCCCTGTCTGTTTCTGCAAAAAAAAAAAAGGCCATGCCAAAATGACACGGCCTTTTTAAAAAAACCAAAACCACTCTTTAATATGACTTACATGTCAGCAGATTTTTTACCAAATGCACTTTCTCTATATTTTTCAAAAGCCATGGCAAAAGTCCGATAAACAAGATGAGCAAACTTTGTATAGGGCATATACATAAAAAGCATCATTACAGCAACAAGATGGATATAATAAATCACATACCCTGGACCAGCCAGACCTGCCCAGCGTGCGATTTCTGCCAGAAGTCCACTCACACCAACAACCATGATCTCCCAGATCAGAAACCAATCATAGAATGTAGGCGTCAGGCCTTTCTCCGCTTCTTTCCTTGCACGATTCATCCACAGGATTCCAATACCAACAATCATGGCAACAGCAGAGACATTGGCAAGAATTTTAACAGGATTCCAGACCGACATGGGACCATGCAGAAAACTCAGGGCTGGAATAAGGGCAAGCACATCATTGGCAGTTGCCGACCAGGCGGTAACGATGAAAAGTCCGATAAAAGAAAGCATCAATGGCAGATGCCCCTGCACACGATCAATATTCTCCTTACACTCTCTAAAACGTGAATGTTTGACAATTTCCTGAACAGAGGGCCAGAGAAATTCCTTGGCAAACTGTAGATATGAAGGCCTGAAATCACCTTTTATCCCAGCATTTTCTTCCATGCCCTTCCACATCGCGGAGACACCTTTAATGGAGGAGACAACAGCCAGTCCAGCAGCAGAAAGCATGATGAGGTCGATCACAAAGACGTTTTTGGACAACCAGTGAAAATCCCAATGACCAAAAAAACGCTGATACCCATAGGTAGAAAAATCAGTCGCTGATGGAATAGAAAGCCCACCGGAAACCAACCATAAAACAAAAATAATTACAGAAGGGATTGCAATCAACATCGGCAACCCCTTTGAACTTGAGGCAAGCTTGGCAAGGCCAGACGGCCATCCATAAAAGGTATAGGCATAGGCCCTGATAGCTCCAAGAACATCGCCTGGCTTTGCACCGCGAGGACAATAGGCTGTACAATCACCACAATTATGACAGAGGAAAACGTCAGGATCAGCAACCAACTTCTCCTTCAATCCCCACTGGGCCCAAATCATCTCTTTGCGCGGAAAAGGCTTTGTATCCGTAGAAAGAGGACAAACTACAGAGCAGGTAGCACACTGATAACATTTCTTCAGCGTATCACCACCAGCACCTTTAAGATATTTAATAAACTCTAAATCCGGTTGAACATTCATTCTACTCATCCTCCTGTTATATTAACAAATCTTTTGATCAAGACTAGAAAAGAGCGAAAATCTCTTCAATCAAGAGAAGCATACTACTGGCGTTCCCCTCTATTTGCAAGACAAGGAACACCAGTATCTATTCAAACAGGACTAGAAACCCTTGAATGGGTTAGGACCAAGTTCAACTATCTCATCAACAAAATCATTGAGAAGTTGGGGGATTTTATCATAGTCGGTAATCGATATCTGCTCAGAGCGAACACGCTCCGGCTCAAGCCCAAGGGTGGATAGAGAATCACCAATGTTTTCCATACGCTTGGTGGCAATTTCAGAACCCTTGACAAAGTGGCACTGATAATCGTCACCATATTTACAGCCAAGAAGCATGGCGCCGTCCATACCGGCCGAGAGCAGGTCACGAACCCAGGCCATATTCACGGAACCAAGACAACGAACAGGAACGATACGAACCATATGATTGAGCTTATTGCGTCTCATACCAGCCATATCCAAGGCAGGATAGGCGTCATTCTCACAGGCAAAGATCACAATACGCAATTTGTCTTCATCATCTTCAGGAACTTCGATGGACTTGAGCATCGCTCCAATGAGATCGACATTGTAATCCTTGAAGCCGATAATACGCTCAGGGCAGGCTCCCATACAGGTACCGCAACGACGACATCGTGTAGGGTTCGGCAATGGCGTACCCTTGGCATCATCATCAAGGGCCCCAAACGGACACTCTTCCGTACAACGTTTACACTGGGTACAACGCTGCATGAAGAATTCCGGATAGGTCTTATCCCCTGATCGTGGATGTACAGACACACCGCGGTCAGCAGACTCTATACACTGAATAGCCTTCAATGCCGCACCAGTAGCGTCATCAATAGTCTCTTCCATGTTCATGGCCTTACGTACACCACCACAGGTATAAATACCGGTCCGACGAGTCTCATAAGGAAAACAGATGAAATGAGAGTCGGCATAGCCATCAAAGAGGCCAAGATCGAGGAAAGCTGGCCCCTGGCGATAGGCCAGATTAATGGTATTATCGATCTTGGTCGTTGGTACCATACCGGCCGCCAGAACAACCAGATCAACATCAAGACTCAGGTCTTCGCCAAGAAGGGTATCTTTGGCCGAAACAGTACAACAGTTTCCGGCAGCCACGACACCCGTTACTGCAGCCTTGGTCAGGAAAATGCCGTCATCCTGCTGAACCCCCTTATAGAACAGCTCCATATGACCAGGAGTGCGCATGTGCTGATAGAGGATATAGGCCTTTGCATCAGCGTTATTCTCACGGACATACTTGGCCTGTTTAAGCGCCACCATAGAGGTTACAGAATTACAATACGGGAAATCCTGATCGTTCTCCTCACCGCCTGGGCTCATGATAAAGGCAACGGAATTGATACCGGAAAGCTTATTTTCTTTTGCCATCTTCTCAAACTGAGCGTTGGTAACAACCTTCTCATTCACGCCATGTCCGAGATGAGTGTATTCAGAGACATCTGCAGGAACCCAACCGGTAGCCAGAACTACGGCGCCAAATTTCTGCGCCTCAGGATTGCCTTCAGCGTAAGGTTTGAGACCAGCATTGGGATCTTCCATCTTACCTTGGCTGATAAGGTCCTGCTCATCAACACCAACTTTAGCGGGGGCATCCCACTCAGTCTTGGAGCCGGCAGCCTTCAGGCTCACCCCAAAATCACCAGGAGCGCCACCTATTCTGGCGACCTCAGTAGAAGTCTTCACAGTAATATTGGCATCCGCTTCAACCGCGGCAACCATGGTAGCTATAGAATTTGGCTCAAGCTCGGCATAAGGAAGCTTGGTTGGAAACTGCTTGGCCCAGCCAAGGGCCTTTCCACCCAACTTATCAGTTTTCTCAACGATAGTAACCTTGCTTCCGGCCTTGGAGGCCTCAAGCGCAGCGGTCATACCGGCGATACCACCGCCCATCACCAGGATCTCCTTATTCAGGGTCTCCAAGGCAAAAGGGACAGGAAGTTCAGTTTTCTTGGCACGTGTGCAGGCCATACGCACATAGTCGCTGGCCGTTTCCTGCAACCATTCCTTGTGTGCGTCCTCTTTTCCTTCCTCAGCAACTCCAGCTGACCAGATTACCTGCTCGCGCAGATTGGCGCGGACAGTGATCGTATCATCGCCAAAATTGAATTCATTCTGCATGACACGAGGAGAGCAGGCACAGATCGTGGCAACATTCACTCCATTTTCACTCATGTCTTTTTCGATAAATGCTCGTCCATCGGCACCACAAAGATATGAATGATCCTTGCAGTCCATGGACATCTCACCGGTTACCAGCGTCGTCAGCCCTTCAATATCAAGGGCTTCGCCAATGCCGCAACCTGTACATATATAGGCACTATACTTTTTATCCATTGATTACGACCTCCTGGAAACCTGAATTGCCTTTAAGGCAGCAGCAGTAGATGACTGGTTCGTGGTAACAACATCAGCTGCCTTACGAGCACAGCCAGCAGAAATCATTCCCTTCTCTGGATCAGAGATTATAAAACCACTAGTATCCATGGCTAAAGCAACAGGTGCTCCCTGCACAGCCAGTGAAGGCTGCATGCCGGTTGCAAGAACTGCCATATCCACTTTCTGTCTAATTTTCTCACCTGTTACCGCATTCTCAGCGACAACGGTCACTCCCCCATCAGCCTCAGGGATAATCTCTGCAACTTTTCCCTTAATGAAGGTCGAATTGGCATCCGACATCAGCTTCTCGCGGAATTTCTCATATTTCCCAGGAGTACGCAGATCAATATAAAAGACATAGATCTTGGCTTCAGGATAGCGTTCGCGGATATAGGTCATCTGTTTAAAGGTGGCCATACAACAGATATAGGAGCAGAACTCAAGATGGTTCTCGTCCCTTGAACCGGCACACTGAACAAATGCAAAGGATTCTGGTTCTTTACCATCGCCAGGACGAACAATGGCACCATCGGTAGGTCCACCGGGCGCTGCCATCCGCTCAATCATCATATTGGTAACTATGGCCTGAGACTGTCCGAATTTCAGGTTGTCCATCTTGGTTGGATCATATGGAGTCCAGCCTGTAGCCCAGATAATAGCAGCAACCTTAATGGTTTTGGTCTCTGGCTGCATATCAAGATCAACGGCATTGTACTTGCAGGCTGCCTTCACTGCAGCAGCTCCGTTTGCAGACAGCGCTGCTTTATTGATCACATACCGGCGCGGGAAGGCCATCTCATGAGGAAGATAAGCGGCTTTACTCTTATTCATTCCCATGTTGAAGTCATTATCAATCTCATCTGGACAAGCGATATTACAATCACCACAGGCTGTACAGTTAGCATTGACATACCGTGGCGCTGTTTCCAGAGTCACTTCATAATTGCCAGGGCCACCGGTTACAGCTTTGACGGTGGTCATGGTATAAGGACGAATCTTGCGATTATCCTTTATCCGCTTAAAGTTGATCTCAAGACCGCAACTTGGTGGACACAGCTTGGGAAAATATTGATTCAGCTGTGCTACACGACCACCAAAATAGGCGTTCTTTTCGACCAGAAAAACATCACTTCCGACTTCAGCGGCTTCAAGGGCCGATGTCAGCCCACTGATACCACCGCCTACGACCAAAATTGCACCTGAGGCGCCTTGCTCGTCAGTCATACCATTCCTCCATGAGTACTCTTAATATTTACTTTGAAGGTCTTTTTGCCCCTCACTGAGTGAGAATAAAGGCATCAAAGACATCAATTCCTAACCAACTCTATCCATTCCTACTACTGTTTACCTGATAAATTATAAAAAAATTATTACTCAATACTCTCTTTTGTAACTCATCCAGATCAAAGGGGTTCAAAAGACCTTTAACCTGAATCAATCACAATACATAGAAAAAATCTCCAGGAGTCCGAAGACTCCTGGAGATTTTTTATTCTTCCATCATGAAACCAGGTTCTAAAATATTAGATCCAAGGATCGGTCTCTACGATGTTAATACACTCAACCTTCTCACACAACCACTCCTGGGTCTCAGGATTGAAGGTGGAGTTAACAAAACACTTCCAGTTTTCGTCATCACAGGTTGGGAAGTCAGAGCGATAGTAGAATCCTGGGTAGCGGGACTCTTTACGGAACTCGATGTGACGAATATGGGTCTCTACACACCAGATACGATGGTAGTTCTCCCAGGCACGAAGGAGCTCATGCAGATCGCCGGCAGCCATCTTGGCAGCATCTTCACGCAGCATCTTCAGGAGATCAAGACAGATGTTCAGAAGTTTACCAGAGGTCATGTAGTATGTAGCAACACCACCACCATACTCATCGGTGGCCTTCATCAAACGCATCATGATACCTGCTGGTTTGCAGAAATTAGGATTCACGTTTGAAGAGGTGGATGCACCAACAAATTCATGATAGCGACGAACTGGTGCATAGATCTCATCAGCAAGCTCTTGAGGAGTTTGCTTCAATTCTGGCTTGAAGGATGCATTGTCACGACAGAATTTCACCATCTGCTTGGCAACAATACGACCCTCTGCATGGGCACCGGAGGAGAACTTGTGACCGGAAGCGCCAACTCCATCACCAGCAGTGAAGAGTCCGTCAACGGTGGTCATACGGTTATAGCCCCACTTATACTTGTGAGAACGTGAAGGATTGGCAACATTAGGAACCCAATCTTCCTCTGGACCAGAGGTCCAGATACCACAACAACCGGAGTGAGATCCAAGCATGTAGGGTTCGGTTGGCATAATCTCGGAACCGACTTTCTCTGGCTCGATGTTGGCACCAGCCCAGAGGCCGGCCTGTCCAACAGACATGTCAAGGAAATCTTCCCATGCTTCAGACTCAAGATGCTTCCAGTATTTCTTAACACCCTTCTCGTCCATGCCGGCAGCTTTCTTGGCATCAAGGAAGGCGTTCAGAGCAACGTCAGTTGCCATATAGATTGGACCACGGCCAGCTTTCAGCTCATTGAGCATCAAGTGGTTACGCAGACAGGTAGGAGTAACGGCAGAGGCGCCATAAGGCATGAACTTTTCAAGCTCATCTTTTACTGCTGGGCTGTTGGCATAGAACTCACCAAGACCGTTCTGTACTTTGGCCTTGAAAAGAAGGAACCAGGCACCAACAGGACCGTATCCATCCTTGAAACGAGCAGGGGTGAAACGATTCTCCATCATGGTCAGAGTAGCTCCAACCTGGGCGCACATGGTGTAGGTGGAACCGGCATTCCATACTGGATACCAGGCACGACCTTTACCCTCACCAGTTGAGCGTGGGCGGAAAATGTTAACCGCACCACCACAGGCTACGAGAGCAGTCTTGCAACGGAAGACATGAACCTTGTTCTCACGGGTAGAGAAACCAACAGCACCAGCGATCTGGTTGGCTTTGTTCTTGTCAAGCAGCATCTTTACAATGAAGATACGCTCAAGGCAGTTCTCAGCACCAAGTGCGGTTTTGGCTGGCTCAGCAACGATACACTTGTAGGATTCACCGTTGATCATGATCTGCCATTTACCGGTACGAACAGGAGTACCGCCTTCACGAAGGCTCTTGGCAGGGGCAGCACCATCAAGGTTGTTGCCATCGGCATCGAGCTTCCAGATTGGCAGGCCCCACTCTTCAAACAGCTTTACAGACTCATCTACGTGACGGCCACAATCGTAAATCAGATCCTCACGAACAACACCCATAAGGTCATTACGAACCATCTTTACATAATTCTCAATTGGGTTTGAGCCGATATAGGTGTTGATAGCAGAAAGTCCCTGGGCAACAGCACCGGAACGCTCCATGGAAGCCTTATCAACGAGGGTAATCTTCATGCCCGGGGGGGCCCATTTCATGATCTCGAAAGCAGTGCCGCAGGCAGCCATACCGCCGCCAACGATAAGAACGTCAACATCATGCTCGACGATCTCTGGATTTACCACGGCAGCAAGCTCACCATTTGGTTTATTTGGTAATGCCATATTAAAATCTCCCTAAAATATTAAAAGAGTTTGTGTGCAATTCTTCTCAAAAGTATGAGGTTGAATTACTTCTTTGGTGTTGGAAGAGCAGACTCAAGAACCAGACACTCATCATCAAGATTTGGGCCCTTGACATCCGTGTATGCGTTGGCAGCACCTTCAGAGGTGGTACGTACTGGGAACTTGAAGCGCTTCATGTTACCATTACGGAACTTAACGGTCCACATGATATCAGACGCACTGCGCATTGGATGAACCTGGCCACCCATAGGTACAAAGTCATCATAGCCACGAACGAAAATTGCACCCTGTGGACAAATCTTAACACAAGAATAGCATTCCCAGCAGGCATCCGGCTCCTGGTTGTAGGCACGCATTTCCTCTTTGTTAAGCACCATCAGGTCGTTGGGACAAATGTACATACACGCTGTTTTGTCTCCGCCCTTGCAACCATCGCACTTGGAAGGATCTACATAACTTGGCATTAAACTACCTCCTCAGTTTATTTTTACTATTGCGACCCAGAACCGACTGGGCCAACTTAACTCCTACACAAAAAACATACTCCACACCCCCATCATCCAATGACATTGAGGATGCTTACAAACTAAAAACTACCTAAAAAAAAAATTATTATTCGAAATCAACGATTCTGACAAAATGAACGGTCACTCATTTTCATAGGATATATTTTATAGTTTGTTGCCAGTCTATTGTCAAGAAAATTAATCACTGATACTGAGCCATATATTAATATGATTTCCTTACCAGGACTTCTCTAGGTTTGGCGCCATCCGCCGGGCCGACAATCCCCTCTTTTTCCATTAATTCAATCAATCTTGCCGCCCGATTATACCCAATGCGCAAACGACGCTGCACCATCGAGATGGACGCCTGACCAGCCTCACAAACTATGGCGATGGCCTCATCGTAACGTTCATCTGCATCCTCATCCCCCTGCCCCGCATCGCCATTCTCTTCCTCAACCTCTGCCACGACAGAATCGTCATAGCTGGCGCGTCCCTGCTCTTTCAAGAAATCGACAAGCTGAGATGTCTCCGCCTCTGAGATATAAGCGCCATGTATTCTCTGCAAAGGTTTTCCTGACGCCAGATAGAGCATATCGCCAGCCCCCAGAAGATGTTCGGCGCCAGAGGAATCTATAATGGTTCTTGAATCAATCTTGGATGCCACCTTGAAAGAAATACGGGTGGGAAAGTTAGCCTTGATCAGCCCCGTCAACACATCTACGGAAGGACGCTGCGTGGCCAGGATCAGGTGCATGCCAGATGCCCTTGCCATCTGGGCCAGCCGGGCAATTGAGGCCTCCACATCTTTGGATGCGACCATCATCAGATCTGCCAACTCATCGACTATAATAACTATATATGGTAATTTTTCTTCTCCGGTCTCATTATAGGAATCAAAGCTTTTAACCTTTGCCTCTTCGAGCAGCCTGTAACGCCTCTCCATTTCACGCACCGCCCACTGCAGGGCCCTGGAAGCCAGCTTGGGCTCCACCACCACCGGATGCAGCAGGTGCGGAATCCCTTCGTAACCGGACAGTTCAATCCGCTTGGGATCGACCATCAGCAGCCGCACCTCATCGGGGGTCGCGTTATAGAGCAGCGAAGAGATAATGGTATTGATGGCCACACTCTTACCGGCACCTGTCGCACCGGCAATGAGAAGATGGGGCATCTTGGCCAGATCGGCAATAACGGGATTTCCCACCACATCAAGACCGAGAGCAATGGAGAGCTTCGCCACCGAGGAACGGTATTTTTCCGTGGTCAGCAGGTCACGAATGTACACCACCTGCCGTACCTTATTAGGAATCTCTATGCCAAGGGCGGCTTTTCCCGGCACCGAGCCCACAACCCTGACAGATTGCGCCTTTAACCCCAGGGCCAGATCATCAGCGAGGGTCACGATCTTATTAATCTTGACACCAGCTGCCGGGGCATACTCATAGGTTGTAACCACAGGTCCAGGCGAAATGCCGACGACCTTGCCTGAGACCCCAAAGTTAATCAGCTTTTGCTCCAGTTGCTTGGAGACCTTGTAATACTCCTCGTGATCCACTTTATGCTGTATCAACCCAGGTTTTTCCAACAAGGACAAAGGAGGCAGACGCCATTCCCCCCGGGCCACTGGTTGCATGGCAAAGGCCTCGTCATCCTTTGAAACCTGAGGCCCTGACTGCATCATTTTGACAACCGGAACTCCACTTGTCACAGCAGGCGCAATTTCAACAGCAGCCCTCTCTTTCCTGACCGCGCCCTGCTCCCCGCCAGGCTCGAC
>DCUN01000129.1:0-3313 GCA_002327225.1 Desulfobulbaceae bacterium UBA2213
TCTCTTACATCTAGCAGGATCAAATTGATATATCAAAGGATATTTTATTATGAAGATGCCGGGAACATTAATTGCATTGTAAAATCGTTACGGCATAGGGCATGCATGTTGTAAAAGCATTGATGAAGGTAAGTTTGCCTAATTAATATCTCTTATTTTATTGTCGGCGCACTGACGTTGTCAGTCGAGATCAGAATGATTATATCAAATCTCGCGGTGCGTGCTTGATCGTAATCTTTATCTTGATAGCTGAAGGATCGGCTATTGTGCTTCCCTTTTTCCAGGACAGGAGTCTTCATGACCATTCAGACGAACTCTGCAATCATTCCTCCACTGCCGGGATCTTCCCCGGGTCTGCAAAATAACGAGGATACCTTCATTTCCATTCAGGCCATTAATGAGCAGGTCAGGTACAGCTCCGGCTGGCTGGGGCTCCTGCGCCAGGAGATGGCCAAGGTGATCATCGGCCAGGAACATCTGGTCGAACGCCTGCTGGTGGGGCTGCTCACCGGCGGCCATATCCTGCTGGAAGGGTTGCCCGGCCTGGCCAAGACCCTGGCGGTCAAGACCCTGGCCCTGGCCGTGCACAGTGACTTCCGGCGGATTCAGTTTACCCCGGACATGCTGCCGGCCGACATCCTCGGCACCCAGATATACAACCCGAAAGACACGGCCTTTGAGATCAAGAAGGGGCCGATCTTCTCTTCCCTGATCCTGGCCGATGAGATCAACCGCGCTCCGGCCAAGGTGCAGTCCGCACTCCTGGAGGCCATGCAGGAGAAACAGGTGACCATCGGCGACACCACCTTCAGGCTGCCGGAACTCTTTCTGGTGCTTGCCACCCAGAACCCCATTGAACAGGAAGGCACCTATCCCTTGCCCGAGGCCCAGATCGACCGTTTCATGCTCAAGGTGGTGGTGGATTACCCTACCAGGATCCAGGAGCGGATGATCCTCGATGCGGTCAATCATACGGATTCGGCGATCAAGATCAATCCGGTCGCTCATCCCGAGGATATCTTCGCCTCCCGCCAGGTGGTGGATTCCATCTACATGGATGACAAGATCAAGGACTATATCATCTCCCTGGTCTTTGCCACCCGCGACCCGAAGAGCTTTCAGCTTGACCTCCATGACTATATCGAGACCGGCGTCTCGCCCCGGGCCACCATCAACCTGAAGGCCGTCTCCCGGGCCCTGGCCTTTCTGGCCGGCCGCGGCTATGTGACGCCCGATGATGTGAAATCGGCGGCCATCGACGTGATGCGGCATCGGCTGCGGATCAGCTATGAGGCCGAGGCGGAGGGGGTTACCAGTGAAGATATTATCAGAAAGATATTGGACACTGTACCTGTCCCTTAGGAATTAGGAATTACGAATTACGAATTGGAAAAGCTGGAGAGAGTGGTGACTGTTGATGAAGAGTGAAAATGTCATTCAAGCGAAGAGCTATGCCTTTGCTGTGCGGATCGTTTTGTTATATCAACATTTGTTGAAGGAAAAGAGAGAGTACGTTCTCGCAAAACAGCTGCTGCGTTGTGGAACGAGTATCGGGGCCAATGTTGAGGAGGCCATAGGCGGGCAGTCACGTGCCGACTTTGTCTCAAAGCTCAGTATCGCGTATAAAAAGAGGCCCGTGAAACTTCTTACTGGCTACGACTTCTGTAAGATACCGGCTATTTAACGGAAGCAGAATTCGATAGTATCTATGCCGATTCTGACGAACTTTGTCGAATCCTTGGTGCCATCCAAAAAAGCACCAAACAAGCAGTTGCTGGTAATTCGTAATTCGTAATTCATAATTCGTAATTGTTTATGCCGATTCTGATGAGCTGTGTCGCATCATTGCCGCCATCCAAAAAAGCAGCAAACAGACAGTTGCCGGCAATTCGTAATTCATAATTCGTAATTGTCTCTTATGGAAATCACCAAAGAAATTCTCAAAAAAGTCAGGCAGGTGGAGATGCGAACCAGCCGGCTGGTCAATGACAGCCTGGCGGGAAGCTACCATTCGGTCTTCAAGGGTCGGGGCATGAATTTTGACGAGGTGCGGGAGTATGTGCCGGGGGATGATATCCGGGCCATCGACTGGAACGTCACCGCCCGGACCGGTGTCCCTCATATTAAGAAATTTACCGAAGAGCGCGAGCTGACGATCATGCTGATTATTGATATCAGCTCCTCCGGTGAATTTGGTTCCGGTGCCAGCTCGAAGCGGGAGTTGATGGCGGAGCTTGGCTCCATCCTCGCCTTTTCGGCCCGGCGCAATAATGACAAGGTCGGGCTGATCCTCTTCACTGACTTTGTCGAGCTCTACATCCCGCCGAAAAAGGGGCGTTCCCATATCCTGCGGGTGATCCGCGAGATCCTCTTTTTCCAGCCCCAGGGGATGAGGACCGATCTGTTAATCCCCCTCGATTTTATCAACCGGGTGGCCAAGCGCCGCTGTGTCACCTTTCTCATCTCTGATTTCTGTCTGCCCGGTGTTTATGAAGAGGCCTTGGACCGCCTGCAGCCCAAGCTGCAGATCACCAACCGGCGCCATGATCTGATCTCCATGATCGTCTCGGATCCGCGGGAACAGCAGCTCCCTGATGTGGGCTGGCTGACCCTCGAAGACGCGGAGAGCGGCGAACAGGTGGAGCTGAACACCTCTGATCCGGCCATACGCCGTGGCTATGCAGAGCTTGCCGCCAACCGGCACAGCAGGCTGCGCCGCGCCATCCGTTCCGCAGGTCTGGATCTGCTCGATCTGTCCACGGATCAGCCCTATCTCCCTGCCCTGCTTCAATTTTTCAAGGCCCGTCAGAGGAGGCAGAGATGAGAGGACGACTCCTGTGCCTGCTGCTGGCGCTCTCTCTGGGTCTCTGGGGAGGTGTCAGTCCGGCTGTGTGTGGTGAGAATGATCCACCCCTGAAGCTCGCCGCTCCCGCCATCCCTGATCCGCACCAGGGACAATCTGCTCCCCTGACGCAGGGGCAGCCGCAAGGGGGGATCACTCTCCATGATATCCGGGGGCCGGTTGAACTGCCTGATTCGTCAGCCCTCTTTCTCTGGCTGGCGATCGCGCTGGCGGTGCTGATCATTGCCGGGCTGCTCTTCTATTTCTTACGGTGGCGGAAAAAGGCTCCGCAGCAGCCCCGGCCCCATGATGTCGCCCTGGCTGAACTTGCCCGTCTGCGCCAGATGATGAATGGAGAGCAGGCCTTGATCTATGCCGCACAGCTCTCCGAGATCCTGCGCCGCTATGTTGAGGCCAGGTTTCAGATCCATTCCACCCGCCAGACCACCCGGGAGTTTTTTGCTGATTTGA
>DCUN01000129.1:3453-3581 GCA_002327225.1 Desulfobulbaceae bacterium UBA2213
CTGTTGCCGCTTCTGGCCTTTATCAGGGGAAGACGCGGCCCGGCCCCGGCCCTGCTTTTTTCCACCACATCTCTGGTCGCCTTTCTGGCCGAAGGTCGCAAGGCCCGGCCCGGCCGTCTGCTGGCTGC
>DCUN01000129.1:3591-4324 GCA_002327225.1 Desulfobulbaceae bacterium UBA2213
GAAATCGAGGCCAGTGGTATTGATATCCTGCTGGCGGTTGATGTCTCCGGCTCCATGGAGGCGCTCGATTTTACCCTGGAGGGCAGGCCTGCCAACCGGCTGGATGTCGTGAAGTCGGTGATAGAGAAATTTGTCGAGCAGCGGCCCAATGACCGAATCGGCCTCCTTGCCTTCAGTGGCAGGCCATACATGGTAAGCCCTCTGACCCTCGACCATGACTGGCTGCTGCAGCGTCTGGGGGCGCTTTCCATCGGCATGGTTGAGGATGGAACGGCCATCGGTTCGGCTATTGGTATCGGGGTCAGCCGGCTGCAGGACAGGCAGGCAAAATCGCGCCTCCTCATCCTGCTCACCGATGGTATGAATAATGCGGGTGCCGTACCGCCGCTGGTGGCAGCCGAGGCCGCGGAGGCTCTGGGGATCAAGGTCTATACCATCGGCGCCGGCACCAAGGGCGAGGCCCCCATGCCTGTGGTGGATGCCTTTGGCCGCAAACGACTGGCCCGGGTGAAGGTGGATATCGATGACGAGACTCTGGGTAAGGTGGCGGCAATGACCGGGGCCCATTATTTCCGGGCAACCGATACTGAGTCTCTTGAAAAGGTGTATGGTGAGATTAATAGTATGGAAGCCACCACCAGGACCATTAAAAAATTCGAGAACTACCGGGAGCTTTTTTTCTGGTTTGTCGGTGCGGCCCTGATTTTCCTCGGCCTTGAGCTGCTGGGCAGCT
>DCUN01000020.1:0-2009 GCA_002327225.1 Desulfobulbaceae bacterium UBA2213
TTGGCCATGGCCTTGACGGTGTGCTTGACCTCGGCATCGGAGACAGCTGGAGAGCTTCCCTCTGTGTCGCTGGAGGCAACAGGCACTTCTGCCTCTTGCGGCGCCTGCCCTGCTGCCAGGGATTCGCGGAGATAGACGGAGTCGCTGGCTGGCTCAACAGGCGTCTGGGCAGCGGCAGGCGCAGGAGAAGAAGGTGGTTGCCCTGCAGTCAGAGATTCACGGAGATAGGTCACTTTCTGGTCTGACTTGGGCGGCGTTGAGAGGCGCGCCGAATCACCAGTGAAAGACTTGGCGGTGTAGGCGAGGGCGCCGTTATCGTGGAAGAGCACATACTCGTTACCTCCTGTATCCGGATACACAGAATAGCACCTCATCTCGCCATAATACCAGACCTTGAATTTGAGACAAAGCTGATTTTCTCCATTAATATCCCATCCGCCCGTGTCTCTATCATCACCGGTCATGGATTCGGCTTGGGCCGACACTATGCCCTCCGGGTGAAAATAGAGATGTGAGTTGAAATCAATAGCCTCAAGGTATAAAGTGTTGCCGGAGACCAGATCAAATATCTGTTTTGCGGCCAGGGGCGAGCTGCCCTTGGCTAGCATCTGGTTCTGAGTAACTGGAGCGCAACCTGCAAGCAGGAGGGTACAGAAAAGAATGGACGGGAAAAGTCGTGAAGTCACAGCGCACCTCTTAGAGAGTAACATGTTGACTCAAGAGCCTCTGTGCGAGATGCTCTTGAGAAAGAACTATTTCAGACCTCGTAAACAGCCATTTAAGATGTGCTGTTTTTTTGGACATTTAAAAAAAGTACACATTTAACCACTGTCATTCCGGCAGGCTTTTAGCCGGAATCCATACCACCCGGAATTTACAACAATGGATTCCCGATAAAAGAACTCGGGAATGACAGTGTGGTGACACTCGGGAATGACAGAGTGGTGACTTAACCACTGTCATTCCGGCAGGCTTTTAGCCGGAATCCATACCACCCAGAATTTACAACAATGGATTCCCGATAAAAGAACTCGGGAATGACAGTGTGGTGACACTCGGGAATGACAGAGTGGTGATACTCGGGAATGACAGTGTGGTCATTTTGCAAGAGCCTCTAGTGGAAGGTAGATATACCATAAAGAAAAATGCTTTGCACTTTATATACATTCATTTTGATTCGCCTTGTTCAGCAGAATGTGGTTTATAGGATGAAACGAGTGCCTCTTGTTTTTATCTTCCAGATCAGCAATAATGCAATTTGTGATCTGACCCCGCTCGTCGGCTTCAGCAACAAAAAGTACCGGAAGGTATGGGCGTCCGCTTTGGCTCCAAGGATAGAACGCAGGATGTGAAGTGGCAGCTTATTCTCTTGCTCGCGTCTCATGTTACTTGAGCCTCTTGCAAAATGACGAATTCAGTCCAAAAACTGTCATGGATCCCCGACAAAAGAACTCGGGAATGACGTTTTGGTCATTTGGCAAGGGCCTCACTTTAAAAAATAAATAAGGTTCTCATGAACCAATCTTTTTTGAGTGTGCCTGGTATGTTATTTGCATAGGCTTGGTGGGAAGTTTTATTGATGTGACTGTAAATTTATCTTGGAGAAGAAAAAATGAATGGTTCTTTGCGTTTCTTTTGTTTGGGTGTGTTGTTTCTGGCGACGTCTTCTTTTAGCCTTGCGGAGGTGCGGGCAGAAGAAAAACAGGCGCTAACATCTCAATCTCCTGCAGAAATTGGTGGGGAGGAGCCTTTGGTCAAGAGTGAACACCTTGAAAAAAACAACGAAGAAAAAGAGGCTGTTCTACAAAAATTAAAGCTTAAGGACCCCAAAAAAAGCTTTGGCATCAATGGATTTTGTATCAATTGCCATCAGGATGAGACTCCGGCAATTTTTGAAGAGTGGGTTAAATCACCCCATGCCAGGGCGGGTGTCGGCTGTGCGGATTGCCATACCAGTCCCCAGGGAAATCCGGATTCCGTTAAACATGCAGAGCGGTTTTATATTTCAG
>DCUN01000020.1:2060-2402 GCA_002327225.1 Desulfobulbaceae bacterium UBA2213
AAACAGACCGGATTCCGCCACCTGGCCCAATAAGGGTGCCGGGCGTATTAATCCTGACAGAAGCCATGGTAACTGCAGCAGTTGTCATTTAGGGCATCGTTTTTCTTTGCAGACCGTACGTCAGCCGGAGACCTGTCTGCGTTGTCACGATGGTGAGAATTATCCTGAGGGCGATATCTACCAGCACTCTCCGCACAGTGTTCTTTTTGAAACCCTTGCCAAGGGTGAAGTCCCGGATCGTCCCGGCTTGTTTCTGAAAGGAAAGGACATGGTTGCTCCCACCTGCGCCTATTGCCATATGAACGGTGCCGGCAAAGGGCTTGTGAACAACCATGATCAGGC
>DCUN01000020.1:2442-4525 GCA_002327225.1 Desulfobulbaceae bacterium UBA2213
CTTACAGGTGAAAAACGAGAGCAGGCCCTCAAGGACTATTCGCAGTTTCTGGCAGAGGGCAAACGATACAGAATGAATCTCTATATGGGCAGGCATGGCCGGGTTCAACGCTGAGCCACTACCATGACGGGTAATTGTTGGGTTTCGCTGTGCTCTACCCAACCTACACAGCTGTAACTGTTGGGTTTCGCTGTGCTCTACCCAACCTACACAGCTAGGATGTTATTCCATGACCCGGATGTCATTCTATAACCCGGATGTCATTCCCGAGTTCTTTTATCGGGAATCCATTTTCGGAAATTCAGCCTGGTATGGATTCCCGCCTGCGCGGGAATGACAGTTGTCGGGCTTGAGTGGTCATTTTGCAGGAGGCTCTGTAAGTAACTGTTGGGTTTCGCTGTGCTCTACCCAACCTACACAGCTCACAGCTACACAACTTTAGGTTAAAAAAAACGGTTCAAGGGGCATTGTTCACGGTTAGTGACCCCTGACCCCTTTTTTCGTATTTGTCTCGAATTTCGTTATGCGAATTTCGAATTTATTTCCCTTAATCCTTACGGTATTCACTATGTATGCATCCAATCTTAAAATCGGAATTTTTCTCTCTCTTCTGCTTGTTGTCTTCCTTGCAGCGTGTGACAATGTTGAAACGAAGAAAGGCACCTCTCCAGAGAAGACAGTCGCTGCGAAGGCAAAGGATGCTGACAGCAGCCGTTCAGATTCTGCTGCAGCGCCCGAAAGTACTGAAAGCAAGCAGGACAGCTCCAAGGATCCCGTTGCCGCCATTGTCAATGGTGTTGAAATCAGTCGTCTTGATTTTGAAAATACTCTTAAGGTGGCAAAAGAGCAGTTTGCCTCCATTGCTGCAGAAAAGGGAATTGTCCCGGACTCAGTGAATATTGAAAAAGAGGTGATAGAGAGACTTATCTCTATTGAACTGATGCTTCAGGATGCCAAGAAACGGGGTATAACTGTGGATAAAGTCGCGCTTGATGGCCAAATGGCTGGTTTCAGGAATGATTTTAAAACAGAAAAAGAATTCACCGACTACATGAAGGAAAATAAGATCACTGTTGATATTGTAAAGGCACAGATCACCAAGCAGATGACCCTGCAGCAGCTTCAAGAAGCTTTGCTCCAGGAAATGAAGGAGAAAATTAAGGTAACCGAGAAGGACAGCAAGGCCTTTTATGACGCCAATCTGGATAAATTTAATCATCCCGACCAGGTTAAAGCCAGCCATATTCTCATTAAAGTAGATCCGAAGGCAGATAAGGCCGCAGTCAAGCAGGCGTTGTCAACCATTGAAGATATCAGGAAAAAGGCGATCGCCGGCGAGGACTTTGCTGAACTTGCCAAAAAGAACTCCCAGGGCGAAAGCAATATTAAGGGCGGAGATCTGGGATTTTTTTCCAAAGGGAAGCTGCAAAAACCCTTTGAGGACGCAGCGTTTACTTTGCAGCCAAATGAGATCAGTAAAGTAGTGAAGACAGAGTTGGGATATCATATTATCAAAGTAACAGAACGAAGGGCTGCCGGAGTGATCCCTTTTGCAGAGGTGAAAGATAAAATCAACCAGTACCTCTCTCAAAGAGATCTTGATCAGGCGCAGCAACAGTATACTGAAGATATGCGTAAGAATGCGAAGGTTGAAATAAAAATCTGATGGGAACGACTCAAATAATGCTGGTGGACGACCATGATGTCGTCCGCGCAGGCCTTCGGGAGCTTTTAAGGACAGAATCTGATCTGGAAGTGATTGGAGAGGCCTCTAACGGCTTTGAGGCCATTGAGGTGCTGCGTGATATTCGGCCTGATGTTGTGCTCATGGATTTGACCATGCCGGTGATGAATGGTCTTGAGGCGACCAGGATAATCAGCAGGGAATATCCTGAATGTCTTGTTCTTGCTCTGACTGCCCATGCAGATAAAGAGTATTTTTTTGAAATGCTTGCGGCAGGGGCCAAGGGCTATATAACCAAGCAGGCCGCCGGTGAAGAACTGATCTCGGCCATTCGTTCAGTGGCGGCAGGGCATGTCTACCTGCAGCCGGCCCTGGCACGGTGGCTGCTTGAAGATTACC
>DCUN01000128.1:0-3802 GCA_002327225.1 Desulfobulbaceae bacterium UBA2213
TTGTCGAACGTCGTTTCGCCCGTTGAAAATGAAAAGCCCGCAGGGCAATTCCCTGCGGGCTGCTGAACTTTTCCCTGGCTCAACGAGCCTATTTACTCTCAGTCGTGGTGGTTGTGGTGGTCTGCTTCTTTTCGATTCCGGGATTTTCGGTTGTTGTTGTGGTTTTCCGAACCACCACTTTGTTAGCGACCATGCGATCGCCTTCAAGGGTGTAGTAAACCGTTACCGGTAGACCGGATTGAACAGTCTCTATGGAGACGGGCGCACCTGTTTCGTCAACATAGGTTGTGCTCTTCGTGTAGCTGTAATGTGTTGGAGATGAGCTGGTTTCCGACCGGATCACTATGGTGTCGGGGCTGAACTCAGTGATCGTCCCTGCTGTTTCCGTTGTCGAGACCGTGTTGACCGTCATTGTTTCCTGTTGGGCAAATACTGCGCATGGCATAACCAGAACGGCCAGTGTGAATACGAATGGTATTACTTTTTTCATGACTTTCTCCTTTTTTTTTTTCAATGATTTAACTCCAGAATGACCATTCTTCTGAAGCTGCTGAACTTTGAAGTGGCTCGACTGACTATTTAGTTTCGGTCGTGGTGGTGGTGGTCTGCTGTTCTTGGATCACTGGCCTTTCGGTGGTGGTTGTGGTTTGCTTAACCTCGGTACTTTCGTCTTTGGAGGTACAGGCCCCAATGGTGCCGATCAGCATAAGTAAAACTAAGGGGATAAGAACAGGTCTCTTTTTCATGGCGGTTACTCCTCTCAATAGGTTGGTAGGAAAAAAAATGACTGAAGAATCAAAGAGAATGATACGACTCCTCAGTCGCCTTTATTGATAGTTCTTGTTCAGTACTTTTTATTTAAGCATCTTTCATGCCATGTTCATAAAGCTCAGCGTTGTGTTAGCCAACAATCTGATTTTTATGAGTAAATAGAAAAGAAAGAATGTTCTTGGCAGTCACAGGCAGCCATATTAAAAAGGCCATATTTAACCTGTGGTCGCATATAACCTTTTCGGCCTCTGCCTTATTGCGAAAAGATCAGTACGCTGTAGGGGCCGATGGAAACCGCCGCCTGCCAGGGGAGTCCGTCGCAGGCGCCCGACTCGGCGATGATGTCAGTGCTTGGATGGTTGTTGAAGTCGTCATTGTAGCCCCGCCAGTCGCTGTTGAAGCGGAGCTTCCAGCTTCCTGCGGCCGGGAAACCGATGACGTAGCTATCCTGAGCGTCATCCGAGAAGTTGGCGACGATCACGACGTCATCTGCCGGTCCTCCCTTGTCCCAACGGTGGAAGGCGATGATCTTGCGTTCTTCGTGCAGGTGATAGACCTGGGTGGATTGCCCGCAGAGGCCGCGAGTGAAGCCGTTGCTGTTGCGTCGCAACCGGATGAGGTCGCGGTACAGACGAACAATGCCATGAAACTCGTCGTCTTGGTCCCAATCGACTGGAACCGTGTCGCGGAACCAGCCGCCTTCGAGGAATTCCTGACCCTGGAAAAGCATGGGGATACCCGAGGCCGTGCAGACCATGGCGGCGGCCAGCGTTGACCGTTTTTTGGCGTACCAGCCCTTGGGGTCATCCGGGCTGATCTCTTGTGGTACACGTGCCTTGCCGTTCGCCACCTCGTCGTGCGATTCGCTGTAGACGACCCGGTCGAAGGCGTCATCGTTGTAGCGGTAGCAAAGGGCGTCGCGGATGGCGGCAAGCGAGCGCTGTTCGTCCTGGGGAGTAATCACCGCCTGACGGATGGGGTGGACGAACATGGGGTCCCACTGCGAGCCGAAGCCGGCACCGCCGGCCCCAACATCCTTGGTGAGCCACCTGTTGTTTTGCATATCTTCAGCGATCGTGATCCGGTCAGGAAATTTCTGTGCGACCTCGCTGTTGATCCACTGGAGCAGGCTCCAGCCTTCAGGCAGATCCTGAGCGCCTGAACCGTCGATGGAGTGAATGAATTGGGTGCAGTCGAAGCGAAGTCCATCAATGTGGTATTCCTCGAGCCACATCAAGACGTTATCGAGGAGGTATCGACGGACCTCGTCGCGTCCGTAATCGGGCCGGCTTTCTGCCCACGGCGTGTTGGCCCGCTCGTCGTTGTAGAAGTATATGCCGCCGCGATTATTCTCGCTCCAACCGTCAAACTGCCAAAGATCGAGGTCGCCTGGACCCAGGTGGTTGTAAACAACGTCGAGGATCACCGCGATGCCTTCCTGGTGGGCGCGCTTGACGAACTGTTTGAACGCCAGCGGGCCGCCGTAGGCGACCTCCACCGAGAAGATGTGGCCGGGGTTGTAACCCCACGACCGCTCTCCTGCAAACTCCCCCACCGGCATGATCTGGATCGCATTGATCCCGAGTTTTTTCAGGTGTTCCAGGCGGGCTGACACCGAGGAAAACTGGCCTGGTTGGTTGTCGTCCTCCTGGTCGTTGAAGGTGCCGACATGCAGTTCGTAGATGACAAGCTCGTTCCACGGCGCGAGATGGAAGTCATCCCCTTGCCAGTTAAAGCTCGGATCGTGGACAATGGCGTTGCCGACAGAATTGGTCACCTCACGGGCATAGGGGTCGATGCGCTTGAGCTCACCCTTCGTTGTGGCCAGCAGAAACTTGTACTCATCGCCTGCATGAGCCTCGGCTATGTTGGCGTACCAGTAGCCGTGCTCCTCGGCTTGCATGGGATGGCTGGCGCCATCCCAATTATTGAAGGAGCCGATGACGGATACCTGCTGTGCATGAGGCGCCCATAGGCGGAAGGCGACTCCCTGGGCGTGCAGAATCGATCCCATGCCCTTGATCCTGGTTTCGTTACTCATGGTTGGGTTCCTCCATGAAGCCTCCGGAGCTGCCATCGACGCCTTCATGTCTGGTTGGAAGGAATGGTTCTGGTTGGTAGATATCCGGGTGCGTTCAATCTTTAAATTTGCTGACAGTATCGTGAAGTGTGGACTGTAATGTCCCCCAGATATGTTCCACTCCGTCTTTAAGCTGCTCCCAATTCGCCTCGCCGGCCTCGCCCAGTTCTTTCAATTTGGCCTTTGTGGTGTCAACCTTTTGTTCAAGATCGTCAACCTGTTCGGCATGTCTGATACGAGCATCGGCTGTAAGACCTTTCGCTCGGGCCTTGAATTCGGCTAATTTGGCCTGAACCAGTTCCAGCTCAGCTTCTATCTTTTGTTGGTAGGCTTCTTTGCTGCTCATAATATCTTTCCTATATTGATTGTTTGAGGGCTCTTCGAATGTTAAATGTTATTGAAAAATCAGACTAAAAACAGTAACGCAGCAGATCCCAAACTTCCTTGTTGGCCTCGCCTCGCTCTTTCAATTTGGGCTTCGTGGTGTCCTGTGCGGCATGTCTGATACGAGCATCGGCTGTAAGAATTTTCACTCGGGCCTTGAACTCGGCTAATTTGGCCTGAACCAGCTCCAGTTCAGCCTCTATCTTTTGTTTGCAGGCTTTTTTGCTGCTCATAATATCTTTCCTTTATTTTTTTCTACTTTGTCGGATAAAGAACATGAGCTCTGGTTCCCATGCGCCGCATGGGGGCCCATCTTGGATGCGTTGCATCCAGTTGCATTGTGATGCCTCTGGCCTCAATATTTACAGGAAGCTAAAGGGTTAAAATCTTAGCCTCGAAACTCATCTGCTTCCGATGGCAGCCGCCAGTCATATTCTGGAGAACTGGATGCGCCGGCAGGGGGCTGGGAAATCTGACAAAGTAGGATTATGTTAACCCGGATATTTCATAAAAATGGTGAATCTGCCCGTAGGAGCGACCTGGGTCGCGAACAAGTCGGACTAGCAA
>DCUN01000128.1:3851-6881 GCA_002327225.1 Desulfobulbaceae bacterium UBA2213
GGATGGAACCATGCAAGGGGCCGCTACAGACGTCGACCTTGAATGACACGAATCAGAAACATTACGACTGCGACGACCAGGAGGATATGAATGAATCCGCCCATGGTGTAGGAACTGACTAAACCGAGAAGCCAGAGAATGATCAAGATGACTGCAATTGTTCCGAGCATTTTTTTCTCCTTTTGCCGTAATCTGGCGAATCGAAAATCTAGCGGCCTACTGTCTGGATCCTCAATCTTTGCAAGGCAAAGTCAGGACGCCGCTTCTTCTCCCATCTTTTTCATGACAACTCCTGCCAGAGGCCGGATGGCGTTTGCGAGCGCCATCCGGCAGAAGTTGTCTGGGGATAATCCAGCATCACTTGAGGTGCATGTTATTCTTGACTGATGTCACTCCCTTGACACTGCGTGCGAGGTCGACCGCCTTGCTGATGTCGGTCTGGGAATTGACGAAACCACTCAGTTGCACGACGCCTTTGAAGGTCTCGACATTGATTTCACTTGATTTCAGGGTAGGCTCATTGAAAATCACGGCCTTGACCTTTGTGGTGATAACAGTGTCATCAACATATTCACCGGTACCTTCCTTCTTTGATGTTGAGGCACAGCCCAGGAAAAAGGCGAGCAGGGTGATGAGTAAAAAAGCGGAACAAATTTTCTGTAGTTTCATGGTTGATCCCTCCAAATGAATAATAAAACTCAATGCCCTTGATGCTGAAAACAGCAGGGGCTCCTGTGAAACCCTTTGTTGCATAGTCGATATGTCCCATGGCCTCAAAAAAAATGAAGACAGTGAGCTGTTATGCGAGAAGTGGTGTGTTATTCTTTGCTGCTTTTAACTGAAGCAATGTTTGTGCCAGAATTTTGGTCCCTGGCATCGTATCACGCAACGCTCTTATTTTTATGAATAATTTGACAAGGAAGCATCTTCCTGGTGGTTATGAAAAGCTCTGCAAAAAGGGTTATATTTGGCCGGTGGTCATATGTAACCACGCTTCCGCTTTTCTTCTTGGTGTGAAGGTTGGCAGATGATCTGTGATGATGCCTCCTGTGTCAGGAGGCATCATGTCATGTTTCATTTCTGACAAAAATGAAGAAAAGTACTGTACAAAGCGACGTTAGTTGGGTAATATGATCAACTTTGAATTATTTATAGAATTTTTCAGGTCGTTGGATAGATCTTTTCCGTAATCTAGTGATCCTCATAAATGATTGTAATATTTTAATATTAGCGATTTGAAACGGAGAATTGTTTCTTGGCGCTGTTTGTTGGTTATATGTCTGTTGAATGAGGAGTTGCAGCTTCTGTGGCTCCTTATTTTTTTTATTCTATCTGGGGTCGGCTTGGTTCCGGCAGGAAGATTTAGGTGTAGGGGATAGCAATCATGAGTGTAGATTTAAGTAATGTGCGGAATATCGGGATCAGCGCCCATATTGATTCAGGGAAGACGACTCTGACCGAACGCATCCTGTTTTATACAGACCGGATTCATGCCATTCACGATGTTCGTGGGAAAGATGGTGTCGGTGCCAAGATGGATTCCATGGAGCTGGAACGGGAGCGTGGTATTACCATTCAGTCGGCGGCCACGTTTTGCAGCTGGAAGGGAAAGGATATCAATATCATTGATACTCCCGGCCATGTGGATTTCACCATTGAGGTAGAGCGTGCCCTGCGGGTGCTTGACGGCGCTGTTCTGGTGCTCTGTTCCGTTGGCGGTGTGCAGTCGCAGTCTATCACTGTCAACCGGCAGATGACCCGTTACAAGGTTCCCCGTATTGCCTTTATCAATAAGTGTGATCGTACCGGTGCCAATCCGGAAAGGGTGACCGCTCAGTTACGCGACAAGTTGGGGCTGAATGCCCATATGGTCCAGATGCCCATTGGTCTGGAAAATGACTTGGTGGGTGTGGTTGACCTGGTTGCCATGAAGGCCCTCTATTTTGAGGGTGACAATGGCGAGCTTGTCCGCGAGGCGGAGATCCCTGCTGAGTTGCAGGAACGGGCTCAGGAAAAACGGGAAGAACTGCTTGAAGCGGTGTCCATGTATTCAGATGATTTGATGGAGGTGATGCTGGAGGAAGGTGAGATTAATCCGGACCTGATCCGTGATGCCATCCGTAAAGGGACTCTTTCTCTGGAGTTCTCTCCTGTTTTTGTCGGCTCCGCCTATAAGAATAAAGGGGTACAGCCCATGCTTGACGGGGTGAACGCCTATCTGCCCTGTCCCACTGATGTTGAAAATGTGGCGCTTGATCTGAATAATGAAGAAAAGGAATTTGCGGTTACCAATAATCCTGATGATCCTTTGATCATGCTGGCCTTCAAGCTTGAAGATGGTCGCTACGGCCAGTTGACCTATGTGCGGACCTATCAGGGCAAGGTCACCAAGGGCGATGCGGTGTTTAACACCCGGACCGGCAAAAAGGTGAAAATCGGTCGTCTCTGCCGGATGCATTCTGATGAGATGGAGGATATCGATTTCTGCGGTTCCGGCGATATCGTGGCCCTTTTTGGTGTAGACTGTGCCTCCGGCGATACTTTTTGTTCCGGCGATATCTCCTGCTCCATGAGTTCCATGCATATTCCTGAACCGGTAATATCCCTGGCCATTACTCCGGTAGATAACAAAGCGCAGATCAACATGTCCAAGGCCCTCAACCGTTTCACCAAGGAAGACCCGACCTTCAAGACCTTTGTCGACCATGAAACCAATGAGACCATTATCTCCGGTATGGGCGAACTGCATCTGGAGGTTTATGTTGAGCGGATGAAGCGTGAGTATAATGCCGAGGTTCAGGTAGGTGCGCCCCAGGTGGCCTATCGTGAGACTATCACCGCCCGGGCCGAGTTCAACTATACCCACAAGAAACAGACCGGTGGTTCCGGTCAGTTTGGCCGGGTGGCGGGCTATATGGAGCCGCTGGAAGAGGGTGAGTATGAATTTGTTGACTCCATTGTCGGCGGTTCTATTCCTCGGGAATTTATTTCCTCCTGTGATAAGGGCTTCCAGAAGAGTCTGGTCAAGGG
>DCUN01000032.1:0-594 GCA_002327225.1 Desulfobulbaceae bacterium UBA2213
TAACTGGCTGGGTAAGAAGTGGCTCCCTCCCCCAGCGGGGGAGGGGTGGGGGGGGGGCGCAGGCGGGCAGGTATTGCTTTCATGCTTCGTTTTTCCCGCACGCGGTGAAGGCAGTTCTATAGACAGCCCCATCAGTCGCTGCTCTATCTGCTGGTAACGGCTTGAAGGGCGTACAGCTCTTTTTCTGCAATCCCATACAGGTTCGTCCACGGGGGAACCAACGTTGGAAAGATTGTGCCTTGATGTCGCAAGGGAAGTTCTGGATTGGTCAAAAACCGCCCACAAGGTTTTAATCACCTTGGCGAGATGGATGGGTCCATGTTGAATAAATCCCTGCTCGGCCAGGGCCGTCTTGGAGAAGATGCCGCATTCGATGGGGGTAAATCCCTGAGCCCTGACCTGGGCCCGGTCAAGATAGATCGGCACCTTTCCCTCCACCGCATAGTTTTGGAGCACCGAGGCGGGCACATCTTTAAGCGACAGGCAGAGCACCTGATCAAAAAGGCCTCTTGTGCCGCCTGGGATATTGCGGTCATAGGCCCTGAGCAGATCAGAGACATGAAACTTGCGCTC
This sequence comes from Desulfobulbaceae bacterium UBA2213, assembly GCA_002327225.1. Classification (GTDB taxonomy): domain Bacteria; phylum Desulfobacterota; class Desulfobulbia; order Desulfobulbales; family Desulfocapsaceae; genus UBA2270. Next base: position 574 of record DCUN01000032.1, read on the forward strand.
AGCATCCCCCATGCTCCGATC
>DCUN01000032.1:634-3857 GCA_002327225.1 Desulfobulbaceae bacterium UBA2213
ACATGAGGTTTGTCGCAGAAGTTAACGAAAACACGTTCTACCGGATAGCCACGCTGGGCATATCCAGATTTATACTCACCGATCACCTCCACCCCGTTACTGTAGAGTACACTCAACTGAGCCTGGGCCGAGGTACAGGGCAGAACCGCCTGTTCCGCCGCCCCAAGGATTATGGTGAGCGCGCCCAAACCACGAGCCAGAGGGACCGCCAGCAGTTCATGGTTGGCTGCAAGGTCGTCATGAGTGATTGACTGCGGGATCTCGGCATAAATGGCCGCCGCCAGAATGAGATTGCCCAGACAATGCGGTCTGGCAAGGATGAGCTCAAGACGCGAATCGGCAAAGAGGAGCTCAATCAAATCTGCCAGCGCCTTGCCCATTGGCGCTGGCAGACCACCAAGATCAACACCGGCCTGGGACACCAGTTCGGCAGCGGAATCGGGCCTTTGACTGAATCGATGATTAAAAAGAGCTGACAAGGCCCTGACCACCTCCATGGCCTGGGTTGAGGTCAGACCATAGAGGGCCTGGAGCCTGCCCGACTGGACGGAGGAGAGCAGAACATGACGGAGATCACCAAGGGCGATCAGAGGCAGGTCTTTTTGCAGTTCGCCGGTGGAACCGCCATCATCGGTCACACAGACAATGGCGCGGGTATGGGGAAAGAGCTCTTTCAGACCGACAAAGGGCTTACGAATCCAGGTGGCACTGCGGCTGTCGCCGCCAATGAGATTGGAAAGCCCCGTACCGCCGCCAAAGACCACAATCCGCACACCCTCAACCGCCTTGCCTTCGAGGGCTGTCCGCAGATGCTGAAACTGGGCGCTCGTTTCAGCATCAAGGCCTGGAGGTTCCCCATAGAGGACCAGCTCAACCAGCTTTTCCCGCAGATCAGCATGGGGAAGCAGGTCGAGTGGTGATAGCTGTCTGCCCATAAGCAGCTCCAGCGAACTGCTTATGACATCCTGTTTCCCCTTGCCAGGCAGATGGACGGCAGATAGTTGCGACACTGATTCTATAATCCTGTCGCTTCCATCTGCTTCTGCACCGCAGCAACCGACAGGGCCATGGCCGCCTTTTCTTCATCGGTCAGCTCAAACTCAAGGATACGTTCCACACCGCCTGCACCAACCACCACCGGCACCCCGAGAAAATAGCCGCTGATGCCAAACTCACCCTCCAGATAGGCCGCGCAGGCAAGCACCCGTTTCGAGTCCGTGAGCACCGCTTCAGCCATCTCAACGGCAGCAAGGCCAGGGGTATAGAAGGCTGAACCTGTTTTCAAATGATTGACGATCTCGATCCCACCCTTCTGGGTCCGATCGACGATCCGGGCGATCTCCTCTGCGGAAAGAAGATCAGTAACGGGAACGCCTCCCACATTGGCCAGACGAACCAGCGGCATCATATTATCCCCATGGATCCCCATGACCAGGGCATTCACATCCCGGGGCGCAACGCCAATGGCCGAGGCCAGAAAGGTACGGTAGCGGGCGGAGTCAAGCACACCGGCCATACCGATCACCTTCTCTTTAGGATGACCGGTCACCTTGAAGGCTGTATGGACCATAGCATCAATAGGATTGGTAACCACGATCAAGACGCAGTCAGGTGACTGCTTGACCGCCTCTTCAGCACAGGCCTTGACGATGGAAACATTGATGGCAAGCAGATCATCGCGGGACATTCCTGGTTTACGGGCAAGTCCCGCGGCAATGATCACCACGTCAGAACCGGCAGTATCTTTGTAATCGTTGCTTCCAGTGACGGTATAGTTAAACCCTTCCACCGGTCCACACTGCGACAGATCCAGTGCCTTGCCCTGAGGGATCCCTTCTGCCACATCAAGGAGAACAACATCACCAAGATTCTTTGCCGCCGCCCAGTGCGCGGCCGTTGCCCCTACATTCCCTGCCCCGATAATAGTAATCTTCTTTCTCATCTTTTCTTCCTTACTGGTTGATAGTTCATATTTTTCTACCTGACATGGTCAAGCTGAATAAATTTGCCAAGCGTTTTTCAGCAGCCGTATATCCTCAAATTTCTTTGGCATTCAAAACCCATAAAACCAAAAATCAAATAACACTTTCTGCCATCATAGAACATTTCAAGGCAATTAACGATGTCATTTTCCACTTTTTTTTATCATTGGACACCTCCACTTGAGGACTTAATCCAGCCTTCAAAAGCATCTTTTTTTATCATGCCACCTCAAGCTGCCCCCTACAATTAAGCCGTCGTAAATCATTAACTTGGACTATTTTTGCTTCAAGAACGGCATAAGGGGCCGTAAAGAAATGGATAAAAAGTACAAGTTATTTCTTAACGGCCCCTAAAAATAAAGAGGTTTCCAGTTTCCCCATTCAAGTGTAGAATTACGATTGATCACCTGAAGATACACCCTGCTCCCCTTCCACCTTTACCGACCACTTGCTATGCGGCTCCTTCTTCTGTCAGATATCCATGGCAATATTCCGGCCCTGATCGCCATTGACCGTTTCTTTGCCGACTTTACCGATATTCCTTTTGACGCCATCTGTAACTGCGGAGACTCAACTGTTTACGGACCTTTCCCCAATGAAACATTGCAGTGGCTGCAAAACAGAAAGGCCTTTTCCATCCTGGGAAACACCGACCACAAAGTCATAACCCTTCTTCAGGGGAAGAACTTTAAAAAACCCCATGATGAAGAAAAACGCATCATGTACCGGTCAACGGTCGAGGCACTGAACAGCCAGAGCAAAGAGTACCTGCTCTCCCTGGAGGACACACAACGACTGGAGCTTGAAGGGCTCACCATCGGTCTCTTTCATGGCAGCCCCGCCCACCCCAGAGAGCTGCTCTTTGCCCATACCCCGGACAGTCGTTTCCAGGAACTCAGCCTCCTGTCAAACTGCCGGATCATTGTCACCGGCCATTCCCACTCCCCCTACCATAAACAGATCCACACAACTCACTTTATCAACCCGGGAAGTGTCGGCAGGATGTTTGATGGTAACCCAGAGGCCAGTTGCGCCACCCTGACCCTCTCTGGAGAGGATATCCAGGTCGATCTCCACCGCATCCCTTACCCGGTTGAAGAGGTTGTGTCCGCCTTACAACACCAGCACCTGCCGGAAATATACAGCGAAATGTTTCGCCAGGGGCGCAAATTAAACTGATTGCACAATGGTGACTCAATGACCACTGCCCATACCACCAAAGCATCTCTAGAAAAACATCA
>DCUN01000116.1:0-282 GCA_002327225.1 Desulfobulbaceae bacterium UBA2213
AGCTGGGCACGAACCGCATCCTCAAGCTGCTTCCTGATCTGCTCCTTATGCTGATTATACTGCTCCAGGATCTGCTTCAGCTCTCCACAGATCGCAACAACATCAGCCGCTGACTGCTCCATCCCGGCAAGCCCCTCCAAGGCCCGAAGACTCGTGGCCATCAAGGACTCGTCACGAGGCAGGACAATATTGCGCATCAGGCCCCGGGCCATCCCCCTGCGCACCGCCATCTGCTCAGCCGCCACCTGCCCGGTAAGCGCCAGCCCGAGATCATCGAGAGCA
>DCUN01000116.1:299-3494 GCA_002327225.1 Desulfobulbaceae bacterium UBA2213
TCAGGCTGCCCAACGGAACGGGCAGCCATACGGGCGGCCCGTTCCATAACCATATCCATAGTACTTTTAATTTCTGCCATTTCTAAAGATTCTTTTCGTCTGTTGATTATTAAAAAACAAGGAACACCGCCTCTATCCTTTATCCTCTGTTATTTACCCCAGAGAGGCCTGAAGCGTAAAGAAAAAATTACTCGAGTATGAGTCCAGGCAGTCCTGGATATTTTTTTTAGAGTGAGAAAACCAAGAAGTACTTGTCTTTCCACTTTTCTTTTGCTATATAATAATGTTTTCTTATGAAAGAAGGTCAAAAATTTTATTTTTCTTTCATACATACTGGCATCGTTCTCAACAGACGATAAAGATCAACCCTTACACCTTGGTCCCCTCCGGGGCCGCACGAGCTAAAACCCATGACAGAGGCACTCACACAAACAACTAACAATGACGAAGAGTTAAGTTTTGCCGAACTCTTTGAGATGGAAGAAAACAGCAGCGTCGTAAATGTTGGCGACGTAACCATGGGCACCATCATCGGTATCGTCGATGGCTATGTCCTGGTCGACGTCGGAGACAAAGCGGAAAGCTACGTTGCCAAATCAGAATTCCAGCTGGAAAAAGGCAAAGAGATTCAAATCGGCGACACATTTGAAGTCTTTATTGAACGTCGTAAAGACGAAGGTGGACTCCTGCTGTCACGGGAAAAAGCAATTGCCATCAAAGTATGGGAAGATATTGCCAAGATTCAGGAAGAAAACGGCACCATCGAGGGTAAGATCGAGAACAGGGTCAAAGGCGGCATGTCAGTTCATGTTGGCGTCCCAGCCTTCCTGCCTTATTCTCAGATCGACCTGCGTCCGGTCAAGGATCTGGATGCACTCATCGGCGAGACCTTTTCTTTCAAAGTGCTCAAGTTCAACCGCAAGCGGAACAACGTCGTTATTTCCAGGCGTGCCATCCTTGAAGAAGACCGTAACAAACTGCGCGAGAAAATGCGTTCCATCCTCGAGGAAGGCCAGATCATCAAAGGCGCCATCACCAATATCACCGATTATGGCCTCTTTATCGACATGGGCGGCATGGACGGTCTCTGCCATATCACTGATCTCTCCTGGGGACGTGTTTCCCATCCGGCCAAACTGTACAAGGTCGGCGAAGAGCTTGAGGTCAAGGTTCTGAAGTATGACAAGGACAACGATCGCGTCTCTCTGGGTGTAAAACAACTCAAAGAAGACCCATGGTCAACTGTTGCCACCCGTTATCCCGTTGGTGAGAAGGCAATCGGAAAGGTCGTCTCCATCACTGATTACGGCGTCTTTATCGAACTGGAAGAAGGCGTTGAAGGACTGATCCATGTCTCAGAAATGACCTGGTCAAAGAAACCCCGCCATCCATCCAAGATCGTGGCTGTAGGCGATGAGGTTGAGGTCATGGTGCTCAACATCGAGCCTGAGACCAAACGGATCTCACTCGGCATGAAACAGCTGCAGCCCAATCCTTGGGATCTGGTCACAGATTCCTACCCAGTGGGCTCCATCATTGAAGGAAAAGTCAAGAACATCACTGATTTCGGCGTCTTTATCGGCATCGAGGACGGGATTGACGGACTGATCCATGTCTCAGACCTTTCCTGGACTGAGCGGATCAAGCATCCTTCTGAAAAATATGTCAAAGGCCAGACCATCCAGGCGGTTGTCCTGAAGATTGACAAGGAAAACGAGCGTTTCTCCCTCGGTATCAAACAACTTGAGCCAGATCCATGGCAGGCGGCCTACAATAAATATCCATCCGGCACCGTTATCGAAGGAACGATCACCAACGTCACTGACTTTGGTGTCTTTATCCAGCTCGAGGAAGGTATCGAAGGATTGATCCATGTTTCCGAGATCAGCAAAGAGAAGATCAAGACCCCTGTTGGCGCCTATCAGGTTGGCGACACGCTGAAGGCAATTGTCATCAATGTCTCGGCAAAAGACCGGAAAATTGGCCTCTCCATCAAGACCCTGGAAGGCGATGGTGAGGATTCAGTCGAGGCCGGTCAAGAACAACAGACCACACCCAAAAAAGAAGCCTCTGCTGCTGCAGTATCAGCCGCAGCTCCAGCCACACTCGGCGACCTGATGAAGGCCGCGGCAAGTGGACAGAGCGACGAGGGAAAGACCGAAGAAGACTAACCGCTTCTCCGAATGATGATGAACCGCTAAGAACTGGTCAGCATGACCATTCCAGACGGTTCATCTGAATACATAAAAGGTTGTTTTGCCTGACAAATTACTTATGGCAAAACAACCTTTTTTTATACTTTTGAGTTACCATTATCAGACATGTTAAAAAAAGAACTTATCGATCAGGTCAGCACAGACCTCTCCCTGCCAAAGCAGGATGTGACCGCAGCACTCGAAATCATGTTGACGACTATGAGAGCCGCCTTAATAGACAAAAGAAGAATAGAGCTTCGCGGGTTTGGCAGTTTTTCCATTCGTAGACGCAAGGCACGCAGCACCAAAAATCCCAAAACCGGCACCACGATGGATATTCCAGAAAGACAGACCGTTCACTTTACCATGAGCAGGTCGCTGAAAGAGCCGCTGATAAAGGATTAGGTTCCGTTATGAAACGAGCAGGGACTTTTCCATGCCCGTTTTATTTACAGTACCTAACCCCAATGAACGGGATAAGTGCCTTTCGCAGATTGTTTTCTTGCAAAAAAACAAGAAAACAATCTGTAAGGCACTAATGCCGCTTCCAAAAATCAGCCCCTCCTTTCCGGCTGTTTTTTTGAATGGAGCCTTGCAGAGTACATTCAAGGAAGCGCCTTACAAAAACGGAGCAATATCGCCCTTTCCCTGGCGCAATATTTCAGGCTGATCGCCGGTCAGGTCAATGAGCGAAGATGGGTCCGGATAGACAGGGCCACCATCGATAATGACCTCAAGCCTGTTGCCAAGAATTATATCGATTTCATAGGCCTCAGTCGGTACCGGATGATCATCCTCCATCGGAATACTGGTGTTGACAATAGGATTACCAAGGGTTTCAAGTAGCAACATGCAGATAGGATTGTCCGGCACCCGGATACCAACGGTTTTCTGTTTGGTTGCCATGATCTTCGGCACAAGCTTACTGCCCGGAAGGACAAAGGTATAAGCGCCAGGCAGATTTTTTTTCATCAAACGATAGGCCGTATTTGACACATGG
>DCUN01000190.1 GCA_002327225.1 Desulfobulbaceae bacterium UBA2213
ACCCGCAGCCGGAAATAGAGGTCTTCGCGAAAGTGCCCCTCCTGGACCTTCTTTTTCAGATCGACATTGGTGGCGCCAATAACCCTGACATCCACCTGGATCGGGGTGTCCCGGCCCACCGGGTAAAAGGTCTTTTCCTGGAGAAAACGCAGCAGGCGCAGCTGCATCATCGGCGTGATATCGCCGATCTCGTCGAGAAAGAGGGTGCCGCCATCGGCCTGGAGGATCCGGCCCATCCGGTCCTGATCCGCTCCGGTAAACGAACCTTTCTTGTGACCAAAGAGTTCGCTCTCCAGGAGATTCTCGGGGATAGCCGTGCAGTCTACCTTGACTAACGGCCTGTTTCTGCGGTGACTTTCCAGGTGCAGGGCCTCGGTCACCAGCTCTTTGCCGGTGCCGGATTCCCCGGTCACCAGAACCGTGGTGTCTACCCGGCCCACGTTTTCAATCATGGTATAGACGGTCTGCATGGCATCACTGGCCCCGATGAGCCGGTGAAAAGTGGAGCGTTTGCCTGTCTGCAAGGGGATTTTGCTGGTCATGTCACGAATGACAAAGACGACCCCCTGAAAACCACCTTTGCCATCTTCCAGAGGTGAGATACAGATGGAGAGAACCTTCTGCCTGTTGTCCGGGGTGGTGCATTCAATCCGATGTTCATTGATCTCAATGCCGGAGCGCAGGACTTTTTCGGCATTACTTTTTAAAGAGCAGAGGTCATCACTGCCGCAGGAGGAGACAAGGTTTTCGCCTTCAACAAGTTGCGGCCGCAGTTCACGGAAAAGAGTCCGGGCCGCCGGGTTCATTCTCAGGATATTGAGATCACGGTCTACCGTCAGAATGCAGTCGGTGACACTCCTGAAGATGGTTTCCAGAGAGCAGCGGTATTGCTCCCGCTCCAGTTCGGCCCTTTTTTTGCCCTGTTCCAGGCGGCGTTGCTGCAGGGCCAGTCGAGCTGTTCTAAGCAGGGCCTCTTTTTCAACGGGCTTCGGGAGATAGTCAAAGGCACCAAGGCGTACTGCTTCGGCTGCTGTCTCGACGTTCGGGTAGCCGGTGACCATGATAACCGGACAATCGAAACCCATCTCTCTGGTCCGTTTCAGCAGGTTTATGCCGGAGGCGCCTTCAAGGACAATATCACTGATGATCAGGTCAAAAGAGTGATTGGTCAGGGCCGTGACAGCCTCTTCGAAGGTGGCGGCCATGATGACCGGTGAATACCCCTGACGTTTCAGGAAGATCTGAAAGGTGTGGCGCAGGCTCTCTTCGTCGTCCACCACAAGAATAGAGGTCGTATTCGCTTCATAGTCAGACATGGTATTTTCCTTGAGAAATTAAAAACATATAACTGCTGAACAGTCTAAAAAAGATTGCAGGTTCTCTACCTGAAGTTGTCAGGTAAAGGTGCTCAGGTCCCTGAAAACGACCACAGCCCCGGTGAGTTGGTTGTGTTCCCGGATGGGTGTGCTGGTGTATTCGACCGGGAAGGATTCACCGCTTCTGGTCCAGAAGAAATCATCCGATTTATAGTGAACAGTGCCGTCTTTGCAGGCCATATAAATTGGACATTCATCTTCCGGATAGTGCCGACCGTCCGCATGGGTGTGATGCGACAAGGCGTGAAGGGATTTGCCGATCAGTTCGGCAGGATCCCAGCCCAGCATGATTGAGGCGGCTTTGTTGCAAAAGGTGACTTTGCCCTCGATATCCAGTCCAAAAATGCCTTCACCGGCTGAGTTGACAATCAGCTCGAGCTGTCTCTTGAGTTTGTTGCTCTCCGAGATATCCTTAAAGACGACCACTGCACCGGTCAGGATATCGTTTTCAAGAATGGGGGTGCTGGTATATTCCACTGGAAAACTCTTGCCTGATTTCGTCCAGAAGGTTTCGTCAGCACTACAGTGGATGGCGCCATCTTTATAGGCCATGTAGATCGGACAGTCGGTAATGGGGTACTTGCTGCCGTCATTACGGGAGTGATGAACAAGATCGTGGTGAGATTTGCCGATCAGATCCTGCCGGTGCCAGCCCAGTAAGCGGGATGCGGTCTTGTTGATAAAGGTGACATTGCCTTTGGTGTCGATGCCGAAAATACCTTCGCCGGCCGAATCAAGGATGATCTCAAATCTTTTCTGCAACTCCCTGCTTTCTGTTTCTGCCTGGATACGTTCGGCAATTTCCCGGTGCAAAGAGCCGTTGACGACCGCGAGTTCAAACGTTCTTCGTTCGACAGTCTCTTCCAGACTGGCCTGGGTGTTCAGGAGCGTGAGAGTCGTTTCCGCCAGATGGGCCCTGTTTTTTTCAAGAAGCTGGCTGTACTGCCTGCAACCCCTGTGAATCACGGCCAGGACGGTAAAACAGAGTCCGACCATAATAATTCCGGACCAGAGGGCGTAAGGAAGTTCGAGAGCTGTCCTGTCTGCCTGAAGCCGGTCTAAATAATAGAGGAGCAGGGTAGCGGCCAAAAAAATGAGCGCTATAAAGAAAGGAAGGCGGGTGTTAGGTGTCATGTGTCTCTCCTTTGGTCTTCGGCAACGGGTAAATCAATAATCAAGGAAGTCGAGCGGCCCATTTCACTGCTGATTCTGAGGAAGCCATTATTCTCCAAAACCAGGCCATGGCTGATACTGAGGCCGAGTCCTGTTCCTTCGCCGCTAGGTTTCGTTGAAAAAAATGGATCAAATAGACGATCCATGATGTCATGTTCGATGCCGGTGCCCTGGTCGGTGATGGTCAGACGAATATACGGTTTTTGTTTCAGGGTGACCTGCGCCCCGTCAATTTTTATCAGTTTAGCCGGATTTGCCTCCGGGTACCGTTGATTGAGGGCATAGCGCGCGTTGCTCATGATATTTAACAATACCTGCTGGATCTGTTGGGAGTTACACATGATCTGAGGCAGGGTCACCGGCACGTCAAGTTCCAGGGTGATACTATCTTGTTTCAGTTGATGATGAATCAGGTCAATACAACTCTGGATGACTTTCTGGACAATGATGGGTTCCTGGGAGTCTTCGTGACGGCGGGCAAAGTCCAGGAGGTTGCTTGCTATGCCGGCTACCCGTTTTCCTTCTTTGATGATGCGATGCAGGTTGGCCCGGCTTTCAGGATCATCAGGGGCGTCCAGGATGATCTGGGCATAATTGATGATACCGTTAATGGGGTTGTTGATTTCGTGGGCGACGCCGGCAGCCAGTTCGCCCACCGAGGCCAGTTGCGCCGCCCGCATGGCCTCGGCCTTCATCAACTCTTCTTCGGTGAGATCTCTGGCAATGAGCAGGGTGGCCTCCCGATGACCTTCAGTTTGGGCTAGGGGGCTGAGTGTGATAAGGTAGTTCCCGTTCAGTCCCCTCAGTTCAGCCTCATTAATGAAACTTTTTCTGGTGCTGAGCTGCGTTTCTAAGGGGCAAACAGCGCCAGCCGCCCGTCCGCCATGAAGAATATCACAGACTTTTTTGTCGATAACCTCCGCTCTTGTCTTGCGGGCGGCAGCAAAGGTGGCCGGATTGGCATCAAGGATGATATTTTCGCTGGAAACGATGAGGGCCGGGTCCTGGATAGAGGCAAAGAGGTTTTCCCATTTTGACAG
>DCUN01000096.1 GCA_002327225.1 Desulfobulbaceae bacterium UBA2213
AGGACAAAGGCCTCTATCTGCATGGAGGGATGGACATCGGCCTCCGCCCGGATATTACGGATGCCGGTGATCACCCCCATGAGCAGCTCCACCTCTTCCTCAGCCCCGCTGTTGCGCCAGGCCTCGTTGACCTCGGGATAGGATGAGGTCATCAGAATCTCCCGGTTTCCCGGCAGGACACTCCAGATCTCCTCGGTAACAAAGGGGATGATGGGATGAATCAGCTTGAGGATTGTTTCCATAACCAGCAGCAGCACGGACCGGGCCTGATCCCGGATGGCCGGATCTTTGCTGAACAGATCCGGCTTGATCCACTCCAGATACCAGTCACAGAACTCATACCAGATAAACTGATAGAGGAGCGAGGCCGCATCATTGAAGCGATACCCGTCGAGTGCCGCCCGGACCTCGGCCGTAGTGGCGGCGGTCCGGCTGAGGATCCACTGATGGATCAGGGAGAGATCAGCCGTATCACCTGCCCATCCCTTGACGTCTCCTTCGCCCTCTCCCACATGCATGAGGACAAAACGGGCCGCATTCCAGATCTTGTTGATAAAGAAACGATACCCCTCGATCCGCTCCTCATCGAGCTTGATTTCCCTCCCCTGGGCGGCAAAGGCGGTCAGGGTGAAGCGCAGGGCGTCGGTTCCGTATGTATCAATCACCTCGAGGGGATCAATAACATTGCCCGTGGACTTGGACATCTTCTTGCCATGCTTGTCCCGCACCAGGGCATGGAGATAGACGTCCCGAAACGGAACCTCATCTTTAAAGTGCAGCCCCATCATCATCATCCGGGCCACCCAGAAAAAGAGGATGTCAAAACTGGTGATCAGCACGGAGGTGGGATAAAACATGGCCAGTTCTTTGGTCTGCTCCGGCCAGCCAAGCGTGGAAAAGGGCCAGAGGGCCGAAGAAAACCAGGTGTCGAGCACGTCTGTTTCCTGGATCAGCTCTGTTGAAGCGCACTTCGGACAACTGGTCGGATCAACAGAGGCGACGATCATCTCCCCACATCCCTGACAGGTCCAGGCCGGGACCCGATGGCCCCACCATATCTGCCGCGAGATACACCAGTCACGGATATTATCCATCCAGTTATAAAAGGTGTTGTACCAGGTCTTGGGATAGATATTTATCCGGCCCTCGCGTACCGCCGCCACAGCTTTTGCCGCCAGGGGTTTTACCGAGACGAACCACTGCAGGGAGGTGGTGGCCTCGACCACGGTCTGGCAGCGATAACATTGACCCACCGCGTGCTCATGCTCCTCGATCCGCTCCAGAAAACCTTGCGCCTCCAGATCTTCAACGATCTTCTTGCGGCAGGCGAAACGATCAAGACCGGCATAGACACCGGCATTTTCATTCATCACACCACTACTGTCCATGACCTTGAGGATCTCAAGATCGTGACGACGGCCAATCTCATAGTCATCCCGGTCATGGGCCGGCGTCACCTTCAAGGCACCGGTGCCGAAATCCTTCTGCACGTGATGATCAAAGACAATGGGGATAATTCGATCCGTCAGGGGCAGCCTGATGCCGACCCCTGCCAGATGCGCATACCGTTCATCATCAGGATGGACCGCCACCGCCGTATCGCCCAGCATGGTCTCAGGGCGGGTGGTGGCCACCACCACCTCGCCGCTGCCATCAGCAAAGGGATAACGGAGATGATAGAGTTTGCCCTTTTTCTCCTCGTGCTCCACCTCATCATCGGCGAGAGCCGTCTGACAACGGGGGCACCAGTTGACGATATAATCGCCCTTATAGATCAGCCCCTCGTGATAGAGACGGACAAAGACCTCACGTACGGCAGTCGACAACCCTTCATCCATGGTGAAGCGCTCCCGGTCCCAGTCGCAGGAGGCACCAAGACGTTTGAGCTGGCGGATAATCGTGCCGCCCTTCTCCGCCCGCCAGGCCCAAACCTTTTTGACAAATTCCTCACGGCCAATGTCATGCCGGCTTTTGCCCTCTGTTGCCAACTGCCGCTCCACCACATTCTGGGTGGCAATCCCTGCATGGTCCGTGCCCGGCACCCACACCGTATTGTCACCCCGCATGCGGTGATAGCGTACCAGCACATCCTGCATGGTATTATTGAGGGCATGCCCCACATGCAGCACCCCGGTCACATTGGGCGGTGGAATGACAATGGAGAAGGAGGGTCTGCCCTCCACCATTGTGGCCTGAAAACATTTTTCATCGGTCCAGCGCTGCAGCCACTTTTCCTCGACACCGGCAAACTCATAGCCCTTGCTTAATATATCGTTCATACGTTTTACAATGTTAGATTTTACAATGTTAAATTTTAACAAACCGCTTCAGCAGCTTCCGATCACACATTCCAGGGCTTGGGTAAAAAGATATGCTCATAGAGGCTCAAGGCATACCGGTCAGTCATACCGGCAATAAAATCACACACCCTTCTATGCGCTATCTTTTCACTGGCCCAGACATGTTTCTCTCTTCGCGGTTCCCAGGAAACACCATTGCGTTCCATCAGGCCGTTTTCCAGAAAATAATGATACAGATCGCGGATAACCCGCTGGGCCTTCTCAAACTCATTATGCACTTTATAAAAACGGTATACATTTTCATAGAGAAAGGTACGCAGATCAGTGATCGCCTTGAGCATTTTCGGACTAAAATGCAGTCGGCCGTCCCCTGCCGCCAGGGTTTCAACAATCAGATCACGGACCATGGCGCCGGTTCGTTTGGAATGACGATCCCCAACCACCGCTTTGATATCTACCGGCAGATCTTCTTCATGAATAATTCCGGCACGCAGGGCATCGTCCATATCATGATTGACATAGGCAATGATATCCGCCACCCGCACCACCTGCCCTTCAAGCGTTACCGGAAGCTCCGAGGTCGCCTCCGGCAGGATATCATTGCGCCCCTTGGAATGTTTGACAATGCCGTTTCTGACCTCAAAGGTAAGGTTCAACCCGCGCCCCCGATTCTCCAGGAAGTCCACCACCCGCAAGCTGTGTATATAATGGCGGAAGCCGCCGGGATGCAGTTCATTCAGGGTTGCTTCTCCGGCATGACCAAAAGGGGTATGGCCCAGATCATGGCCCAGAGCAATGGCCTCGGTCAAGGCCTCGTTGAGACAGAGGGCCGCGGCAATAGAGCGAGCAATCTGCGAGACCTCAAGGACATGGGTCAAGCGGGTCCGATAATGATCACCAGCCGGCGCCAGAAAGACCTGGGTCTTATGCTTCAAGCGACGAAAGGTTTTGGCGTGGATAATTCTGTCTCGATCCCGCTGAAATGGCATGCGGATATCACAGCCATCGTCCTCTTCTTCAGACCTGCGCCCCAGCGAATTCATATTCAAAGCAGCATAGGGAGATAAAATCTCTTCTTCCCGCTCCTCCAACTGATAACGAATCGAGATTCCTACAACAGGTGCATAAGCCATGACGTATCTCTTTAAGCACGAGGAAACCACTCACAGGGCATAAAAAAACTACTTTTTCACCCTTCTCTTTACACAGCCCGCCTTGTTCCTGCAAGCAGGAAAGGACTCATAATGCATGTCGCTATGAGCCTCCCGCAAAATGACGAATATGTTCATTCCCGAATCCTTTTGTCGGGAATCTCTTCTTGCAGATTTAGCCAGGTATGGCTTTCAGTCTACGCACAGGATAACAGTTTTGTAACCTTCATTCGTCTTTTTTGCAAACGACTCGCTCTATTGTTATTTCGTAACGGCTCCTAACACTTCAGCCAGATGCAGCACACGCACCCTGCTCCCCGCAAGCTCTACCGCCACACGCCACTGCATGAGACAACCGGAACAGGTGCTGGTAATCACATCAGGGGCCAGGGCCAGGACCTTGGCCGCCAGCGTGTCACGAATCACCACCGAGATCTTCGGCGCGCCGATATGGAAAATCCCGCCCTGCCCGCAGCACTCAGGGCCACCGGGGAGTTCAAGCACGTCCAGATCGGGATTACGACCAAGCACCTTGCGCGGCTCTTCGATGATCCTCTTTCCATCACGCCCATGGCGAAAATGGCAGGGATCATGATAATAAACACGCACCTTCTTTTTCCCCGACACCTGGCTGGCCAATCCTTGCGGCAGGTGCTGATCGAGAAAACAACTGAGTTCCACCAGACGCGCCCCTATACCCTCAGCCTTGATCCGCCAGGGTTCGTCATCTTCAAAAAGCTCGACGTATCTGTGTAGATGCTTGTAACAGGAGGCACAGGAAACGAGAATCGGCCCGTTACTCTGCTCCAAGGCGGTAATATTATTGCGGGCACAGCGCCGTGCCTCCCGCCTGCCTCCTGCGGACAGGGCAGCCAGGCCACAACAGGACAGTCCGTCCGGGACATGCAAGGCATATCCGAGACCGGCGACCAGAGCATGACAGGATGTGGCAATTTCAGGAAAAAGATAGCGGGCAGTACATCCTGGAAAATAGGTCAGTGCCTCTTTCTGTCGGGGGCCTTCAGGAGACGTATTTTTCTGAACCGGCAGAACCGATATTGTTCCCACGTCTTGCTGAAAAAAGGCCAAGCGCAATCTGAGGCCGCTTTCTTCCGGCAGATATCTCGACAAAAACTCTGCTCCGACCCTCCCAAGCACTCGCAACGGTGCAAGAATCTCAGGGTGAGCAAGCACCTTGCTCGCCAGATACTTCTCATAGCCATGATCCCCATAAACGGCAGGAAAGGCTGCACGGGCGGATTCAACCTCCCTGCGCACATCTATGCCCCGGGGACAGACAGTTGAACAAGCCCCACACAGCAGGCATTTGGAAAAGATATCCTCAAGAACACGACCCTTGCCAGGCAGCTCAGGAATATGGGCCAGATGAAGCTTGCCCCGGGCTGTATGGGCCTCATGACCTGTGACCCGATAAACCGGACAGACCACCGAACAGGCCCCGCATTGAGCGCAGGAAGTCACGGCTTACAATCGGATACGGCTCGCAGGGAAGTCTGCAAAAATCCGAAAAGTCAAATTTACAAAGGAGATGGCTAAGCCAAAAGGCCCAAAGACGAGGCACACTGCATCCTTTGTCACAGTGGCATACTTCTTGGTACGTCGGTGTGACAAAGGATGCGAGTGTAACGAAGTATTTGGGCCTTTTGGCGACGCCATCATTTTTCCCACAGCAGATAGGCCTTAATAAAGGGATCCAGATTGCCATCAAGCACGGCATCGACATTGCCGACCTCAACGTCTGTACGGTGATCCTTGATCAGACGATAGGGCTGAAGGACATAGGAGCGAATCTGACTGCCCCAGGAGATCCCTTTTTTATCACCGTGCAGATCCTCCTTGGCCTCGTCCTGTTTTTCCTTCCCCAGTTCATAGAGACGGGAGCTCAGCATCTTCATGGCCGTCTCCTTGTTCCGATGTTGGGAACGCTCATTCTGACACTGCACCACAATGCCCGTAGGCAGATGGGTAAGCCGGATGGCCGAATCGGTTTTATTGACATGCTGCCCACCGGAACCACTGGCCCGGTAGGTATCAACACGCAGATCTTTATCCAGAATCTCCACTTCAATGGTATCATCAAGCTCAGGCATGACCATGACCGAAGAAAACGAGGTATGACGGCGACCACTGGCATCAAAGGGCGAGATCCGCACCAGACGATGGATCCCCACCTCGGAACGCAGATAGCCATAGGCATTATGGCCCGTGACCATGATGGTCACACCCTTGACTCCGGCCTCATCACCAGCCAGATAGTCAAGGATATCCGTTTTGAAACCTTTTACCTCCGCCCAGCGCAGATACATGCGCAGAAGAATACTTGCCCAATCCTGGGCCTCGGTGCCGCCGGCGCCGGCATGAATGTCCACGATCGCGTTATTGGCATCATGATCGCCACTGAGCATGCACTCGACCTCAGCAACGGCAATACGTTCCTGCAACGGGTCAATAGTGGCGGCCACCTCATGCTCTATATCAGAATCATTCTCTTCCATGGCCAGATCCAGAAGCATTTCCATCTCCTCCAGCTCTTCCCACTTTCCCTCCCAACTCTTGATGATATCCTGGAGTTGACCATGCTCTTTTTGCACCTTCTTGGCGACATTGGCATCGTTCCAGAAATTCGGGGCCAGGGTCTGCTGCTCAAGCCGTTCCAGGTCATCTTTTTTGTGATCTAAGTCAAAGATGCTCCTTCAAGGCCAGCATTCGCCCTTTCAATCCCTGAATCCTTTGCCTGGATACTGCGGCGCCTGTTTCTGTTGACATGATCACTCCCTACAAAAAAATAAAAGTAAGCCCGGATATTTCATACGAATGATGAATCTGCCTGCAGGAGGGACCTTGGTCGCGAAGAAGTCACCTCATCAAAACCGGCATCAATCGCGACCAAGGTCCCTCCTGCGGGGGACTGCGTGATTTTTATGAAACATTCGGGCTAAAAACATTCTCGTGCTACGAAAAACTTCTCGACCGGGGATTGCGAAGGACAATCCAGGCCAGAGACAATAGAACCGCCCCCAGACAGAAAGGCGCAAAAAGATATCCCCAGCGGACAAACCAGCTCTTTTCTTCCATGAGGATCACCTCAGCGCTCTCGGCCCAGGATTCAAACAGGGGAGACACAACCTGCACCCGACCCAGGGGATCAATAAATCCTGAAAAGCCGGTATTTGCCGCCCGGACCATACTGCGCCGGGTTTCCACGGATCGCAACACCGTCATGGCCAGACTGTGATGCGGGGCGCTGGACCTGCCATACCAGGCATCATTGGTCAGGTTTACCAGGACATTGGCATTGCCTTCCACCCATTTTCTGGCAATTTCCGGAAAGATGGATTCAAAACAGATTAATACCCCAATCCTGGCATTATGACAAGCCAGGGCCTGCTCAATCGAGCCGGGGCTGAAATCTCCCACCGCCTCAACCACCGGGGCCAGGAATGGCAGAAGTTTTTTCAAGGGCACATATTCACCAAACGGCACCAGATGACTCTTGGAGTAGCTGTCCGTGATCTGCCCACTACCATCAAAAAGAAGAGCGTTATTATAATAGCGGACCACCTCCTGGCCACTGCCGCCAGTCGCTCTTCCGCCGTCCATGGCTCGAGCGACACTGGGCCCTCCCTGGCCTGCGTCCCTGGCTCTCGCGGCATTAGGCCGTCCCTGGCCGTCGCCACCCCCGTCGCCGCTGCCCATAGTCCCTTCAACCCAGGGCGCCCCTGTGAGCAGGGCAATCTGTCCAGCAATCGCAAGATCACGCACCGATTGCAGTAAGGGATGCGCAACAGGATAAAACGGCAGGGCTGTTTCAGGCCATACTACAAGCAAGGGGTGGTGACGTTCAATAAGCCCCCAGCTCTGACCGATATAGTTCTTCAGCGCCTCTTCCTGCAATCCGGGAGACCACTTCTGATTCTGCGCTATATTGCCCTGGACCACACCAATACGTTGAGTTTCACTGACCAGCATCTGTCGTTCCAGATGCTGCCAGCGCAGGAATGAATACAACGCGACACCGCCACAGAGCAGTACGACAGGCACAACCAAGGCACGCTGCCCTCGTTTTTGAGTACCCGACAGGAACAACGTGGCCACCATGGTATTGATCAAAACCACAAGATAGGTCAGGCCATAATGGCCCCACAGATCAGCCGACTGGATCAACCATGGCACATGAGCCAGCGCGTAGCCTGGATCCATCCAGGGAAAACCGGTGAACAGAAAAGAGCGGCACCAATCGAGTGCAACCCAGAGACAGGGAATAATCCACAGGGCAACCCGCAAAGGAAACCTGACTGAGAACAAGCGGGTAATCAGGGCAAAAATCCCCAGATACAAACTCATATAGAGGGCAAGAAGCAAGAGGGCCGGGACGGACAGGTAAGGCGGCAATCCACCGTAGCGCCCCAGAACAATGACAATCCAATAAAGCAAAAGAAGAAAATGGAACAGACCGGTCAGCAGGCCACACATACCAGCGTCGGCCATGGAGGGCCGGCCGCTTGCGCCAGGAATGAAAGAAGAGCAACCCTGCCACGCCCTTCCAGGCCCCATAACAACCAATAAAAACGGAACAAGGGCAACAAAGAGCAAAGGCCAGAAACCACCGCCACCAGGAAAGGCCAGCCAGAGCAGACCTGCGGTCATAAGTGGCGCCAGCATCCTCATCCCAAGGGCAGTTGTTGCCTCCATCACTGTCCTGGCATCATACATCTTCATCAGTCAGCCGAGTAATACGCACCACCTTGATGTGCCGCTTGCTCGCCGTCTGCACAAGAAAGCGCAGCCCCCCAACGTCCACCTGATCACCGGGTACGGCCAATCTACCAAGCAGATGTACCACCAGCCCGCCTACAGACTCATACGGGCCCTCCGGCATTTCCACACCAAAACGCTCCTCGACCTCTTCTATATCCACCCGTGCCTGCACCAGAACAGTCTCCTGGCCAAGTTCCTGAATTTCATCGTGATCATCGACATCATATTCATCTTCAATCTCGCCTACGATTTCCTCCAGGATATCCTCAATGGTAACAAGACCACGAATGGAGCCAAACTCATCCGTTACCAGGGCCATATGGACCTTCCGTTTCTGGAACTCCACCAGCAGATCGACAATCAGTTTTTTTTCATCAATAAAGTAGGGCGGATTCAAAAGCTCTGAAAGCGGAATATCTTTTGATGCCGGAGAAAAGATCTTTAACAGATTCTTGACATGGAGGATGCCGACAACTCGGTCCAGCGTCTCCCTGTAGACGGGAACCCTGGTAAATCCCTTTTCAATGAAGATCTCCACCAGCTCAGCCAGGGAAGTAGACTCTTCCGCCGCCTCGATCTCCACTGCCGGGGTCATGATCTCGCCCACCCTGGTATCACGAAAATCAAAGATGGAGTTGATCATCCTCTCTTCCAGACTGGTAATCAGACCCTGTTCCTCCCCATCCTCAAGCAGCTCCTGAATTTCAAGCTCCAGGGACTCAGTGGTATCAGGAGTCCGTCCAGGCAACAAGGCTGCCAGCCGTTTAAAGACACCTTTATATTCTGCTGTTTCAGACTGCTCAGACAATTTTTCTTTACTCATTCTTTTTCTATCGTCACTCTATTAATAATAGCTCTCACCCAGGAAATCATTGAATATTTCAATGGAAGATCAAAGAGAAAGAGTTTTTCCAGCAATTATCATTCTCACCACACCCCTCAGTGATACCAAAAGGCTACAAAACAAAATACATTTTTTCTTTTCTAATTGCTATGATATGACTATAGTAATGCCTGTTTGTTCTTTTGCAAAAATAAAAAAGGAGCACTTTCGAAGAAGGCTCATCGGGCTCCCCGGATCTACCTGCGTCCCTGTAAATGGGCGTCAACCAAAACTTTACAACATCAAGACAATATGAGTCACAGTTTGCAAGGAAAGGTTCTCATCGCCAACCGGGGTGAGATCGCAATCCGCATAATGAACGCC
Organism: Desulfobulbaceae bacterium UBA2213; assembly: GCA_002327225.1. Taxonomy (GTDB): domain Bacteria; phylum Desulfobacterota; class Desulfobulbia; order Desulfobulbales; family Desulfocapsaceae; genus UBA2270. Next base: position 9,438 of record DCUN01000096.1, read on the forward strand.
TGCAAGGATCTGGGTCTGGAATATACGGTGGTCTATACTGAAGCCGACAAGGACTCTGAACACGTCCGGCGCAACAGGATCAGCGGCGCCGACCAGAACGCCTGGCGGATCACCAGCTACACTGAGCCCAATGATATCTTCGCCGTTGCCGACCACACCCAATGCACGGCTATCCATCCTGGCTACGGTTTCTTCTCTGAAGATTATCGTTTTGCCAGGCGGGCAACTCTCCGCGATCGGCCCCTCATCTTTATCGGGCCGAACTGGGAGGTCATCAAAAGCCTTGGCGACAAAATCAACACCAAACGGGTCGCCAATAAACTGGGAATCCCCACCATCCCGGGTACCGACAGCCCCATCTACAACGAGATGGAGGCAGAAGAGATCGCCCAGAGACTCCTGGACAATCAGCTTGCCCAGGAGATCAAGGCCCCTTCCATTCTGGTCAAGGCGGCGGCTGGCGGCGGCGGCATGGGCATTGAAGAGGTCACGGAAATCGAGCAGTTCCGCCGCATCTACCGGCAGGTTCAGAACTATGCCAAGCGCCAGTTCGGAGACGGCGGCGTCCTTATTGAACAATGCCTGCGCGACTATAATCATCTTGAGGTGCAACTTGTCTGTTCCCGCCATGGTGAGCGCATCCACTTCGGTTCCCGGAATTGTACCATCCAGTCAACCGGCCGTCAAAAACGGGTGGAAGCGGCGCCTGGCTTCCACAGTTCCTGCTTCACTTACGATTTCGACGAACAGAAAGTTTTGGAACAGATCGTTGATTATTCACTGAAACTGGCTGCCCATGTCCGCTACGACAATGTTGGTACCTGGGAATGGATTATCAGCAGGTCCGGCCAACCCTATCTGCTGGAGGTCAACACCCGGATCCAGGTGGAAAACGATGTTTCCGCCCGTATCAGCTATCTTGACAATAAACACCCCAATCTGCTTCGTGAACAGATCAGACTGGGCCTGGGTGAGAAGATCGGTTACAAACAGAAAGCCATTGAGTTTAAAGGGGCGTCCATTGAACTGCGCATTGTGGCCGAAGACACCCGCCGCGGCTTTGCGCCATGGATTGGCACCATCACCGATTTCCATTTCCCCCAGCACGACTGGTCAACCGTCTATTCCCATGTCCCTTCTGACCGGGAATACCAGATTCCCAGCGATTTTGACCCGAATCTGGCCCTTGCCCTGGTATGGGGAGCGTCTATGGAAGAGACCAAAAACAGAGCCAGACAATTTCTTGACGAAACAGTCATTCGCGGCAAAGATTCAAAAGGAGGCTCCATTGTGACCAACCTGGAATATTTGAAAATCAACCTGGACCGCCTGCTGACTTTCTAAGCCGCTTCTCAAATCACCTGTCACCTGTAACCTTACCCCTGATTC
>DCUN01000079.1:0-5305 GCA_002327225.1 Desulfobulbaceae bacterium UBA2213
GTCGCTGAAAGAATCGCCGCCGCCGCTCTTCGCCTCAACCAGTTGCGGGAAGCCTGGCTTAATCCAACTGACTGGGTGGAGTGGGTGATTACCCCGGAAGAAGAGAAAGCTGGTTTCCCCCTACGCCCGATTGCCAGACCTGGCCATGAGGCAGACCTGAAAAAGCGCACCCTGACTAATCTCTACAACCTCCGCCCGGCCTGGCTTGAGTCTGTCCACCGCGAACTCGACGCCGCCGTGGCCGTCGCCTACGGCTGGGCCGACTATACGCCGGAAATGACGGATGAAACCATTCTTTCCAGGTTGCTGACCCTTAACCTGGAGCGGACAGACCTGTGAGCAGACATGCCTCGATGATGCCCTTGCATTTAGCTGCTCATATATGATAGTTTTTGCTCAGCAAAGGAACTTTCAGCACCTCAAGTCAGCCTCAAAAATCAGCCTAGGGATGGAGGGAAGAATGATCGCGCCGTCTATACATAATGCTTTCGGTTTCCTGTTCCTGGATGAAACTGGTCAAGACCTTGTTCGGAATTGTTAACCACCACCACAAGAGGATATCATGGCAACAGCTAAAAAATCTATTGAAGAGAAATCGATGTGGGATGATGCACAGCAGATGTTGCGCAAAGCGGAACGCGACGGAGTCGAGACCGCCTGGGACCGCCTGGAGCAGCAGACACCTCACTGTACATTCTGCGAGAGTGGCCTCTCCTGCCGCAACTGCACCATGGGCCCCTGCCGAATCAGCAAGAAATCCCCCTTGGGTGTCTGCGGTGCCGATGCTGATGTGATCGTGGCCCGTAACTTTGGCCGCTTTGTGGCCGGGGGCTCTGCCGGCCATTCCGACCATGGCCGTGACTGTATTGAGACCCTGCACGCCGTGGCGCACGGACTGACTCAGGATTACACCATCAAGGATGAAGCCAAGCTGCTCCGCATTGCTAAAGAATTGGGGATAGCCACCGAGGGCCGACCCGTCCTTGAAGTTGCTAGGGATCTCTGCGATGAATTTTATTCAAACTACGGCAGCGTCCGTAAAGAACTTTCATTTTTATGCCGTGTTCCGGAAAAACGAAAGCAACTCTGGAAGAATCTTGGCATTACTCCCCGCGGCGTTGATCGTGAGATAGCCGAAATGATGCACCGCACCCATATGGGTTGCGATAATGATGCCGCCAATACCATGCTGCACAGTGCCAGGACCTGTCTAGCCGATGGCTGGGCCGGATCGATGATTGCCACCGAGATCTCCGATATTCTCTTCGGCACCCCAAGCCCCAGAAAGTCCAAGGTGAACCTCGGGGTGATCAAAGAGGATCAGGTTAATATCCTGGTGCATGGTCATAACCCGATAGTCTCGGAGAAAATTGTTGAAGCGGTAAGCGACCCTGAGCTCATCGCCCTTGCCAGGGAAAAAGGAGCTACCGGCATCAACCTGGCCGGGCTTTGCTGCACAGGCAATGAGTTGATGATGCGGCAAGGCATTCCCATGGCCGGAAACCACCTGATGACCGAACTGGCCATCGTCACGGGCGCCGTCGAGCTCATCGTTGTTGATTATCAGTGCATCATGCCCAGCCTGGTAACTGTTGGAAATTGTTATCACACCAAGATGGTCACCACCGCCGACAAGGCGAAATTCACCGGGGCTGANNCGCGAAAGGTTGTGCGCATGGCCATTGAGCGTTTTCCTTTGCGCAATAAAAATCGGGTAGAAATTCCCCAGGGACCGATTGATCTGATTACCGGATTTTCCAACGAAACCCTCCTGGCCGCGCTCGGCGGCACCTTGACACCACTCATTGACGCGATCAAGGCAGGGAAAGTCAGGGGCGCGGTTGCCATCGTCGGCTGTAACAATCCCAAGTACAAACAGGATTACTGCAATGTCAACCTGGCCAAAGAGCTCATCAAAAAAGACATTCTGGTACTGGTGACCGGGTGCGTGACCACCGCAACCGGCAAGGCCGGGCTTCTGGTACCCGAAGGCATCGAAATGGCAGGACCGGGCCTCAAAGAGATCTGTGGTTCTTTGGGCATTCCGCCGGTCCTGCACATGGGAAGTTGCGTTGATAATGCGCGTATTCTGCAACTGGCTGCGCTTCTTGCCAATGAACTTGGGGTTGACATCTCCGACCTGCCCCTTGCAGGCTCCTCCCCGGAGTGGTACTCTGAAAAGGCCGCGGCCATTGGCACCTACTGTGTTGCTTCCGGAATCTACACGCATCTTGGCCATCCACCCAACATTACCGGTTCCGAATTAGTAACCAACCTGGCCCTTGATGGACTCGACACCCTTCTCGGCGCCTGCTTCGGCATTGAGCCGGACCCTTTCAAGGCAGCCGAACTCATTGATAAGCGAATCAGACAAAAACGGACAGCATTGGGACTCAGCGAATAACCTCAATATCACCTAAGCCGCTGTAAAAAAATAACATGGCCATTTAATTGTCCAGAACGGCATAAGGAGCCGTAACGAAATAGATATAAATGACCATGTTATTTCGTAACGGCTCCTAAATTCTGCAAATATCAGCAAAAGGAAAAACATGAAAACAGGTACATTACTTACAGCAATTATTACAAGTGGCATTTTTTTATCAGCAGGTATCAGCATGGCCACAACCGGTGAAGGAGCGGAAACGATTACTCTGAAGGGGGGCAGCCTGGGATCGGTCACATTTCCCCATGAACGCCATCAGGAAGTATTTATTGACTGCATGCCCTGTCACAAGCTTTATCCCAAAGAACCCCAGATTATTGATACAATGAAAGCCGAAAGCAAACTGAAGAGAAAAGAAGTCATGAACATGTGCAAGAACTGTCACAAGGATCTAGCCGGTAAAGGTCAGAAGACAGGCCCAACCAGCTGCGGGGGCTGTCATAAAAAATGAGTTGAAGCAGGATTTGACCCGGCACATATCATCCGCCACCAGCCATCGCCGGAGTTTGTCAACCATCCGTTGATGGCTGGTAAGGCTTTTCAGCGGGCAGGTCTTTCTGGCCGAGACCAGGCCGGAGCAACCATGACGAGCTGTTGCGTTGCCAGTCGGCAAGCAGCTCGACATTAAGCACATTAAGCCATAGCAAGGAGCCGGAGATGGTGATTACACTCCCAGAACTTCCCTACAAGAAAGAGGCTCTGGCACCACACATCAGTGCAAAGACCCTGGAAATCCACCACGAAAAGCATCATAATGCTTACGTAACAAACCTGAACGCGCTTATTGAAAACACCGACCTGATGGGCCAGCCGCTTGAAAGCATCATAACCAGGACCGCAGGAGATCCAAAGCAGTCCGGAATCTTCAACAATGCTGCCCAGGTGTGGAACCATTCATTCTACTGGCAATCCATGATGCCCGGTGGTGGCGGCCTGCCTACCGGGTCCATTTCCAGGAAGATTGAATCGGATCTGGATGGCTACGGTGCCTTTATTGAGAAGTTCAAGAATGCTGCGCTCACCCAATTCGGTAGCGGTTGGGCGTGGCTGGTTCTGAAAAACGGTAAACTGGATATTGTAAAAACATCGAACGCCGAAACTCCCCTTTCCCAGGGCGTAAAGCCTCTGTTGACTGTCGATGTGTGGGAGCATGCCTATTACCTTGATTACCAGAACAGACGTGGCGATTATGTCGATGCCTTTGTCAGGAACCTTATCAATTGGGACTTTGTCAATTCCAATATGACATAGATACTCTGCAGTAAATTGACCCTGCCCCCTCCCCCTCTCATGATGAAGAAGGCAACCGTGCTGCCGGGGAACATCACGAGTTGCCAAGCCTCTCCCACCAGAAGAGACCGCCCATTCATGGTGTTTCATCCCAGTCTTGCCGTCATAAAAATATATTGGCCGGCAGAGCGGTACCTCTTTTTTCAGCCTGACCTCTTTTTCAGCCTGGCGGATGAACATTTAAAGTGAACCCCTCGTTACTTCTTGATATATTCGCCTTGCGAGAAGATCAAGAGAATCAAGGACGAAGGGGGACAGATTGATGGTTACATAAACCGTGCCCTGTCCCTTCTTGTCCAGGCCTTACTTTTATTATTTAACGGGTGTTCAAAATGGTGTTACCGGGTGGTGGGATAACAGGGCAGGTCGATCAGGGCTGGCGAGAGCGGCTTTATCTGTGGATTGAAAAACGGTCAGTGCATCGGGTCATCATTGCGGTGATCATCCTCAATGCCGTGATTCTGGGCCTGGAGACGGTACCCCGTATCAACGACCCTTACGGTCATATCCTCTATCACCTGGACCGGTGGTGCCTGATAATTTTTGTCATCGAGTTGAGCCTTTCCCTGCTTGCCATGGGGCCGAATCGGTTCTTCCGCGACCCTTGGCGGGTCTTCGATTTCATCGTGGTGGGGATTGCCCTGGTGCCGGCCTCCGGGGCCTTTTCAGTGCTGCGCAGCCTCCGGGTGCTCCGGGTGCTCCGACTGGCCTCGGCCTCACCACGGATGAGGGTGGTGGTGTCGGCCCTGCTGGCGGCGATACCGGGCCTGAGCTCGATCTTCGCTCTCCTGCTGCTGTTTTTTTATGTGGCGGCGGTCATGAGCACCAAGATCTTCGGCGCCGCTTTTCCGGAATGGTTCGGTTCCATAGGGGCCTCCATGTACACTCTCTTCCAGGTCATGACCCTGGAGAGCTGGTCCATGGGTATCGTCCGCCCCATTCTCGTACAATATCCCTACGCCTGGATCTTTTTCGTGCCCTTCATCATGCTGGCCACCTTCACCATGCTGAACCTCTTCATTGCGGTAATCGTCGAGGCCATGCAGAGCCAGGTCCAGGTCGCCCAGGCCCATCAACTCGAAGAGATCGAGGCCATCGCCAACGAAAAGGAGTCGGAGCTGCACCGGGACATCGACAAACTCCGCTCCGAAATCCGTGAGCTCAAGGAAATTCTGGTTAAAAAATGCTGAGTAGCAGTGACGCCGCAGATCAGCCCCGGCACCGAAGCGACAGGGCTGATCAGGCTGCTGATTTTTACCGGCGCTGAAGGGCGGCGATGCGTTCTTCCAGGGGCGGATGGGTCATAAAGAGGCGCTTGAGGCCGTGGCCGATACCGCCTGATATGCCGAAGGCGGCCATCTGGTCGGGCAGGTGGGGCTGACTGACATTGCGGCGCAGTTTTTCCAGGGCCGCTACCATCTTGTCCCGGCCGGCCAGACTGGCGGCACCGGCATCGGCCCGGAACTCACGCTGACGGCTGAACCAGAAGACAATGGTGCTGGCCAGGATTCCAAAAACCATCTGGGCCATAATTGAAGTGATATAAAAGGCCGGACCATGGCCCCTTTC
>DCUN01000079.1:5320-5553 GCA_002327225.1 Desulfobulbaceae bacterium UBA2213
CCCTGGATCAGGGCCAGGGTGATCATGTCACCGTTGGCCACGTGGCTGATCTCGTGGGCCAGCACCGCCTCCGCCTCGCCGCGGCTCATCGAGCGCAGCAGACCGGTGCTCACCGCTACCAGGGCGTTGTTACGGCGGGCGCCGGTGGCAAAGGCATTGACATCCGGAGAATCGTAAATGGCCACCTCGGGCATGCCGATGCCGGCCATCTGGGCCTGATTGCGCACGGTGGT
>DCUN01000063.1:0-4848 GCA_002327225.1 Desulfobulbaceae bacterium UBA2213
TCCTCACGGCCCTTTTCTTCACCGATCTGCCTTTCAGCTCTTGTCTGATCCATAGCGAATGGTTGAGAGATAACGGTTGAAAGTTGAGGATTCAGCAAGCGACTTAAGCCGCTGTAAAAAATAACATGNNAGCCGTAACGAAATAGATATAAATGGCCATGTTATTCCGTAACGGCTCCTAAAAACTGCATCTTTGCCATGGCGACCAACAAACGAAGGCCATTAGAGATTAGAAAATGACATGAATTTTACGAAAATAAAGACAGAACCTCGCATAAGGGAGCAGCTAAAGAGGAACCTTTGAGGCAATCGCCAGGGATGAGTGGCTCAGCTTTTCATCTTATCTGTCCTGCTTCATTCTTCCCTCAGTCACAATACGACTCTGAGCAGGTCAATCCCTGTCAGCCTTTTCGTCTTTTTTCAAGGTGAGCAGACACTCCTTCACTCCGCCAAGTGGCGTTCCTGCAGCAGGACTCTGGGCCACAACGCGCCCGGTTCCCTCAATCCGTACCTTGATCTTTTTATCCTGCAACACACGCAAGGCCCGCCTCATACTCATGCCGGCGAGGTCTGGCATGAGAGGATGGTGTTGTTCAAGTATGTTCTTCAATTCGACCAGAGATTTTTTTTCCTGCTCCTGCTGATAGTTCATCTCTGCTTTCTCAGACTTACTCATCATATCAGAGAGATTTTTATGCACCTGATACAGGGCCACCATAGACGGTAAAATTTTAGCGGCAGGTCCGACAAGATCCATCATATTTTTGGCAGAGGCAAGGGAGGGTTCCAGGTAGGGCTGACGCACCATCACCATGAGAATCAGCTCCGGTTTATCTTCCGGCAGCAGAGCAAACATCATTCTATTCCTGAGATATTTGCCACCCGTGGTCACACTTTCGCCTGGCAAGCGAGGTGAAAGCGAGAGACCTGGACCTGCAGGAGTTCCTTGAACCGACGAAAATGAGAGGCCATGGATATCAACAAAAACTGAATCCAGCACCCCTTTCTGCCCCTGGGCCTTAAACAATTTCCAGATTTCCGCTGAGGCCGGATGCACCACCTGCTGACGCTGTTCACCTCCTGTAACAGAAGACCTGAAAAAATACTCGCGTTCCCCGTTGCGCTCCAGAATACGATCAAACACATGCGGCAAGACCTGACGGCCACCATTTAACAGAGTGTTCAGCCCAAGAAGTATCTGCATTGGCGTTGCCGTCTCCGGCACGCTTCCACTTACACCTCCAGGTGAAAGTGGATTTTTTTCAGCCCCGGCAAGATCGCCTCTGCCATCCTGCACTGCAAAGTCCAGATCCAGTTCAGCACTCAAGCCCACCTGTTCCCATAAGCGAGAATCACTCCCAGTGCCTGCAGACCCTGCCGCAATGCTCCAGGGGCAGATCCGCTCATAGCTGTCCCACTCCGCCCGAAGCAAGGCCGCGTCCTGGAAAAACCCCCGTATCCCTAAAGGAATCACCACCGGTTCAAGCAGGATATTAACAAGGTCTTCTTTTTTGTACTGATAGAATATATTCGGGTCAAAGGAGGGAATATTGGCACTGGCAACGATAGCGCCCGTTTCTGTCTCCATGAGAAGGGCTGCAATCTCCACCCCCTCATGCAACGTCGCAAGCGTTTCCACGTATTTTTCAATAAAATCCTGTATTTTCAGATCGATGGTCAAGACAAGATGCTGACCGCTGCTTCCGGTCTTGTAACGACCCTCCAGATTGATATGGGGAAAGTCATCCTGACTGATGCTGGCCTGATCAAGGAGACGATTATAATAATGCTCCGTCCCGGCCAGTCCCATATTATGATCTGCAAAGCCAATCACATGGGCAGCAATATTCTTATAAGGATAATAGCGAACCTGTTCCTGGTTGAGGAACACACCGGGCAATTGAAGATCAGTCACCGCCTTTTCCTCTTCCAGACTGATATCTTTTGCCAGCCAGATCCGCTGAGATTCCTTATCCAAACGGTCCAACAGCTCCTGCTCATTCATGCCAAGGACTGCGGCAAGCTGCCCGGCGCTCTCATGAATATCTTCCAGTTCTCTGGGTCTTACATAGACAGAAACCCGGTCAAGAGAGACCGCTACTTCCTTGAACTTCCGATCATAAATAGTCCCACGTGTATTCTTTTTTTTCTCAGTCGCCTTCTCCTGCCCTGACAAGACCATGCGGACAAGGCCTGTGACTTCCTGTTTATAGAAGACGACAAGCCCTGCAACAACAAGCGCCATACACAAGAAGAGGACTCTCTTTGACCCGCCCTTCTCTACCCTCCGTCGCGACTGTTTACCCATCTTCTTTTATTTTTCAATCACGCATTGAGGTTGCCACGTGCCTGCCTTCGCTCTTTTTTTTTTGATAGAGAAACAAAACGAGTTCTGTTTCAACCGTTGTTCATCCATAATCCAGATCTTACAATGACAGTAATGCCATACGAGACCGCCCAGAAAGGCATCCAGGACGCGCTGCGATTCCTAACCGATCACTAAAACCTGGTGACCTGTCTTTTTTCCGGAACATAGAGAGCAAGCTGGTTTGCAGCCACCTCATTCAGATAGTCCGGAGAATACAGACGGGCCCGTTCCGCCCTGAGTTTGATATGCTCGTCCATCAGGATGAAACGACCTTCCTCAACTGCCAGAATTTCCACAGCCACCCGCTCTGCAGAGGAAGAGAGCCAGAGATTAACGAGGAACAACAAGGGGCAGAAAAGAAGCATCACCTTTCCCGCGACGAGCCACACCCCTTTTGGAGCGACCAAGGCAAGGACTTTCTGACGCAATTGTTGTCGAATCGAAGATGTCCCCATGGGACGAATAGTTGCTTGGGCGGATTGACTGATAAACATAGTATGCTCCTCTGTTAGATTGTCAAAAAACTTCGATCATTTTCAGGATCTCACTTCCTGACTGCTACTCTCAATCGTGCACTGCGCGACCTGTAATTCGATGCAATTTCGGCAGCTGTCGGCATAATGGGCTTGGGGGTAAGAACCTCCATATCACTCTGCTCTCTGAATTTTCGTTTCACCATCCGGTCTTCCAGCGAATGAAACGAGATCACACACAACCTTGCCCCGGATCGAAGCAGAGACGGCGCATCGTCAAGGATTCGGGCCAGATTTTCCAACTCGCTGTTCACCGCGATCCGCAATGCCTGAAAAACCTTGGTCGCCACATGAATCTTCTCAGGATGAAAACGGCGCGGGATGGCCCGGGCCACAACTGCTGCCAGTTGCCCGGAGCTTACAATCTTCTCAGGAAACCTGGAGCGCACAATCTCACGGGCAATCGGTCGGGCCTGCTTTTCATCCCCATAATAAAAAAAAATATCTGCCAACTCTGCTTCACTACAGGTGGCAAGCAGCGAAGCCGCCGTCACTTCTCGTCTGATATCCATCCGCATATCAAGGGGTTCATCGCGCTTAAAGCTGAAACCACGTCCCCCCAGATCCAGTTGCAGGGAGGAGAGCCCGATATCAATGAGAATACCATCCACCTGCTCCACTCCGAGCTCTGCCAGCCCGGCACCTATCTCGGCAAAATTGCGCCTGACGATGGTTAAACGATCTGCAAAGGGCTGCAATCGTACCCGACTCCTGGCTATGGCCTCCTCATCCCACTCAAAAGCAATGACCCGACCATCCGGCGAGGAGTGGCGTAAAATCGCCTCGCTGTGTCCGCCCAGGCCCAAAGTACCGTCCACATAGGTGCCACCCGGGCGGGGAGCGAGATACTGCAGGACCTCTGCGGGCAGTACCGAGCAATGAACGGAGTCATGCTGGCACTCAGACTCCATCAGAAGATCCCCAATCTGGCCAGGCTCTCTTTGTAATCCCCAAAGTTGTCACGGGTGGCCTGATTCTCAAGGGTCCAGGCGTCTTTATCCCAGATCTCGACATAATCAAGCATCCCGGTCAAGACCACATCTTTGACGATTCCCGTCTCGCTTCGCAAAGAAGGGGGAATCAGAACACGACCCTGCTTGTCAGGAAGACAGGGGGTGACCCCGGAGACCACCAGGCGGATAAAACTGGTCAAACCCGGTTGCTCACGACCATTGGTCAACAGTTTATTTTCCAGGATCTCCCATTGAGAGACTGGAAAGGCGCGGAGATGGGCACCCCAGCTGGTCACCATCAGCTCTTCGGATTCATAGCGAGCGAGGACATCCCTGAACCTGCTGGGGATATTCAATCGTCCTTTGATATCGAGCGCGTGTTCCGACCTGCCGCGAAATCTTCTGTCTGTTAAATTGCTGTTTTCCATGGCCTCCTGCCACCACCTTCCACCACACTCCCCTCTTCACCACTTTGCACCACTATATATCCTTTTATAGCAGGTAGAACCCACTTGTCAAGACCTTTCCCCACTTTTATAAAAACGACTCACGACAGGCACTTAGCAATAAAAATACCACAGAAAGTATAACGATACAAGAGACACACAACAGAGGTGACAACTAAAACACAATCCAACATAGATGGTCAGGAGAAACAACGATGCCACGCTCTAAACATGTGAGTGAGGCACCAATCCCTTGAAAAATTAGCGCCTGGCGGGTAGGATTTATCATCATGAAAAACGCCATTACCAGCATCAAAGGTCGGCAACATACAGCGGACCAACGGCAAATCAGATGGAGTCTTGCCCTATGAACCGTTCTCTGGCCCTGATATTGTTGATTCTGATGGGCATCATCCTGCTGCACAGTCTCTATTCCTTCTATCATGGCCGGTTCGGCCATGCCATGATCATGTTCCCGCTGCTCCTGGTTTGTTATGTTGTTTTCATCGGTCGCGGCAAGTGGAAGCTGAAGAGCGGCGACGATCAAC
>DCUN01000063.1:4903-5343 GCA_002327225.1 Desulfobulbaceae bacterium UBA2213
TTTTTTTTCACGGCAATGCCGGCAATATCTCTCACCGGCTCGAATCTCTGCGGATTTTTTACGAACTGGGGCTGGAAGTGGTCATCTTTGACTATCGCGGCTACGGTCTCAGCGAGGGCCGCCACCCGTTTGCAATACGCCACTGCCGATTATCTCCGGGAAGTACAGTGGCCGGTGCTGATCATCCACAGCCCGGACGACGAGATCATCCCTTTCCGGCACGGAGAAAAACTTGCCCATATTGCCGGTGAATGCGGCGAGTTACTGCGCATCCACGGTGACCACACCAGCGGCTTTCTGGTCAGCAGCACCACCTGCACCAGCGGCCTGCGGGACTTTACTGGCCGTCATGTCGAGCAGGACAATAGTCACATCAGGTAGGGTGTCTACTGTTTTTTTCTTGTCGGCTGACCACTGACAGATTCTCTCTCAAATACCTG
>DCUN01000076.1 GCA_002327225.1 Desulfobulbaceae bacterium UBA2213
ATAAGGAGCCGTAACAAAATGGATATAAATGACCAAGTTATTTTGTAACGGCTCCTAAACATCCATGGCCTCTGCATACAACAAACGGCAGGGGGGTGGGTAATGTGACAAGAACTATAAAGAAGATCCAAATGCAAATCAAAATTGTGGCCCTTAATGCCCGGTTTACTCATTCCTGTCTCGCCTTATTCCATGTTCGTAACGAACTGGAAAAGAATTGTCCGGATGTGGAAATAGAGGTGTGTCAGTTGACCATCAATGACTCCTATTATGAAACCTTATTGCGGCTTAGCCAGGGAAATCCGGATTATATCTTTTTTTCGGCGTCGGTTTGGAGCTCTGACCGGGTGGAGCAGTTGATTCGGGATCTGCAAGGGTGTCTGCCAGGTTGTAGAGTGGTGGTGGGTGGGCCGCAGGCCGTGGTTATTGGCAGCAATCTTTCACCTGCTCTCTGCACGGTGGTCAGTGGTGATATAGAGGCCGTGAGCAAGGTCTTTTACCGGGATCTGGAAAGAAGAGTGCTTCGGCCTGAGTACGGAGGGTCATTTCTGCAGATGGAGGACAGGCTGCTGCTGTCACCCTATCGTGAAGAGGATTTCAGCTCGCATTTGAAAGACAGGGCTATCTATTATGAGAGTTCAAGGGGCTGTCCCTTTTCCTGTTCCTATTGCCTCTCATCGGCTGAAAATGGGGTGTATCATAAGGAGATTACTCAGGTTCAGAATGAGCTGAGTCAGATACTGCGTCATCAACCAGCAACCCTGCGTTTTGTCGATCGCACCTTTAATGACAGGCCGGAGCGGGCCCTGGCTATCTGGAAATTTCTCATGGAGACAGAAACAGAGACCTTGTTTCATTTTGAGATAAGCCCGGATCGTTTTACTGAAGAGATGTTTTCCTTTCTCCAGACCGTGCCAACAGGCCGTTTTCAGTTTGAGATCGGAGTTCAGTCTACACATGAGCAAACCCTGCGAGCCGTTGGCCGTATGGTTGATCTTCCAAGCTCTTTGCTGAATATCAAACGGCTTGTGGCGCTTGGCTCGATCCATCTTCATGTGGATCTGATCCTTGGTCTTCCCTTTGAAACCCGGGAAAGTTTTGGCCGCTCATTTGCCGATCTTTTTTCCACAGGCGCCCATTATCTGCAGATGGGAGTCTTAAAATTACTTCCTGGTACTCCAATCAGCAGGGAGGCCGAGAGCTTCTCCTATACGAGCTGTCGTCAGCCTCCCTATACGGTGTTGGCTAATCAATGGATGGATCATGCCACTTTGCAGGATTTTTACTGGTTTTGCGAGTGTGTGGAGAAATTTGTCAATAACCGGTATTTTCCTTCGTTGTGGGAGTATCTGCGGCGGAATGAAGAGGATGTCTTTTCTTTTTTTCAGGAATTACTGGTTATCTGTCTACGGGAGAATTTTTTCTGTCTGGCTTCCACTCAGGAATTTATGGGGAAAATACTCAGTCAGTTGATTCAGAAAAGGGAGGATGGTTCTCTGCTCCTGGAGATCTTGCGCTATGACTGGCTGCGTTGCGGCCATCGTTTTCTGCCACTCTTTCTGCAGGTCGAATTCGAAGAAGAACAACCGCTGGCGGTGAAGCGTGATGTCTATCAGCAGACAGCCGCCGAGCTTAGTGGTGTCTTTGACAATTGTGACCGGAATCAGTTTTTTAAAAAAGGCTTTTTCTTGCGTTTTTCAGGGCAGTGCCTTCGGGAGCTTGACCTCAGCCAGGAAGGGAAGCGGGCCGTGATACTCTTTTTACCGGAACGGGAGACAAGCTTGTACCGTTTGAATAAAACTGTGGTCGTTCAAAGGTCGGCAGTTAGTCGTCAGTAGATCGTTTTCCGTTGACGAGTAGCTGCTGGCAGAATACGTGTCTCTGTCAGAATAACGGCTTGATCTGGCTCATGAAATTTGTCTCAAGTTCCTTGTCGTTGATCTCCTGGCAAAGCAGGATGGCAAGGGCTGGTAACTGTTGTCTGGTCGTTGGGCCCTGCTGTGCCCAGGTTCCAATGAGGTCTCTCATAACCTGTCCGGCCACTGGCCCGATGGCATAGGCCAGAGCCTCTTTGATGTTTTCAAGTATTGGCGCAAGGTCTGCGTCAATCTCGGCCTCCTGTTGTTTTTTTGGCGCTTCTTCGGGCGGTGCGGCAGCGGCAGCAGCAGGTTGGGGGGGGGCAGCTGCTTGTGCTTGCGCTTGCGCTGGAGCTCTGTTGATTTCCGTCTGGATGTCCCCGATCAACATTGCGATGGTCATGTTGATGAGGGATTTATTGACAGCAGGTTCACAGACCATGACCAGGATAGAGCCTTGTTCCAGGGGCTTGACAATGAGCAGTGAGACATCGAACTTGAACTCCATTACCGCTAAGTCCAGGTTGGCCATTGAACCCATTTTCAGGGCGCGGGTGAGAAGATTACCCATGGTGTGTATGGTGTTTTCCTTGAAGATTGGTGGAAGTTTTGCGGCTGCGAGCTCTTGATTGCCCGTGTAAACAAAACAACCAAAAACTCCGGGAAGCATATTTATTTCTTTGAGGAGTGAGTCCATGGTGCATGTCCTTTTATGGTCGTGTCCCGGTTGCTTTGTGGGCAGCGGTTTTTTGTGGAAGGTGCCTTGTATCGTAAGCCTATGCCGTAAAATATCCTTGCTGTTGAAATGGCAGAAACGGGTCGAAATTATTGCAGACTGATCCTGCTGAGCACGGGGCGTAAACCGGTAGCAACCGCCCCCGGGGCCACGGTGGTGCCAATTTCCAAACCGGCTACGACTTCTTTGCCGCAGAGAACAAGGAGATTGTTGCCACTTTTCAAGGTAAGCAGGGTGTACTGCTGCTCTCCTGTCCCCATTGTTGTTTGCAGCTGCTGACCGACAACAGAGATATAGGTTATAAAATTAGCAATCTGGTCATCACCTGCTTTATTGCTATGGATTATGTTGCCATCTCTTGAAACGAGAATGAAGGTGCTGATCTCAGGCATTGCTCCCAGCATAGTGATAAATTGTTGTAAGAGTGGGTTCGATGAGTGACTGGGGGTTGTGGTGGAAGGTGCTGTGATGGTCGCAACCGTTGGCGAGGGAGGTGGCAGGGGCTCTTCGTCATTGAGGAAATCATCCAGATCCAGATCGTCCAGGTCTGTTGAAGCCAGAGGAGTATCATCACTCTCAGCCTGGGCAGCAGGGCTGGTGGGCGATGTGTCGTCTCGCTCATCCTGCCTTCTGCTTCCCTCCAGCAGGATAAAACCAAGGGAATCTGAGATCTTTGCTTCCGTTTTGTTGCAGGAGTTTGCAAGCACAATCGCCACATTCTTCCAACTGACAATTTCAAAGGCGGCATCGGTTCCAGTAAGATCATCGGTGTCGGCATCCAGGAGCTCTCCATTCTTGAAATACATAGTCCCCTGATGTTTTCCAGAACGAACGGTGAGTGTGCATGTTTTTTTATCCAGCTCCAGCAACTGAAGAAATGAGCTCAGGGAGACCCCGGTGATGAACCCCTTGGAGCGGCCTTCAAGTCCTTTCAGGATTTTTTCAACCAGTATATTGAAATCGATAGGCTTTTCAATATACTGAAAGGCGCCGATTTCTTTCAGGTTCTCTTCCATGTCAGGAGTGCCGAAGGCGGTCATGACAATGACGGGGATCTCAGGGTGATGGGAGCTGAGGTGGGCGACCAGCGCAAATCCGTCCATCTTGGGCATTTTCAGATCTGTGAGGACCAGGTGGATGTCCTGCTCTTCGAGAACGGCGACCGCTTCTTCGCCGTTATGGGCGGTAATGATGCCAAATTGATCCTCGTAGGATTTGAATCCATCAATCAGGCTGAGCAAAAAGCTTTCATCGTCGTCAACAATAAGAACGGTATTCATAGTGGCTCCCATACCGGCATGAGCCGGATGATAAATGTGACTCAACATCAGGAGGAAAGGAAAAGAGATTTTCTGTCCTTTTCATATAAATGATCTGTGGAGTATAAAATGATGATGTGGGTAAGTGCAATTTGAATGTTCTCTTTTTATCATGCGTGGTTGGCCTGTGTCCAGAGAAAGTTGTCAACAGCCGGGAATAACAATAAGAACCTTGGTGCCGACGTTACTTTTACTGTGGATGTCGATGGAACAGTTCATTTTGGAGAGCATTTTTTTGACAATCACCAGTCCCAGACCGGTTCCTTGTGGCTTTGTGGTGAAAAAAGGTTTGAACAGATTGGTCTGTTCATGGTCACCGATGCCACAGCCGTTATCGCCAATAATGATATTGATCTGGCCATTTTCTTCTCTCTGCATGGAAAGAGAAATATGTTTCTTTACTGTCTCTGCAACGGAGTCGGCGGCGTTGGCAATAAGATTCAGCAAGACCTGTTGAAAGGCTCGGGGGTCTATCATGCCGAGAGTAGGTTCTTTGGGGATATGGGCGCTCAGTCGGATGTTTTTTTGTTCGAGATCGGTTGCAATCAGTGGAATGAACTTGGTGAGCAGGGCGGTCATATTTGTTTCTTCTAGGATCGGGCGTTCAAAGACGCTGAAGTTTTTGAGTGTTTTGAGCAGATATTCAACGCGGACAATGTCTGAAAGGCTGCGGTTGATAAAACGTTTGATGTTGTTTTTGTCATAGCTCTCCAGGTTTGAGTCGAGAACCGAGAGCGAGACCTTGATTGAGTTGATCGGATTTCCCAGTTCATGGCGAATGCTGGAAAAAATAAAGCCGATATTGTCCATGAGGTTTGCGGCCTCCACAATGGATTCCAGTCGTTTCTTTTCGGTGATGTTGCGTTTGACGATCACTTGAGTGGCGATCCTCCCCTCATCATTATAGGCCGGCGAGAGGAGCATCTCTTCTTCATACAGGGTGTGATCTTTGCGGTGATTGGTAAATTGCCCCTGCCATTTTTCTCCATTTTTCAGGGCCGTTGTGAACTGCTGCCAGATGGTGCTATCCATGACTGTTTCGGGATAGAGCTTGCTGATATTTGTACCCATGATTTCTGAGTGTGAATAGCCGGTGATGGTTTCACAGGACGGACTGGCATAAAGGATCTGGCCACCGGGGTCAGTAATGAGGGTGCAGTCACTTGATTGCTCTATGACAGTTACCAGGCGGTCCCGCTCCAGACGATCCTGTTGATTGCGGATGGTCATGGCCAGGATATTGGCGATAAACTGAAGTCCCTTTACCTGCTGTGGGGTAAAAGGTGTCGCGTTTGTCAGTCTGTCCATGCCAATGAATCCCCAAAGCTCATTTTTTAACAGGATCGGGATGTCGAGAAAGGCCTGAATCCCAAGGTCTTGAAGGGACTTTTGTTCCAATGCTGACAACTGGGGGGACTGGTTATGGACAACCTTTCCTTCTTGCAAGAGGACAAGGCAGTCAGCATTGTTAAATATCCAGCTATGGTCAATGGATGCCTGGTATTTATCTTTTGCATGGATGGTCGCCTCTCTGGCTCCCTCGTCAGCTTCTACGATGTAGATCCGGTCAGTTTCCAGAGGCTGGCAGAGGCTGGAGAGCTTGCCGCTGAAACAGTTCTGCCAGGTATTCTGGAGATGCGATTGATCGGTGATAGTAAGAATTGTGTCCCAAATGGCATCGTTGCTGGCTATTGCACTCGTTATTTTTGTTTGTAACTGTGTTTTGAGGTCGCGGAGGGTGTGCTGGTCCTGGATCTGTTTCTGGATGGCATTATGAGACGCTTTTGAGCGGAAACGGATGGTGATTCCCAGTAAAAATGTGAGTGACAGCAGGCAAAGGGCAAGAGGCTGCATGTCGGCAGGGGCTTTTGAAAAGAGGATGTAGAGCATTGGTGCCAGGCTGATGGTGAGAAAGGCGTAAGCCATTGGCGGCAGAGAGGCGAGATAGATGGTGAAGAGGACGCTGCTGCTATAGAGGAACAAAGTATGGAGAGCGTAGAGAGGCAGCGTACCATTCTTGATAAGGAAAATGCTGCTGCCCCACCAGAATGCCTGCAGCAGAAGAATGCCCAGCATGAGTCGACAGGTCTTGTTGACTTTCAATGTTGGTCTGCTTTGCGCATAGGCAATTAAAAGAAGATAACCCGACGAGAGGCAACTGTAAGAAACCATTCCCCAAAAGAGAATTCCTCCAGGGAGCTCCCTCCATACAATAGCCGATTCCAGAAGGGCCGCCGCAAGAGCTGCCAGCTGGACATGAGGGCCATAGGGATAGAGACTGCGGAGGGAAGTGTAGAGGCGTCTGCTGGAGGCTGAGATGGGTGTCATATGAGCTCTGGGTGAAGGAAAGAGATGAAAATATCGTATCAAATATTGTATTCTGTAAGACTGCATTCTGACAAGCATAGCAGAATGTGAAAGAAACAACAAAACAATGGATGATATTGGCGTGAGTTGGGGAAACCGGCCTGATGAAGTGGTGTCTCTTTGAGTGTTGGTTTAAAAAATTGTTAACGCCAATTCCTTGATATACTGTATGAAAGCGGCTCTTGTCGAGATCTCTTGTTGGGGAGAGTATAAATTTTTATATTTTTTAAGCTGTCGCCAGGGTGGTTTAAAGAGGAGTTTATTTTCAACATGCTGATATCGTGAGGTAATTTTTTTATTATCGTGCATGGTACACAATGTGCAATGTATTAACTATCTCTTCTCTCCTGGAAAAAGCCGGTCCGCTCTTGTGTGACTGGCTTTTTCTTTTTTCAGGGTACCAGCTCATCCTTGTTTCCTTCCTTATGCTTCCATCCGTCTCTGTCTGTCTTGATCGTTGCCGCGGGTATGAGCAGACGTCTCTTCTGCCGGTGCTTGAGCGTCTTCTGTCGTCTC
>DCUN01000055.1 GCA_002327225.1 Desulfobulbaceae bacterium UBA2213
TTGATGATGATTTCGGCAATGCGAATGATTGTCTGACTGATATCTGTGTTCATGAACTTTTTTCAATCTCCTCTTGAGGGGCCAGGATCAAAGTGCCGGAACAGACGGCTTCCTGATCACTGGTAATGCGGAAAACAAATTGGTTTTTTTTCTTATCGGGAACAGCATGGATGTCTAACACATCTCCGGGCCGGATGAGTTTTTTAAATTTAATTCTCGTAAGGTTTTGTAAAATAAGGTCCTTCTTCAGGACTTTTGCAATCGTTGCGCTTACCATATGCAGCTGGGCAATACCTGGCAATATGGGGTCGCCAGGAAAATGCCCGGAATACCAGGATGAGAGCTGGTCTGTGGTTACCTGTGCTACCACAGCATCGTTGTCATCGAGAGCAGCTGAAAGATATGAATACCACATGGGTCATGTGCCGAGAGGTACTTGTGTAGAAGTATGATTGTTAGGAGCCGTTACGAAATAACANNGTTATTTTTTTACAGCGGCTTAGGGAAATGAATCCACCTGTTGCAGCATATTATAGCTCTGGTCACAATCGATGTGGTCTCCAGTAAAATTTATCAATTGCTTGTAACAGGAAAAGTGAAAAAGTTCAAATATTCTACTCATATTTCATCGATCTCGGTAGAGGAGAAGATCCGCAAAACAAAGATTTCAAATTGATCTCCATCTCCTATGCCTCCTGTTGACTGTGATTACTGAATTGTTTCCTCAAAACCGTCGAGCTTTTTCAGGAACTGTTCTGTTCTTATCTGAACGGATATTCAGAATTTGCCTTTGCTGCTCATAAAACAAAAGACCATGCAAAAAAGAATAAAACATTTTAATAAGGAGTTTAGGAGTCTGGCGGACGTAACGCTGCGGTGCGACAAATTCTCAGCGGAGCTCAGCCACAGGTTAAAAAACTTTACAGATCGATATTATATCGAGATTACAAAAAAAGTGGAAAAATCTTTGGGCAAAGTTGCATTTTTCTTGGGAGAAGTGCCCTCACTTGAGCGTCGCATGTATCATTGGAATTGAGGTGGTGAAAAAAATCCCGGCCTACGTGAAAGGAAAGAAGAAGCATGAAACGAGTTCCTGAACCAGAACTAATGGTCGGGCCTGAGCAGGCTGAGGCTTACGCAGGGCCGTATCTGGAGAGTGCCTATTGGCTATTCCTTCAGTGTCTTCGGAAATTTTTTCCTTACTTGGTGCCGGAAGATGCAATTCTCGACCTGGGGTGTGGTCCGGCGGCCATTCCTCTGCGTCTTGCTCGACTTTTTCCCAACTGTGAGATACACGGTGTCGATGGTGCGTCACAGATGCTGGCACATGGAAGGCAAGCCGTACTGCGAGAAGGGTTGGAGCATCAGGTGCAGCTCATTCATGGTATTCTTCCCCAGAGACTTCTTCTGCCACGCAGCCGGTATGAGATGATCATTTCTAATAGCTTTTTGCACCATCTTGTTGATCCCATGGTCCTCTGGAATGCGCTCCATGCCTATGGCCGACCAAACGCAGCAATCCTGATCGTTGACCTTGTCAGACCAACAAGCGAAGAACAGGCCCGAGTCGTTGTGGATAATTATATGCCGGATGCACCTCTTCAGCTGCGCGAGGACATGATGCTTTCCCTGTGTGCCGGGTTTACCCTGAATGAGGTTACTTCCCAACTAAAGGAGGCAGGTCTGGCTGAAAATCTCTGTGTGAAGATGGTAAGCCCTTGCCAATTTGCCGTCTATGGGAAGATGAGAAGAGACTTGTAAAAGTATGTTTTTTGGTTCCGACTGATATCTTTTGTCTTTGCAAAATTGCGGTTGAAAAAAGATTTATCGATGCTATCCATGCATTGAAGATGACAATGTTTATTGCTCTGG
Organism: Desulfobulbaceae bacterium UBA2213; assembly: GCA_002327225.1. Taxonomy (GTDB): domain Bacteria; phylum Desulfobacterota; class Desulfobulbia; order Desulfobulbales; family Desulfocapsaceae; genus UBA2270. Next base: position 1,873 of record DCUN01000055.1, read on the forward strand.
AACAGGGGCGTTGTTCCAGGCTGTTACGCCCTGTAATCAAATTGAAATGAACTGAAGTGTAAGAGGATAATGAATGAAATTGAGCGTTGCTGCAAATTGGGATCGTGGGTTGCTGGAAGGGCTTAAGAAAATCCCTGAGGTGACTTCGATTTATGCAAAGTTACCCTTTGACATAGTGGGTGGCGGCAGGTCCGGTAGTGTCGTGCCTTCCGTGGACTGGGATTTTGCTGAAGCCTACATTCGGGTGGCTCATGAGCAGGGGTTGTCTTTTTGCTACCTCATCAATGCACCCTGTCTCGGCAACCTGGAACAAACTAAAGAGGGCAAAAGAGAAATTCTGGCGTTCATTGAGCAGTTGGTCGCCATCAAGGTCGACAGTGTTTCCATTGCCAATCTGGCCGTAGTAATGCTTGTGCGCCGCCATTTTCCAGATCTGCGAATTCGGGGAAGTGTGTTGAGCTGGCCCACTAATCTGCCACGACTCAAATATCAGGAATCTCTCGGCGTTGATCCCTTGATCATCCCTTATAGTGAATTCAATCGTGACTTTACCATGCTGCCAAAGATCCGTTCAGGACTTTCCTGCGGTATGCAGCTGTTTGTCAACGTCGCCTGTATCTACAACTGCCATTATCTGGCTGAACATGCCAGCAGCGTGGGACACGCATCCCAGGTGCAGAAGGGAATGCCGCCGGCACATTCCTTCATTGATTTTTACCTCTGGCAGTGTACACGCAGGCGTCTGCTGCAGCCGGAACTTTTTTTGATGAGCCGTTGGATCCGTCCCGAGGACCTGCATGCATACGAGGCCATGGGCTACGATGAATTTAAAATTATTGATCGGTCACGCTCCACCGCATGGCTGTTGCGAGTGACACAGGCCTACGCCGATCGGCAGTACAAGGGCAACCTGTTAGACATCATCTCCCTCGAGATGCTTGGTGATCCGGCTGGTTTCCACGCTGATATAGAAGACCAGGTTCGGGAGCGTATGCGGCATTATGGCACGGAAGAACGGCAGCTGATGCTCCGCATGCTGAAATTACGACGCCGCCTTCTGGAGTTTGATATCTCTATCGACAATGCGGAGTTGGAGGGATTTCTGCAGGGGTTTCAGAAGATTCGCTGCGCAGAAACCTTGTGCGAAGAGTGCCGCTACTGCCACGGGTACGCCAAACGGGCAGTCCGTTTCGACCGTGATGAGGCCGAGGTTCTGGCAAGGGATATCAGCGGACTCCTCGAGGATTTTTTGACTATGAAAAGCTGATGGTTGGATAAGCTGCAGTACGTCAGATTTAATCTGACATGATTTGGGAGAAAGATCCGAGCTAATCTGACACCTTGTTTATTTGATTCAGGAAGAATCTCTTTTTTCTGATTACCTGCCATTGCTTGACCTTGCCATTGGTATTTTTTTAATTATTTCCCCAAATTACTATTAAAAATATTTCACCTGTGGTTGAATGAATCAACTTTCGTTTTTATGACGATGAGGGAAATTAGGAAATATTAAAAGTCCATTTTTGATTAACTGGTTAAGGTTGGCACTGAAAGAAGAAGATAGAGCAACCTGACGATATCAAGAAACTTGATACTAATTTGTTGTGCGTATAAAAAATAACCTCNNAAATGAATTCTATTACCACCGAACATATCTTTCTGATTGGCATAATAGCCATACAGTTCATTTTTATTTGTAGACTTCTTAAAAAAAATAATCGGGTACTCCCTCCAGAAAATTCTTTACAGAGTGCAGATGAGAAGTACAGAGATTTATTTGAAAATGCCAATGATGCCATCTTCATACTAGACAAAGATCAAAACTATATTGATGTGAACCAGCGGGCAGTTGAATTATTCGGATATTCCAAGGAAGAATTTTCACGACTTAATGTCATGGATATCATTCCGCCTAGTCAAATTCCAGAGTCTAGCAAAGAATTTAAAAAGCTTCGCAACAATGGTAAATACGAAAAGTTTGTCGGTAAAGTGAAAATAAAAAATGGCCGTTTGCTGGATATTGAGGTTAATTCTTCCATCATTATAATTAACGGAAATGTTGTTGGCTCGAGAGACATTGTTCGGGACATATCAGATCGTAAGAAGGTTGAAAAGGAGAGAGAAGCTATTATAGCAGATCTTCAAAAAGCCCTTAATGAGATTAAAACATTGCAGGGCATTATACCTATATGCATGCATTGCAAAGAAATTAAGGATGACACAGGTTCTTGGAACCAACTTGAAAAATACATTTCCGAACATTCAGAGGCCCAGTTCAGTCATGGCATTTGTGAAAAGTGCTTAGAAAAATATTATCCTGAAATTGCTGAGCAAGAAAAGGTGAAAAAGAAACAGGTAGCATCCGATCCAGACTCACAAAATTAGGATTGTCAGAACGAACCTCAACCAACTTGATACTGGTCGTGAATATTACATGTCTACTGTTATGTTGCGTGTTTACCTAACTTGTTTAAATCATAAGATATATTTTGAAAACCATCACTGCTCTAATTTCTTTAAGGTAAACCCCCGGCTTTGCCGGGGGACAACAAAAGTTTGACAGTTCCAGAATAATATAGAAGCCTCCTTTAACGGGGAGCCTAAGGGGACGTTGTTGATTTGTCGACTAACCGACCCCAAAGCCTTTGGTTTTCGGTTGTGATTTCACATCCAATGTCCGAAATAGTCAACAAGTCAACAACGTCCCCTTGGTTCACTCTGTTGACGGGTAATCCGTAGTAAATCAACGCATGACAGGAAAAGGTGATCATGTAAAGAGGAAACTTGGGCTTTGCCTCTGTGGCTTGGAGGCCATAAGAAGAAAATTCGATCCATCGACATTGGTTTTTGATAAAATCGAGGGCTAATGAGAAATGCGGGCTAGGAGCTGAATCTGGCTCATGCGCAGAGGTGAGCAGGAGGGTATCTATCAAAGCAAGCTTACAGCGGATCTTCACCGACCACCCGGTTCCGCCCGCCTTGCTTGGCCACATACAAGCGCTGATCCGCTATCCGGATCAGCTCCTCCACGGTAATTTTACCGACCCTCGCCAACTGACTGGCCGCCACTAAGCCGATGGAGACCGTCACCGGAATCCGCTGCTGATTGTAAATGAAATCGGTAGCCGCTACCGCCAACCGTAAGCGCTCGGCAAATTGTAGCCCATTCTTTAAATCACCGCTGGAGAAACCATAAAATTCCTCCCCCCATAGCGGCCAATCTCATCTTCCTGCCGTTTGGTGGAGCGCATTACTTCTGCCAAACTCACCAGCACATTATCTCCCGCCTGATGGCCATGGGTGTCGTTCACTGTTTTAAAATGATCGAGGTCCAGCATCATAAAAACAAAGTCATTGATGTGGCCCCGGTGGAGGTTGCCGATGTTGATCTCGATAATTCGTTGCATAATGGCCCGCTTCGGCAACTTGGTAAGTTCGTCGAAATATCCGATTTTTTCCAGTAAATCCTTCTGTTCCATCTCCTTGGTGACCTCGGTCAGGCAGCCAATGGAGAGACAGATCTCGTCGTCGGCAAATACTTCGATCATGGCTTGGTCCTTAAGCCAGATCGTCTTCTCCCCGGACAGGGCCAATTGGTAAATAAATTCAACCACACCCTCTCTTTTTACCTTCTCGCGCAGATCGCTTTGATCGCCCCGCAGCTCGGCTCTGGTGACAATCTCCTCTTCAACCTTGGTTTCCCGGTCCGCATAGCGATACAATCGACGATCGACAATGCTCTGCTGAAAAACTTCGGCAATTTCAGACCGTTGACAATTAAGAAGGGTCAAAAACCGCTTCCCGGCATATTCATACCAAATAATTTTTCCATCCCCGCACCAGGCGGCGATGTAAGGAATGATGGGCGAGGATATTTTGTCCAAGGCTTCTAGTGCAGTTATACACTCCGTAAGTCGCCGACACAGCTTGGCCGAAAAACCGCCGTTAAGAATTTTGCCGCCATACTCCGCCAAATGATCCGTCATTTTTCACCCCTCCCGGTGAGGTGATAGGAGTCTGTTTTCCCATTGTTACCGAAAGGCCATGAGGTTAATCCAAGGCATCTGAAAAAGAGTCTTCAAGTTCAGTTAGAATTCACCAAATTATGTGTTTTTAACTTGAGCATAAAGGTTTCGTGGCATTCGTCAATACCTCTTAGGCTTCCCTACCGTCAGCCCCGCAATCAAGGCCAGCATGGCCTCGCCTTCTGGTCATCCGCCTATATTCCCGGCGCCTTTGGCCGTCTCTGCCGCAAGGCTTAGCGTGGGTGGCACTACAAGTATGCCGTGAAGGCTACACTACGAAGAATACCATAGGCAGGGTCATTCAGTTGGCTCTGCCTATTTTTATGTCGTTGGGGTACTGACCAAGGATGAGTGTTGCTGGTATCAATGTACCGTCAAAGGTGACAGGGAAGGACGGGATATTGATGCCGAATTGGGGCAGGCGAAATCCTTCTTAACTGCATTGACAAGGATGGGATCAACGGCTGGCAGCAGCAGAGTAGTTTAAACAATACTCCTTCACGAGAACGAGACGATTCATAATCTCCATCTTGAAATAGAAGGGGCTCTCCATTAGAATTCTGATTGCTTCTCTTGCAGTCATCTCATTCTCCTTTATGAAAGTTTCTTTCTTATAAAAGGATATCTTGCAAAAGATATGCCACCGCCCAGAAAAATTATCAACCATGAAAGTGAAAATGGCCCAAGAAATTTGATTCATCCGCAGAATCTGTTGAAGGTACGGCATGAATGAATGCCAACGGCGGTTACGCGACAAGGAATTCTCTAAAAAGTACGGAATCCACACATAATTCTTGTTTGAAAAACCGGGATACACACTATCCGTGCTGGAGCATTTCGCCCATTGAAGGGTCAATTGCCCCAGTCTTCTTCACTAGAAGGTGGGGATTTACTGTCTTGATCGCTCTCCACAAAAACAATACCGCTCTCAAACACTCTTGGCTATCACGGTCTTAGGGATTTTTCTGGGAGCCTAAGAGCCTAGCCTAAGGGGACGTTGTTGATTTGTCGACTAACCGACCCCAAAGACTTTGGTTTTCGGTTGTGATTTCACATCCAATGTCCGAAATAGTCAACAAGTCAACAACGTCCCCTTGGTTTTCCCTCTTGGTTTTCCTCTTGGTTTTCCTCTACCCTTTTTGCGGGGGAGAACATAAAACTTGATTTAACCAACGCTTTCTGATATGTTATGAGGTTTTTTTCTGTTCCGCTCTAATCTTTTCAATCAGTGTCCCCCCTCCCAGTCCACTGCATGACAAGTCTCAGACACCAGAAATCGCTTTCAGTACTCCTCGATTAATCACCTCGCTGGAAGCGGCAGGATATTCCAGAGTACCTTGCATTTCTTACATCGCCGTATGCAGATTGGAAATACATCCCCGATGGATTAAATCCTTGCGGATCAAAGTCCCCGCGCTTGTGACGGCGCGAGCATTCTTTACCCGTCCAGATACCTCGTCGTTTGCGGCAGGGTATATCATTCCAGCAAAAAAAGGAGCCGCATGACTTTTGTTGAATCTCTAAAAAGTTCTCAGCTGACCGCCAAGAACGAGATCCTCTCCGGCCTGACCGTCGCCCTCGCCCTGGTCCCCGAGGCCATCGCCTTCTCGCTCATCGCCAATGTAAGCCCCCTGGTGGGACTCTACTCAGCCTTCATCATCGGCCTCGTCACCGCGCTTTTCGGGGGCAGGCCCGGCATGATCTCCGGGGCCACCGGCGCCATCGCCGTGGTCATCGTCAGTCTGGTGGCCAGGCACGGGGTGGAATACCTGTTCGCCGCCGTCGTCCTGATGGGGATCATCCAGATCGGGATCGGCCTGCTGCGTCTGGGCAAATTCATCCGCCTGGTGCCCCATCCGGTCATGTTCGGTTTTGTCAACGGCCTGGCCATCGTCATCTTCCTGTCCCAGCTCGACCAGTTCAAGGTCGCCGGAGCGGATACCTCCTTATCCTGGTTAAGCGGCATGCCGTTGTGGACCATGCTCGGCTTTGTCCTGACAACCATGGCCATTATCCATTTCCTGCCCAAGCTCACCAAGGCCGTTCCGGCCTCGCTGGCCGCCATTATCGGAGTTTCGGCCGTCGTCATCTATTT
>DCUN01000187.1:0-968 GCA_002327225.1 Desulfobulbaceae bacterium UBA2213
GTGTCCCCATGGAAGGCCCTTACAAACCTGATTATTACCGATATTAATAACAGAGGACAGAGGACAGAGGACAGAGGACAGAGGACAGAGGACAGAGGACAGAGGACAGAAAAAATATTCAATCAGGTCAAGTTGATCAAGATATTTTTTTCTGTCTTCTCCTTTCTTTTATTTAATCTTGCGGCCAAAGCCACATCACCCGACAACACTTTGTGCCTCCTTCCTGAGCGATCCCGCACTGACAGTACTCCACAGCTGTCTACCCCGAGAGACTCCCCATAGACGATCTCACCTTTGGGCGTAAGCCACTGCATCCACTTCCCATGCAACATGTCCCGTTCTCGCCACTGATCCAGGATATCGGCAAAGCCCTCACCTGCCAGCTGTGATATGAGTTGCAACAGCCTGGTGCGGATTCCTGTAAAAAGAGTCAGGATGTCAGATTCTTTTCCGCTCTCAAGAAAGAGGGAGGTTGCGCTCTGCTGCAGTTCAGGAGGAAAGGAGTCTCTGTCACCATTGACATTCACCCCTATGCCCACAAGGGCGAAGTGTTCCTCCGCTTCTCCCTGCAGGGAAGATGTCTCCACCAGGATACCACCACACTTACGGCCAGCAATATAGATATCATTAGGCCACTTCAACTGCACTTGCAGATGACACATCTCTTCAAGTACCTGACTCACAGCAAGCCCGGCCGTCAAGGTTATTTTGGAATAATCTTCTAGCTTCAAAGCAGGTCGCAGCAAGATCGTACAGTAAAGGCCCATGCCGGCAGGCGATTGCCAGCTCTTCCCCAGCCGACCCCGCCCCGCAAGCTGACGAGCAGCCAGGACCGCAAAGCCCTGCGGTTTACCTTCAGCAGCAAGTTCACGTGCTACCCGGTGTGTCGAATCAACTGTCTCCAAAAAAAGAATCTCATTCATGGCATTCGTGAGCAAAAGGCAAAAAAAAAGTGCCGAGTTCAAAAA
>DCUN01000187.1:1006-5139 GCA_002327225.1 Desulfobulbaceae bacterium UBA2213
AAAAAAATCTGTAAGGCACTAATTCACGCCACCTGCACCTTCTTCATCTTTAATACGATTTTTCATGGCATACATGGTGGTAGAACCGGAAGACCAGAACATCATCTTTCCTTCCTTAACCAGATCATTGGCTGCATTCTTAACCACGCGTGGCTTTGCTTCAGGATCACAGGTATAAAAGTCCTTGATGTAGAGCTGTGGTTTCGGAGCAGTTTCTGCCTTCTTCAGGATCGCAGCCTTGAGCTCTTCAATACTTAATGCCATAGCACTTACTCCTAAAAAAATTTTGAACAGGCAAGCATCCAGCAGACAGGACCAATTTTAACCATTTAAAATCGGCCCTGTCATCATGTCAATTATTTTACATGAGAGGTGTACTTGAACTGAGTAGTTGTACGCCAAGTGTCATAAGCCAGACGGTAATCATCAATAGACTTGATGGTGAATGGAATATTGCACTTCTCAAAGAACTTCTCCCAGCCAATCCGCTCTGCCCACTCACCTACACGCTCATACTTGCGGGCGTCTTTGGCATAGACTTCAAGGATATTCTTAACTGCGGCAACGGTCTCCGGCCAACGTGGCGGAGTATTGGGCAGGAATGGAATAACCAGCTTGGAGAATTTTGGGGCCGACCTTGAATTGGAACACTTGCCACCAACCAGGATGGCGATACCGTCACCTTCAGGATCGGCAAGAGGCATGGCAGGACACATGGTGTAGCAGTTACCGCAGAACATACAACGCTCAGCATTTACCTGTACAGTCTTGATTTCCTCACCATTCACCGTGGCCTTGGCCGGCTTAACAGCACCAAGAGGACACGATGAAATTGCAAGAGGAAGCTCGCAGACACCAGTGATACGAGCGTGATCGATCATAGGCGGCTTGCGATGCACACCAAGGATGGCGATATCAGACGCATGAACAGCACCACACATGTTCAAACAGCAGGCAAGGGCAATACGTACCTGAGCTGGCAGGGTCATGGAGGTGAAGTAGTCAAAGAGCTCATCCATAACGGCCTTAACAACACCAGAGGCATCGGTGGCCGGGGTGTGACAATGAACCCACCCTTGAGTATGAACGATATTGGTAACGCCGGCACCGGTTCCACCCACGGGGAACTTGTTACCACGGCCAGCCAGATCATCGAGAAGTGGCTGAACCTTGGCTTTGGCATCTACCATGAACTCTACGTTGTTACGGGTGGTGAAACGGAAGAAACCGTCACAATGTTTATCTGCGATATCACACATTTCGCGGATAAGCTCGATGGAAATCAGACGGGCAGCCCCGACACGGACTGTCCAGCACTCATCACCGGTCTCTGATTTGTGAACCAGAACACCAGGTTGAGTGATCTCATGCCACAGCCATTTACCTTTGTTGGCTTTAACAACTGGTGGATGAAACTCAGAATAATATCTGGGACCAATGTCGGAAATACGGTCAGACATCGGGTTGGCTGGATCATAGGCCATAATGTAACCTCCTTATATTTACGAGGATAAACTCGATTTAACTTCTAATTAGGCCGTTATCAATAAACAACTTGGCAATTTTGACATCCAGAGCGGCATAAGAATCCGTAACTAAATATTTATGAATGCGCAAGTTGTTTCGTAACGGCTTCTAAGCAGCGTGGCGAGCACGGAACGCTTCAACATCACGATCCCATCCACCCTCAACCTCTTCTTCCTGCCAGAAAACGTAAGGATTGGAACGTGGCTCTTTCACATGCTGTGGAATTGGCTCAAGACCCATTACCTTGATAAAGGTCGGCAGTCCAACACGCTGCATGGTCTCACCAACACGCTCACGGTTCTTACCATCTTCCATCCACCAATCCCAGATCTTCTCAATAAACTCGATCAACTCTTCAAACTCATTGTCGGCCGAAACCTTCATGAAGGGAACAATCAGGGTGGCAAACTGGGCACCATCAAGAATCGGGGCCTTGGCTCCAACACAGACACTTGCACCTTGCTCTGCGCCAGGGCGAAGGGCACGAGGCATAACATTGAGACAATGCATGCAGCGGGTACATTCAGCATCATCAATCTTCAACTCACCACCTTCCATCCACATACACTCGGTTGGGCAAAGGGCGATAACCTCTTTCTGAATGTCAAACTTACCCCAGTCACGACCGGCATGGGCGCCGCCGTTTGGTGGGACATTACCAGCGATATATTCTTTAACGGCAGCCTGGTCGATACGGATATTATCTCTCCAGGTGCCGATAACCGCCACATCTGAGCGGGCAATGGCAGCTACACAGTCATTCGGACAACCGGAAAACTTGAATTTGAACTTATACGGGAATGCTGGACGATGGATCTCATCCTGATAGTGCATGGTCAGATGATGGCAACACTCTTCAGTATCATAACAGGCCCATTCGCAACGGGACTGACCAAGACAGTTGGCCGGGGTACGCAGGTTGGAACCCGAACCGCCCAGATCCTGCTGCAGGTTATGGGTCAGATCATAAAAGAAGGGCTCGAGGGCCTCGGTGCGGCAACCCAGCATAACGATATCACCGGTCGATCCGTGCATATTGGTCATACCGGAGCCATATTTCTCCCACAGATCACAGATGTCGCGCAGATGCTTGGTGGAATAGTACTTGGAAGCAGGCTGGGCAAGACGAACGGTGTGAAAATGCTCAACACCTGGAAAACGCTTTGGCATATCTGAATAACGACCGACAATACCACCACCATAGCCGAAAACGCCGACGATACCGCCATGTTTCCAATGGGTAATTCTCTCTTTGAATGACAGCTCCAACTGACCAAGAATATCCCAGCACTGTGGGCTTTTCTCTGCCTGACGCTTGATGTCGGTAACGAAGCTTGGCCATGGGCCTGATTCAAGCTCATCCAACAGGGGTGTCTCATGCTTTGCCATGAATGTTCCTCCTTTAAATTACTAAGTTAACTTCTACCTTTACCAAAATATACACACCATCACTCTTTGGCCTTTCCAACTACAGAATGCGAAACAGTACTGGCTATTACTCTTTGAATGCCTCACCTTTAAACACCATCCTTCAAATGGTGTTGTGTACAAGTCCACCTCATACTATACACTTTTGAATAATCATTCAGCGATCGACAATATCTCTGAACAATTTTTTTGTCAACAAAAAACGAATGAATATTCACCCGGAAATGAACCCGTATTCATTCCCGCTTTCATCATTCTCCAACCATTTTTGCTATCCTCAGCAGATCCTTTTCAGGAGAAGAATCACCCTCTCCCCTCTCCCCTCGCATCAAGGCCAGCACTCGACCAGCAAGTATCTTGCCCAGCTGCACGCCCTCCTGATCAAACGAATTAACATTCCAGCAGAATCCCTGAAAGACAATCTTGGCCTCATATAAAGCAAGAAGCCCCCCCATGACCTTCGGGGTTAATCGCTCAGCCAGGAGAATCACGTTCGGACGGTTCCCCGGGAATCTCCTGTTCGGGTTCTCGTTGTCCTGCCCCATGGCCATGGCCAGAGACTGGGCAAGGAGATTGGCCACCAGTTTCTGCTGAGAGGTCGTCCCTTCAATCTCAAGATCTTCCCCATATTGATTGTGACGGAAGCCAATGAACTCCACCGGCACAATCTCCGTACCCTGATGCAGTAACTGATAGAAGGCATGCTGACCGTTTGTCCCCGGCTCGCCCCAGAGAATCGGACCGGTCTTCCCGGCCACCGGTTCTCCATAGCGCGATACGGATTTGCCGTTGGACTCCATGTCACACTGCTGGAGGTGGGCCGCGAACCTGTGCAGTGCTTGGCTGTAAGGTAGAACAGCCAGAGTTGAAGCGCCGAGAAAGGTATGGTTCCATACCCCCAGCATTGCCAGGAGGAGGGGCATATTTTGCCGCAGCTCCGGCTCTTCCGCCGCCTGATCCATTAAAGAAGCGCCTTCAAGAAATTCCAGCACCGGCTCAATCCCGAGGGCGAAACCGAGCATGACCGCCCCGACCATTGAGGTTGAACTGTATCGGCCGCCGATATAATCAAACATATAAAAAGAACGGAGATACCGGGCAGGATTATCCATGGGACTGCCCTCTCCGGTCACTGCAATACAGTGAACGGAAGGATCCAGACCCTGCACCTCAAAGGC
>DCUN01000133.1 GCA_002327225.1 Desulfobulbaceae bacterium UBA2213
TGTCCAAATCCGTCGGTAATGTAGTCGCTCCCCAGGAGGTGATCGATAAATTCGGGGCCGAGATTCTGCGTCTTTGGGTCTCCAGCGAGGATTACCGTGATGATGTCAAGGTCTCGGATGAGATCCTGAAACAGGTGGCCGATGCCTATCGGAAGATCCGCAATACCATCCGCTATATGCTGGGCAATCTTTTTGATTTTGATCCTGATCAGGATCGTGTTGCCTATGCTGATCTGCCGGAGATCGATCGCTGGGCCCTGGCCCGTTTTGAGGAGTTGAAAGGACGGGTGACGGCGGCTTACGAACGCTTTGAATTCCATTCGATCCATCAGGGGCTCAATTATTTCTGCGGCTTGACCATGAGTGCCTTTTATCTGGATATCCTCAAGGACAGACTTTACTGTTCCGGCAAGGAGTCGCTTCCGCGCCGTGCGGCCCAGACAGTGCTCCACGAGATCCTGGATGGTCTGCTTCGCCTTATGACCCCGGTGCTCAGCTTTACCGCGGCCGAATCGTGGGAGTCTCTCTATAATCTTGCTCCGGATGCGCCCCTTGACCAGAGTGTCTTCTTTGTGGAATTTCCACCACTGCATCCGGAAAGGCGTGATGGTGAGCTGGAGGGCAGGTGGGAAAAACTGATCATGGTTCGTTCAGAGATTACCAGGGCCCTGGAAGGGGCGCGTCAGGAAAAGGTGATCGGTCATCCCCTGGAGGCGGAAATATTACTCAAGGTGAACGGTGAATGGGCGGAATTTATTCATCAGGAATGGCAAGCCATCAAGGATGTCTGCATCGTCTCTGAGTTGACCATTTGTGATGAGCGTGATGACTTTGCTCCTCTTGGGCTCACTCCCTATGTGAGCAAGGAGCTTGCAGGGCTTTCTGTGGCAGTGCGACCGGCGCAGGGAGAGAAGTGTGAACGCTGCTGGATTCGCTCAATCACGGTGGGCCAGAGTCTGGAGCATCCTCAGCTCTGCGGTCGCTGTGCTTCCGTGGTGACGGAGATGGTTCCGGAGGCGTCCGCCTAAATGATACGTTTTCTGGCAATAGTCATTGCGGTAGTGAGTCTGGACCAGGTAAGCAAGTTGTGGATCCTGAACTCGTTTTCTTTATATGAATCCCGGGAACTTATCCCCGGCTTTTTCAGTCTCACCTATCTGACGAACAAGGGGGCCGCCTTTGGTTTTCTGGCCGGACAGACAGGGGCTTGGCGCCATTACCTGTTCCTGATCCTTGGGGCTGTGGCTCTGGTGGTGATTGTGCTTGCCTGGGTTCGAATGCGGCATGCTCACACTTTCTATGCAATCAGCCTGCCCTTGATTGGCGGCGGCGCCCTTGGCAACCTGATAGATCGCGTCCGGCTAGGTTCTGTGGTGGACTTTCTGGATGTCTATATCGGAACGTATCACTGGCCGGCCTTTAATGTGGCCGATTCAGCGATCTGTGTCGGGGTGGCTGTTTTTCTACTTGCCAATATTTTGGAAGAAAGAGCTGGTAGAAGAAAAAGGGAGCTTGAAAAATGAAGGTTCAGGCCTGGACCGTTTCAGAGTACATATATCGAAAGGTGTTGAGATGAAAATAGCAGTTCTTTTTCCGGGCCAGGGTTCACAATATCTGGGCATGGGCCGGGAATTTATTGAAACGGATGGTGATTGTGCGGCTATTATGGAGCGGGCCGAGGAGGTGTGTGGTTGTTCCCTGCGTACGCTCTGCAATGACGGGCCCATGGAGGAACTGGTCAGGGCCACCCATCTGCAGCCGGCCATTACCGTGACCAATCTTGTCTGCTGGCAGGCGCTGCAGAAGGCCTTGGGTGGAAGCGTTGCCGCCAGCTGTTTTGCCGGACACAGCCTGGGTGAATATTCAGCCCTCTGTGCTGCCGGGGTGCTCAGTGTTGAGGATACCCTGCGTCTTGTTTCGAGGCGCGGCATGCTGATGGAACGGGAAGGGCAAAGGCATCCGGGGGCAATGCGGGCCGTGCTTGGCCTGAATGTCGCTGAGGTTGAAGGGGTGATCGCCCAGTGCGTAGACGCTGGTGTGGCCACCGTCGCCAATCATAATACCGAGCAGCAGATTGTAATCTCAGGGGAAGTGGCGGCGCTGGATGCCATCAGTGCCATTGCCGCAGAGAGGGGCGCGAAAGTTATTCCTCTGGCAGTCAGTGTGGCCAATCATAGTCCACTGGTGGCTGATGCCGTTCCTGATTTTGCCCTCTTTATGGCCGGCGTGGATTTCAGTCGTCCGCAGACCCCGGTCTATTTTAATGTCTCGGCAACAGTGGAAGAGGAACCTGCCATAATAAGAGAAATAATGGCCCGGCAGATCGCCTCCAGGGTTCGTTGGTTTGAACTCATCCAGGCTATGATCGGACAAGGAGTGGATACCTTTATTGAGGTCGGCCCCAAAGCCGTGCTGAAAGGGATGATGCGCAAGATTGCTCCCAAAGACTATGCCTATCAGGCCTTGCAGTTTGATAGCCCTGACGGTTTGGCTCAATGTCTTGAACAGATAGGTCTGGATTAATTTTATCAGGAGTGAAACAGAGACTATGGTTCCAAAAAATGTTTTAACGCTTTTCTTGTTCCTGGTTTTCACGCTTGTACCTGTCATGGCTATACAGGCCGATGAGGCTGAAGGTACGGTTGCTTTGCCGCATGATTTTGGGGATGAAGATCTTGATACGTTCTTTGAAGCAGAAGAGGTGTATGATCCTCTGGAGTCGATGAACAGGGTTTTCTTTCAGGTGAACGACAAATTGTATTTTTGGATATTGAAACCCGTCAACACTGCCTATACGGCTGTAGTTCCTATTGATTTTAGAGAATGCTTTGGTAATTTCTTTAATAATGTCGCGGCTCCGGTGCGGGTGGTGAACAATCTGTTACAAGGAAAAGTTGCAGATGCGGGGATCGATTTCTCAAGATTTATAATTAACTCGACAGCAGGTGTTTTAGGGTTTGGTGATCCGGCGTTGCGTTCATTCAAGCTTGAGCCTAAACCTGAAGATTTTGGACAGACGCTGGGGGTGTGGGGCCTCGGTGAGGGGCCGTATCTCTGTCTGCCGATTTTTGGGCCATTGACGCTTCGTGATACCGTTGGTTTTACAGGTGACAGTTTAGCCCATCCTGC
>DCUN01000045.1:0-6418 GCA_002327225.1 Desulfobulbaceae bacterium UBA2213
AAGACAACAATGACAGGCGTTACATCACTCAAAAACAAAAAACTCTTCCGGATGTAACAATAGTTACATCCGGAAGAATCCTTATTAAAATGCCGGTTTGACAATATCCGTGCTTACGAATACATCAATAATGGTAAGCGATCACAGGGTAGCGTCAGGCAATAACAGCGAGGCAGCGAGAGATTACAGGGTGTAATCCAAGAGATGTCCGGGCCTGACCGCGAAAATGGGCGGTCAGGGCATCGACGAGGACATGGAAGGTTGGCTTGTTGGAGTGAGCTTGGGGTCAGAGTTTGCAAGTTAGGGGTCTACCAAGATGTTATGTTGGGGTGGTCGCTTGTATAAGTCCAGACCTCGTAAAACATAGGCGATAGTTATAATATAACATATTGATTTTGCTTAAATTGTACGAAAGATGGACATAGAAAACAGCGAAAAATCGCTGAATTCGGCCTTTTTATTGGAGTTCTTTATAATTCTTCCTCCTCATGTGTTCCCTCGTGTCCAAAAAAAATGCCTCTTTTAGGTATGCGTTGCCGAAGCCTGAATTTACATTACCCGCGGAAATTTGATTTTTAAAAAAATCTGTGATTAAATTTTAATCACAGTGATCACAATGTGGCGGCACAGGGTCGACCACCCGTCATCAGTGCCCTGGTATTGATGGCGGGCTGCCCTAAAAGGAAATTCTCACCAATACAGAAGGGAGGAATCGGATGAAAATCAGACGTAGGGATTTTTTAAAACTCTCCGCTATCGCTGGCGCAACAGCAACCTTGGGCAAACCAACGCTGAACGCTTTTGCTGAGGACGCCAAAAAAAAAGAGCAAATAGGTGAGCTGCCCGGGGAATGGAAGCCTTCCACCTGCTAGGGCTGCACAACATGGTGTCCGGTGGAGGTGTTTGTCCAAGACGGCAGGGCCACCAAAGTCCGGGGAAACCGCTTTTCCAAGCAGAATGATGGATACTGCTGCCCCCGCGGTCACCTTTCCCTGCAGCAGGTCTATGATCCCGACAGAATTAAGGTGCCGATGAAGCGGACCAACCCTGCAAAGGGGCGAGGCGTGGATCCCAAGTTCGTCCCTATCTCCTGGGATGAGGCCTACAACACCATCGCCGACAAGATGATGGAGCTGCGCAAAAACGATGAAAGCGAAAAATACGCCCTGATGCGCGGGCGCTACACCTATCTGCGCGATGTACTCTATGAAACCATGACCAAGGTTTACGGTTCGCCCAATAACATCTCCCACAGCTCAATGTGAGCCGAGGCGGAAAAATTCGGCGCCTATTACACAGAAGGGGTCTGAGATTACCCAGCAGTGTCCGGTTAGAAAATATCATGCAATTTTCTAACCGGACACTGCTGGTTGCATCATAGGAAAACGGTCCGACGCAAACAAACACTAAAGGAGAGCGACTATGAGAAAGATTCTGATTGTTCTGGCATTACTGGTGATAACGGCCCCATCTGCAATGGCAGCGGTTGGGGGTGGCGAAATTATCCTGAAGAATAAGGGGGGGGACGTGATATTCAGCCATGAGCGCCATGTAGTCGGGTTGGAACAGACCTGCCAGGCCTGCCACCCAAAGCTTTTCACTAACATCAAGCAGCACAAGACCGTAACCATGAAAGACATGAAGGCTGGAGCATCCTGCGGTGCTTGTCATAATGGGACTAAAGCCTTTGAGGTCAAGGACAATTGCGCTAAGTGTCATATAAAATAATTCCCCAAGGAGAAACCATGAGCGACATTCTCGTTACCATGCACGAAGAGCTTGAACAGGCGCTGAAGAAGAATCCTGAGGAGCGGCGGTGGGCTATGCTCATCGACCTGCGCAAATGCGTGGGTTGCCACGCCTGCACCATTGCCTGCGTTTCCGAAAATAAGTTGCCCCCCAAGATGCAATACCGGCCCGTGTACGAATACGAGCAGGGCAAGTATCCCAAGGTCTCCCGTACATTTCTTCCCAGACCCTGCATGCAGTGCGACAAGCCTCCCTGTGTGGACGCCTGCCCGGTGAAGGGTGAGGCGACCTGGAAAGAAACTAATGGCATTGCTGCTGGCACCGTGCCCATCGATTACGCCAAGTGCATTGGCTGTGGCAAGTGTGTCCCCGCCTGTCCCTATGGCGCACGAACTCTCGACGCGGGCGGGTTTCACACCGAAGGGACACCCGCCATTCAGAAATACGAGACCATGCCCGCCTTTGAATACGGCAAGCAATGGCCCCGTTCCGGCAAAAACCAGCCCATCGGCAATGCCCGTAAATGCCATTTCTGCGTACACCGGTTACAAAACGGCATGCTTCCTCAGTGTATCACCACCTGTATCGGCCGGGCCGGATATTTCGGCGATGAGAACGACCCCAAAAGCCTGATCGCCCAGGTGAAGAAGGCCAACAAGGTGCAGATTCTTAAGGCGGATAAGGGCACGGCCCCCAGAGTCTACTATGTGTCCAATGAGAAACTGGAAACCCTGTATCGGTAACACACAGCCCCGTATGAAATTATCTCTTTGGAGGAGTCATGAATAATTTGAAACAAACGAAAGAAAAGGACGAACAATCCGGCCTTTCCCGGCGGGATTTTCTGCAAAAAACCGCCCTGGCCGGTTGTGCAGCCTTGGCTGCCAGTCAGCTGGATTTCGCCCGCATGTTGATTTCCCGGGTCGAAGCCGGAGAGCTGACAGCAGCCGAGGCCTACGAACTGATGAAGGCCGAAAATATCCTCTACACCGTCTGCCTCAATTGCAATACCGGCTGCGGCATCAAGGTCAAGATCCTCGACGGGGTGGCGGTAAAGATCGATGGTAACCCTTACAACCCCTTCACCCTCCATCCCCATCTGCCCATGAAGGAAGACCCGAACTACGCCGCCAAGCTGGACAGTGGTATCTGCCCCAAGGGCCAGGCCGGGCATCAGGGCGCCTACGACCCTTACCGGATCAGCCGGGTGCTGAAACGGGCGGGCAAGCGCGGCGAGGGCAAGTGGCAGGCCATTCCTTTTGACCAGGCCATCAGCGAGATCGTGGACGGCGGCCTGCTCTTCAAGCAGGTGCCGGGCGAGGAAAACCGCCAGGTTACCGGGTTGAAGGATCTCTTTGTTCTTAAAGACGCCAAGGTTTACGAAGAGATGGGCAAAGATGTCGCCGCCCTGCGCAAGAAGAAAACCCCGGAAGAAAAGCAGGCGGCCGTCGCCGAGTTCAAGACCAAGCACGCCGCCAATCTCGACAAGCTCATCGATCCGGAGCACCCGGATTTTGGTCCTAAGAACAACCAGTTCGTTTACATGTGGGGCCGTAAAAAGGGCGGGCGCGCCGATTTCGCCAAGCGTTTCAACGAGCAGTTCGGCACGGCCAATACCCATGGCCACACCACGGTCTGCCAGGGTTCGCTTTACTTCGCTTCCAAGGCTTTAAGCGAGCAGTATGTGGGTGATACCTTCAAGGACGGCCAGAAATTTTATTGGCAGGCCGATCAGGAGAACTCCGCATATATCATGTTTGTCGGCGCCAACCTCTTTGACGCCAACTATGGTCCGCCTAACCGCAGCCCGCGCATCACCCAGCGTCTGGTCGACGGCGATCTGAAGATCACCGTACTGGATCCCCGTTTTTCCAAACTGGCCAGCAAGGCCAACCGCTGGGTGCCGGTGCTGCCCGGCTCAGATGCCGCCTTTGCCAATGGGGTAGCCCGCTGGATTCTGGAAAACAAGCGGTTTGACGCCAAATATCTGGGCAATGCCAACAAGGCCGCGGCCGCGGCCGGTAAGGAGTCCACCTGGTGCAACGCCTCCTGGCTGATCAAACTGGATAAAGACGGCAAACCCTCCACCCTGCTGCGTGCTTCCGACATCGGCCTGAAAGAAAAGGAAACCCGCAAGGACAAGGATGACAAGGAGTTTAACTTTGAATATCTGGTGGCCATGCAGGGCGGCAAGCCGGTGGCCTTTGATCCCAATGACGAGACAGCGGCCGTAGTCGGCGATCTCTTTGTCACCGCTGAGTTGGCTGACAAAGACGGCAAGAAGATCAAGGTCAAGAGCGGCCTGCAGGTGCTGCTGGAGACGGTGAGCGAAAAAACTATTCCCGATTACGCCAAGCTCTGCGGCATCGAGGCCAAGGTGATCGAGGAGGTGGCCAAGGAGTTCACCAGTTACGGCAAAAAGGCCTGTGTCGATATGCATCGCGGCCCGGCCCAGCACACTAACGGTTTTTACAACATCTCGGCCCTGATGGCCCTGAATACGCTGATCGGCAATTACGACTGGAAGGGCGGCATGATTGTGGCCTCCACCTTCAATACCGACGGCACCAAAAGCGAGGCGCAGCCCTTCGACTTCAAGAAGATCACCCCCAAGGCGGGCAAGGCCTTTGGCCTCTCTATCATCCGCCATGACGCCAAGTATGAAGAATCCACCATCTTCGAGGCGACTAAATACCCGGCCAAGCGCAACTGGTGGCCGCTCTCCTCGGATGTCTATGAGGAGATTCTGCCTTCCATGGCTGATGCCTATCCCTACCCGGTCAAGGCGCTCTTCTCCTACATGGGGGCACCCACCTATTCCCTGCCCGCCGGTCACACCCAGATCGAGGCGCTGGTCAATCTGGAGCACATCCCGCTCTACTTTGCCTCGGATATCACCATCGGCGTAACCACTTTGTATGCCGACTACATCTTCCCGGATCTCCACTACCTCGAGCGTTGGGAGATGCAGGGCTCGCATCCGAATATGCCGGTCAAGGTGCAGCCCATCCGCCAGCCGGTTATCCCCTCGCCCAACGAGATTGTCACCGTTTTTGGCGAGCAGCAGCCTATCTCCTATGAGGCCGTCTGGCTGGCCCTGGCGGAGAAACTGGGACTGCCGGGCTTTGGACTCAACGGTTTTGGCGAGGGCCAGCCCCTGACCAGGCCCGACGACTTTTATATCCGGATGGTGGCCAATGTGGCCACCGACGGCAAGGAGCCGGTGGCCGATGCCTCGGCGGCGGAGATCGAGCTGTTTACCAACTCCCGCCGGCATCTGCCCAAGAACGTCTTTGACGTTGACCGGTGGCAGGCCATAGCCGGGCCGAATTTTGCCAAGGTAGTGCATGTACTGAACCGGGGCGGCCGCTTTGACACCCAGGAGAACAGCTACAAGGGCGACCAGGTGGCCAACAAGTATGGCAAGTTCATCAATCTCTATCAGGAAAAAACCGCCAAGTGCAAGGACGCCTTCACCGGCAAGCATTACCTAGGGATGGCCAAGTACACGCCCATCATGGACACACTCGACCAGCTGCCCACAGAGCAGTCCAAAGGCTATGACCTGCAGATGATCACTCAGCGGGATGTGCGGATGACCAAGACCCGCACCATCAGCCACCAGTACCTCACAGACTCCATGCCGGAAAACGGTATCGTCATCCATGCCAGCGATGCCAAACGGCTTAAGCTCAAGACCGGGGACAAGGTCAGGGTGCTGTCTTCAACCAATCCCGAAGGGGTCTGGGATCTGAAAAATGGTACGAAGATGCCCATGGTGGGCAAGGTGCAGGTAACCGAAACCATCCGGCCTGGGATCATTACTTTCACAGTGGGCCATGCTCACTGGGCCACCGGCGCTATGGACCAGACCATCGACGGCAAGGTGATCAAGGGCGATCCACGCCGGGCCATGGGCATTCATGCCAATGCTGCCATGTGGGTGGACCCGCATCTCAAGAATACCTGTATGATCGACAAGGTGGGCGGCAGTGTCTCGTTTTATGACACCAAGGTGAGACTGGTAAAGGTATAGACAAATATCTTTCTGTAGAGGGTAACAACAAACGGGCTGCCGATCTTTCGACAGCCCGTTTTTGCGTTTACAGAAACTCTGTTTTATCGGTTATGGAAAAAATTGTTGGACACTCTCTAGCTCAGTCGGAAATGAACATTCAGAACATTTGCGTTCAGAGTATTTTATCTTCCCCAAGCGCCAGCAGTGTCCGGTTAGAAAATTGCATATGATTTTTGGCTCGTCAGCAGAATCTGTGGTGACACACAGGTTCCGGTAACTTGCTAAGCTCATGATATAAAGCTATTTGTAGGCATTTGATGGTTCTAAAGCCGTAGGCTTTTCTCATAGTGAGTTTTGCCTTGAGGTTCATGCCTTCTACAGCACCGCTGGAAATCTCGCCTTTGGCCTTGAACCAGTTCAAGATCAGCGGTTTTTGTTTGCGCAGCATCCGAGCGACTTTTTTCATCGGTTCCAGGTCGGTCTGCAACGTTCTGGTGACCCAGTTGTCGAGGAACTTTCCCGCGAAATCAAAACGCTGGTACTCCCAGAATCGCTGAAAGTCCTCTCGCAACAGGTAGCCCTTGATCGATGCCAAGTTGAGTTTGAGCAGTTCGTCCATGCGGGCTGTCTGCTTCTCGGAGAGATTCTCCG
>DCUN01000045.1:6468-7258 GCA_002327225.1 Desulfobulbaceae bacterium UBA2213
ATGACTTTGAGGTACGGTGCCCACATATCGCTGCAGACAAACTGAAGTTTGGCGCTGTATTCCGGCCCGAACTCCCTGAAAAACTGTAGTAATGTTTTCACCCGGCGCTCAGGACCACTCCAGAGAAGACGTCTGGCTCCGGCATTGACCTGATAGACCAGGGTCAGGTACTTGTGCCCTTTGAAAACAGCAATTTCATCAACGCCGATCTCGGTGATGCCCTCAAAACTTCTGCGGGCAAGGCCATAGTCGACAACAAACTTGACGGCTCGGAACACTGTGTCCCAACTGGTTTCAAAGATGTCGGCGGTCTCTTTCCAGGACAGCCGCTTCGCCCAGCGAGACAGAAAAACCTGATACGAAAAGGTCATCCGCTCCTTGCCGTACCCCCAAGGCAAAGACTCGACCTTGACGCCATGCTCTGGGCATTTGACGCGGCGCGGGGCATAGCGAAAATAGACCTTAAACGACCAGACCGGCAAATACTCACACAACCGCTGAGGCTGTCGATCATAAGCGGTGCGTCGCTTGCTGCATTCAGGGCAAATTGGTCGACTGTTACGGCGTGGCTCAATATCAATAACCAGGGCTTCTGTCCCGCCAACCAGCATGACGCAGACGGAGCCGTAAAAGAACGACTTGAAACGTTCAACTTTGTTCAGTAGAGTCTTAATCAGCATTGCTTTTCTTTTGTGGAATGGATTGATTCTCGGAAAATCCATCCTAATCCCACAGGGGGAAGCAATGCTCTAATTTTTACCGCTGCCTATCCACAGATTCTGCGGAGGAG
>DCUN01000036.1 GCA_002327225.1 Desulfobulbaceae bacterium UBA2213
TCGCGGCTCCGGTGCGGGTGGTGAACAATCTGTTACAAGGAAAAGTTGCAGATGCGGGGATCGATTTCTCAAGATTTATAATTAACTCGACAGCAGGTGTTTTAGGGTTTGGTGATCCGGCGTTGCGTTCATTCAAGCTTGAGCCTAAACCTGAAGATTTTGGACAGACGCTGGGGGTGTGGGGTCTCGGTGAGGGGCCGTATCTCTGTCTGCCGATTTTTGGGCCATTGACGCTTCGTGATACCGTTGGTTTTACAGGTGACAGTTTAGCCCATCCTGCCACCTATGTCTTGAGTAAACCTCTCGAGGGGGCTGCTTATTATTCTGCTGATAAAGTGAATCTGCTGTCTTTAAACCCGGATCTGTATGAAGATATGAAACGATATTCACTGGATCCTTATATCTCCATGCGTCAGGTGTATCTGGACTACAGGCGGAACAAGATGCTGGATAGAGCAGTGAAAAATGAGATGATTAATCAGTTGTGATGAAGATTTATGTGCAGAAGATTACTGTAAAATTTAAGGAAGATGACGTTATGAAATATGTAAATATTTTATTAGTATTGGTTTTTTGCTCACTTCTGCCTGTCGCTTCTGCCCTGGCGGTTCCTGGGCCCACAGAGCAGTTAAGGCCTACGTTGCAGATCTTGATAGATATCTTGATTGATCCTTCCATAAAGGGAGAGGAGCATAAAGAGGAACGACGTGCCAAGATTATGGGGCATGTAACCCAGCGCTTTGATTTTCGTGAGATGTCCCATCGTGTGATTGGCAGGGAATGGAAAAATTTGTCTCAAGAGCAGCAGGACTCTTTTCAGGTCCTTTTTACCAAACTTCTTGAAAATGCCTATATAGGCAAGTTTGAGAGTTATTCAGGCCAGGAAATTCAGTATATGGGAGAACGGATAAAGGACGACAGAGCGATTGTTTCAACCCGGATTGAAAATAATGGCCAGTTGATTCCTGTTGATTATATCATGATCAATAAAGAAGCTCGCTGGATGGTGTACGATATCAATATTGAAGGGGTGAGTCTGGTTCGCAATTATATGGAACAGTTCAAGTCTATCCTCCGTCGTGACAAGTTTGACGGTTTGGTAAAACTTCTGGAGGAAAAAAACAGAACTTTTGAATAATCCAGTATTTTCAGGGCAGCCTCTAGGGCTGGAACAGAAAGGCTATGCAGAGGTTTTTTCTTTTCTTGGCGTAGAAGAGCAGAAGCGGCTTCACTCTATGGTAACAGAAGTGACTCTTGAGCAGGATACGTTTCTGTTTGAGGTCGGCGATCCTGCGGCTGAGGTCTTTTTTCTGGTACAGGGGCGGGTGTCCGTACACAAAAAAACAGGCTTTCATCGCAAGATGCAGGTGGTGGCTATCCTCGAACCAGGGGCCATGGTGGGTGAGGCTGGTTTGCTGGCAGGACATATCCGTGGAGTAGGCGTCCGGGGGATCGAGAAATCGCTTCTTTTTTGTTTGGGGCGTCAGGACCTGGAAGCCCTTGAGCATACTGATTCTCAACTGGTCATCCAGCTCTTGAAACGATCGCTGTGGATAAGCAGCCTGCGTCTGGCGAAGACTGCTGAGCGCTTGGCTCAGGTCTTGTAGTCAGGACGGTTTTTTGGCAGCCCTGTTGCTGGCAAATGGAATTGATTCGTCCCTCGATTTGTCACGATTGTGCGACAAAGTTCTCGGCCTTGTTTTTTTTTCTGGCCATTCTCGTGAAAATTGTTTATTTTTAAATTTTTTGTGTGCTCAACTCTGTTGTGTGTGAAAAAAAGAAATATGCTGTCATGCTTGTAGGAAATCTCTGAGTATACCGACTGTGTGCGGTTGATCAGCAGGTTGTTTGTTAGTATAAGTGTACGTTCATTCAAATTTACCCTGAAAAACAGGTTTTGTTTTTTACCGGAGGATATTATGGCCTTACCCAAGAGACGACATTCTCACTCTCGTACCCGTAAAAGAAGATCGCATGACGCACTCAGCGCGCCTGGTATGTCTACCTGTGGTGAGTGTGGTGCGCCAAAACAGCCACATCGTCTTTGCCCAAGTTGTGGAAAATACAAGGGTCGTACGGTTGTGAGCCTTGATGTTGATGTAGAATAGGGTGTAATCGTGCAGATTGCCCTGGATGCCATGGGCGGAGACCATGGTCCCGAGGAACTGATTGGCGGGGCATTGCTTGCCGTAAAACAAAGCAGTTTGCAAGTCACCTTGGTTGGTAACCAGCAGATTCTGCAGGCCCATCTTGACCGTTTGAGGTCTGACGACATCGGCTCGTCACAGATTCAGATTGTTCATGCTGCCGAGGTGGTGGAAATGGGTGAATCACCTGTTGATGCTATCCGCAAGAAAAAAGATTCCTCGGTTCTGGTTGCCTTTGAGCTCGTGCGTCAAGGTTTGGCTGATGCCGCCGTCAGTGCCGGAAATTCCGGGGCAACGATGGCTGCTGCCGTGCGTAAGCTTGGCCGGATGGAGCATGTATCACGGCCTGGAATTGCGAGTATCTTTCCTACCTTGAAGAAGCCGGTCGTTATGATGGATGTTGGGGCAAATGTAGATTGCCGTCCCCAGCATCTTTTTCAATTTGCGGTCATGGCCTCTGCCTTTTCCCATATATTTGATATAGATCGTCCACGCATTGGCCTTCTCAGCATTGGTGAAGAAGTTGGCAAGGGCAATACCCTTGTTAAAGAAACCTATGCCCGTCTTGCCGCCAGTTCGCTGAACTTTGTGGGAAATGTGGAGGGGCGTGACGTGTTTCAGGGCGATGTCGATGTTATCGTCTGTGATGGTTTTGTCGGCAATATCTGCCTGAAACTCAGTGAGGGCCTGGCCGGGGCTGCCATGCAGATGCTTAAAGACGAGATTATGAAATCAACTGCGGCCAAGATCGGTTATTTTCTGGCTCGTCCCGCCTTCCGTGCCTTTGCCAGGCGTGTGGATTATGCAGAATATGGCGGCGCACCCCTTCTCGGTGTCAATGGTATCGGTATTATCTGTCATGGTAAATCCAGCGCTGAGGCGATTAAGAATGCAATCCTTGAAGCGGCCAAGATGGTAGAAAAACAGGTGAATCAGAGAATAATCGAAGGCCTTGCAGCAAATGCTCAGGACGAGGAGCTTGTAATCTGATGGGTACCGCTATTCTTGGGACAGGGGCCTATCTTCCAGAGCGGGTTATGACCAATCAGGATCTGGAAAAGATCATTGATACCAGCGACGAGTGGATACAGACCAGGACCGGGATTCGTACGCGTTGTATTGGTGGAAAAGGCGAAGAAACCTATCTCCTGGCGGCCAGGGCCGCGGTGTCAGCTTTAGAAATGGCCGGTGTCTCTGCTGTTGATATTGATCTTATTGTCGTGGCGACCATTTCTTCCCACATGCTTATGCCTTCCTGTGCCTGTTTTGTGCAGAAAGAGATTGGTGCCAGCAAGGCCTTTGCTTACGATATCAACGCCGCCTGTTCCGGGTTTGTCTATGCGCTTGACCTTGCTGATAAATATATTCAGGCAGATCCGGGCAAGAAGATTCTGGTGATCGGGGCAGAAGCCCTTTCCAGTCGTACCAACTGGGAAGATCGAAACACCTGTATCATCTTTGGTGATGGTGCCGGTGCCGTTGTCCTCGGGGCTGTCGAGGGGGATCGCGGGGTGATCGGGGCCAGGCTGTTTTCAGATGGAAATCTGTGGAGTCTTCTGCACATGCACACAGCTCCCAGTTGTAATCCCGAACTGTTACAGTCTGCAAGCCCAGGTGTCCATATCGTCATGGAGGGTCGAGAGGTCTTCAAATATGCAGTAAAGGCCATGGAAGAGGCTATCCTGGCCCTGCTGGAGCAGGAACAGGTTGCGCTTGATGCTGTCAGTCTGGTTGTTCCGCATCAGGCAAATGTCCGTATCCTGAATAAGCTGGTCGAACGTCTGGGAATCGGTGCGGAAAAAGTTTTTATAAATGTTCAAAAATATGGTAATACATCGGCTGCTTCCATCCCGATTGCCCTTGATGAGGCAAATCGGGCCTCCAGGATACAGGCCGGTGATATCGTTTTGCTTTGTTCCTTTGGCGGTGGTTTTACCTGGGGCGCAGCTTTGATTCGCTGGTAAGCACTTGTTCAAAATTTACCTCGATCCTGGAGTGGTTCGAATGGTATGAGAATTGGCAACAGACTGATCTGGCATGATTTTTCTTAACGACTTCTAGTAAGGAGATACGATTGGACTATTTTTTATCTGAAGAACAAAAGATGATCGTGGAGATCGCCCGTCAGATTACGGATGAGCGTATTATCCCTCAGCGGGCCGAGCTTGACGAGAATGATGCCTTTCCACGGGCAATCCTTAATGAGATGGCTCAGGCTGATCTTTTTGGCATCCCTATCCCTGAAGAGTTCGGCGGCTTTGGAGGAGGGTGTCTTGACATCGTCCTGGCTCTTGAGCAGTTAGGCCGTGGTTGTATCGGTGTGGGCACTGCCTTTGCCGCCAGTTCTTTAGGTGTCTATCCCATTCTGATTGCCGGCTCTCAGGAAATGCGCGAGAAATATCTCTCAGACGTGGCCAGCGGCAGGAAATTCGCGGCCTTTGGTTTGACCGAGGCCAACGCCGGTTCTGATGCCTCTGGCATTCAGACAACGGCGGTGCTTGATGGTGATGAGTGGGTCATAAACGGTACCAAACAATGGATCACCAATGGCGGGGAGGCCCAGATCTATACGATCGTTGCCATCACCGACCGGAGCCGCGGCGCGCGAGGCGCCTCCATGCTGGTGGTTGAAGAGGGTGATCCTGGTTTTTCCTGTGGACCGAAAGAGAAAAAGATGGGGATCAGGTCATCATCGACCACCGAGCTTATCTTTAAAGATTGTCGAATCCCGAAAGATCGTCTGATTGGTCGTAAGGGAACCGGTTTTATAACCGTCATGAAGACCCTTGATTCTTCCAGGCCCGGGATTGCGGCGCTGGGCTTAGGCCTGGCACAGGGGGCGCTTGACGAGGCTGCCACCTATGCCAAGCAGCGTGTCCAGTTCGGTAAGCCCATCATCGCCTTTCAGGCGGTGCAGCATATGCTTGCCGATATGGCTATTCAGCTTGAGGCGGCACGAGCCCTGGTCTATGGCGCGGCCAGGCATATCGATGCCCATCCCAATGATATGTCCAAGGTCTCTTCCATGTGCAAGGTCTTTGCCACGGATATGGCCATGAAGGTTGCCACTGACGCCGTGCAGGTGATGGGCGGCTATGGCTATATGCGTGAATATCCGGTGGAGAAGATGATGCGGGATGCCAAGATCCTGCAGATCTATGAGGGTACCAATCAGATTCAGCGCAATGTGGTTGGACAGGAACTGAACAAGGAATATGGCCGCACCTGATCGGTGGGGTAACAGGATGGTATGAAGATCATAGTCTGTATTAAACAGGTGCCTGATGCCAAGGATGTTCGTCTGGATCCCAAGACCAATACCCTGGCCCGCGAAGGTGTGCAGTCGATCATGAATCCTTATGATCAGCATGCGGTGGAAGAGGCAGTGCGGTTAAAGGAACTCCTGGGTGGTGAGGTCACGGTCCTGAGTATGGGGCCGCCCCAGGCCGAAGAAGTCCTCAGGCAGGCTATTTCCTGTGGCGCTGATCATGCGGTCCTTGTCTCTGATCGGGCCTTTGCCGGAGCCGATACCTGGGCCACTTCCTACACCTTGGCCAAGGCGGTCAATGTTATTGGCGCCTTTGATCTTCTTTTGTGTGGAAAACAGGCCATTGACGGGGATACGGCCCAGGTTGGCCCGGGACTTGCCATGCGTCTGCAGATCCCCTATGTAACCTGCGTGCAGAAGGTGCGTCAGGCCACGGATTCCGGGCTGATACTGGAGCGGATGATGGATGATGGCTATGATGTCCTGGCGGTTGATCTTCCGGTACTGCTGACGGTGGTTAAAGATATCAACGAGCCCCGGGTTCCTTCTCTGAAAGGAAAAATGCGGGCCAAAAAGGTGGAGATCAGAAGATTGACGGCTGCCGATATCGGTGCTGATCCTGCCTGTATCGGTCTTCCCGGCTCTCCAACTCAGGTTGTAAAGGTCTTTCCTCCGGAGGCACGCTGTCAGCGGGCCGTATTTACTGGTAGCCTTGATGAGCAGATCAAACAGCTTGTTGACAGTTTACATCCGTATCTATAATACAGTCTGGAGAAAATGAAATGTTGATTATAGATAAGGACCTGTGTATCGGTTGCGGCATCTGTGAGAGTAGTTGTCCCTTTGGCGCCATTACTGTTGTCGATGGCTGTGCCGTCGTGGCTGACGGCTGTACTCTCTGCGGAACGTGCGTTGAAACATGTGAACCTGGTGCCCTGAAGATTGAAGGGGCTGAAAAAAATGCTCCCCTTGATCTTACCGGTTGGTCCGGAGTCTGGGTCTACTGCGAATTCAGACGTGGGGCTCTGGCTCCAGTCTCCCTCGAATTGCTGGGCATTGGCCGCAGGCTGGCCGATACCCGTAAGGTACCCTTGTCTGCCGTCCTGATCGGCTCTGAAACCGGAGATACGGCACGCCAGCTTATTGCTCATGGAGCCGATACGGTGTACCGGATTGATGATCCGGCGCTTGCCCATTTTACCGATGAGGCGTACGGCGCGATCATGACATCCCTTATCCGGCAGCATACACCGGAGATTGTTCTGGCCGGGGCGACGGCGATAGGCCGTTCCTTTATTCCCGGAGTCGCCACAACACTCGATGCCGGCCTTACTGCTGATTGTACCCAGCTGGCCATCCGCGAGGAGGATGGTGCCCTGTTGCAGACACGGCCTGCCTTTGGCGGCAATATCATGGCGACCATTGTCTGTCCGAACTCCAGGCCGCAAATGTCGACAGTGCGCCCCAAGGTTATGGTAGCCCTGGCCTTTGATGCTGAGCGACAGGGGAACATTGTTGAGGTGCATGCTGAGCCCGCGCACCTTGCAACACGGGTGCGGGTCATTGAGTCCGTGGTCTCGGAAGAGGATAATGTGAACATTCAGGAATCTGACATCCTGGTTGCGGGTGGACGCGGACTTGACAGTGCCAAGGGCTTTACCCTGATGCGCGAGCTTGCGGCCTCGCTTGGAGGTGCGGTTGCCGCAACTCGGGCAGTCGTAGATGCCGGATGGATCGGCTATCCCCATCAGGTCGGGCAGACCGGGAAGACCGTGGCGCCGAAACTCTACATTGCCTGTGGAATCTCCGGGGCAGTGCAGCACGTGGCCGGTATGCAGTCGGCAGAGACCATTGTCGCCATTAATCGGGATAAAGATGCCCCTATCTTTGCAGTCGCTGATTTTGGTCTGGTGGGAGATCTCTATGAGATCGTTCCCAAACTTCTTACGGAAATTGAGGAGCGGCGCAAGTCATGAGCCTTACCGGAAAAACAGCACTCGTGACTGGTGGGAGCCGTGGTATCGGGCGCGCCATCTGTCAACGTATCAGCGGCATGGGTGGTCATGTGTACATTAATTATGTGTCGAACCCCGCAGCGGCTGAAGAAACCAAAAAGATGATTGAGGACTCGGGTGGCCGCGCAGATATCATCTGCTTTGATGTGGCAGACGGGGAACAGGTGCAGGACGCCCTTAAACAGATAGTAACAGAGACCGGTTCTCTTGATGTTCTGGTCAATAACGCAGGGATCACCCGGGATGGCTTGATGGCGAGAATGAAGGAGTCTGATTGGGATCTGGTCATCGATACCAACTTGAAAGGTGCCTTTCTCTGTGCCAAGGCCGCATCTCGCTTTATGATGAAAAGTAAATGGGGTCGGATTGTCAATATCACTTCCGTTATCGGCTTTTCTGGAAATGCCGGCCAGATAAATTATGCTGCAGCCAAGGCAGGACTTGTGGGGCTGACCAAGTCAATGGCCAGGGAGTTCGCTTCGCGGAATATCACGGTGAACGGGGTTGCGCCCGGCTATATTGTGACTGATATGACTCGTTCATTGTCTGAGGAAATTCAGGAAAAGATCAAAGGGGAGATCCCCCTGGCCGCCCTGGGAACACCTGAAGATGTTGCCGGCGCCGTTGCCTATCTGCTTGGCGATGATGGTCGCTATGTGACAGGACAGGTCTTGCATGTGAATGGTGGAATGTATATGTAGATGGAATTGGAAGTAAAGGTTCTCCTGAAGTGTTGAATTGTTTTTCCGGGTTGGATCTTTTTTGTTTTTATTAACGTATAAAAAAAATGGAGAAAAAAATGGCTATAGATCAACAGATGGTCGATATTATTGTTGAGCAGTTGAGTGTAGAAAAAGATAAAGTAGTACCAAACGCCTCCTTTGTGGATGATCTTGGTGCTGACTCTCTGGATCTGGTGGAGTTGATTATGGCCATGGAAGAGGAATTTGATGTCGAGATTCCCGATGAAGATGCCGAGAAGATCAATACCGTTCAAAATGCCATTGATTATATAAATAAACTCAAATAAGCTGAACAATGAGGTCTTCGTCGAAGGTGAGAACCTCTAGTTTGTGTGAGAAACGAATCTGTTAGCCAGAGGGAGTTTACATGGCAAAGCGTAGAGTTGTCGTTACNNGTCGGCCTTATCACCCGCTTTGATACCAGTGAGTATGCGGTAAAGATTGCAGCAGAGGTAAAGGATTTTCAGGCAGAAGATTTTATTGAGAAAAAACTTGCCAAGCACCTTGATCTTTTTGTGCAGTATGCCATTGCTGCCGCCAAACTTGCCTTTGAAGACAGTGGTGCTGTAATCGATGAGAGCAATTGTCAGCGGGTAGGGGTCATTACCGGCTGCGGCATGGGAGGGCTGCCTACGATTGAGCAGAATCATCTGAGCTGTCTTGAGCGTGGATCAAAGAGAATCTCACCTTTCTTTATTCCCATGGCCATTCCCAATATGCCTTCCGGCCATATCTCCATGCAGCTGGGAGCAAAAGGACCCAATCTTGCCCTTTCAACGGCCTGTGCCGCAGGGACTCATGCCGTGGGTGAGGCCTATCGCTCTATTGTCTATGGCAGTTGTGATATGGTGGTTACCGGTGGTTCCGAGTCAGTAATCTGTCCCTTGGGAGTTGGCGGCTTCAGTGCCATGAAGGCGCTCTCCACCCGTAATGATGCGCCGGAACAGGCATCCCGGCCTTTCGATAAAGATCGGGATGGTTTTATCATGTCTGAGGGCTCGGGGATGCTCATTGTTGAAGAACTGGAACATGCCCTGAAGCGGGGCGCCACGATCTATGCGGAAATAACCGGCTATGGTGCCAGCAGTGATGCCTATCATATCGCCGCTCCGCCCGAAAACGGAGAAGGTGCGGCGCGCTGTCTGCGCATGGCCCTTGATGATGCAGGCCTTTCTCCTGAAGATATCGATTATGTCAATGCCCACGGGACTTCTACACCCTTAAATGACCGCTGTGAAACTCAGGCCATTAAAACTGTCTTTGGGGATCATGCCAAAAGTCTTGCCATCAGTTCGACAAAGTCGATGACCGGTCATATGCTTGGTGCGGCAGGTGGCATTGAAGCGGCCTTTACGGCCCTCAGTATTCATGAACAGATTGCCCCGCCGACGATGAATCTGCAGGAAGCAAGTCCCGACTGTGATCTTGATTATGTGCCGAATAAGGCCAGAAAGATGGATATCCGAGCTGCTGTATCCAATTCTTTTGGTTTCGGTGGCACCAACGGTGTCATTGTCATGCAGCGCTATACTGGTTGAACAAGGGGCCGGCATAAGACCTTTTACTGGAGTTTGATGTGAAGATAGCAATTGGCGCGGATCATGGTGGTTTTCATTTAAAAGAGATGGTCCGATCCCTGGTGAACGAGTTGGGGCATGAGGTCCAGGATCTGGGCTGTTATTCTACTGCCTCTGTTGATTATCCGGATCTGGCCAGGCTGGTCTGTGAAAAGGTTGATGCAGGTACTGTGGATCGTGGGATTCTGATCTGCGGCACAGGTCTTGGCATGTCCATGGCTGCCAATCGCTATGCGCATGTGCGGGCAGCCCTGTGTCATGATCATTATACTGCCTGCATGAGTCGCGAACATAATAATGCCAATGTGCTCTGTATGGGTGAAAGGGTGACAGGTCAGGGCGTTGCTGAGGATATAGTCCGGACCTGGCTGGCGGGTGAGTTCAGTGGCGGTCGGCACTTGACTCGCATTGAACTGTACACTCAAAGTTGACGCAGGCAGCTTGCGATAGTGAACAGGGACCGGCATTGTGAACATGAAATGCCGGTTTTTTTTTAGAAAGTGTTTGAACGACGGCTTCGGCTCAGTCTGTCCATGAAAAAGAAATCCGGTTGCCGGTCAACTGGAAAAGCAAAAGGTAATTCTGCTATGAAGGCATTGCAAAAAACAGATCCTGAAGTGTATACCAGTATCAAGCTTGAATATGAGCGACAAAATAATCAGTTAGAGTTGATTGCCTCTGAGAATATTGCCTCACAGGCGGTTCTTGAGGCTCAGGGCTCGATTTTTACCAATAAATATGCCGAAGGCTATCCGCAGAAACGCTATTACGGCGGCTGTGATTATGCCGACCAGGTGGAGGCATTGGCTATTTCGCGCGCCAAAGAGATTTTCGGTGCCGAGTATGCCAATGTTCAGCCACACTCTGGTTCTCAGGCCAATATGGCCGTCTATTTTGCTACCCTGAAGCCAGGAGACAAGGTGCTGGGAATGGATCTTGCCCATGGTGGTCATCTGACCCATGGCAGCGGGGTTAATTTTTCAGGACAACTCTTTAATTTTATTTCCTATGGTGTTGAACGTGATACGGAACAGATCAACATGGAAAAAGTTGAACAGTTTGCCTTTGAAAACAAGCCCAAGATGATCGTGGCCGGTGCCAGCGCCTATTCCCGATTTATCGACTTTGCGGCTTTCCGCAGAATTGCCGATGAGATCGGGGCCTTGTTTCTGGTCGATATGGCCCACATTGCCGGTCTTGTGGCGGCGGGAGTACATCCCTCTCCGGTCCCTTATGCAGATTTTGTAACGACAACGACCCATAAGACCCTGCGTGGGCCTCGGGGGGGGCTGATCCTGGCGAAAGAAAAATGGGGAAAGGTTCTCAACAGTCACATCTTTCCCGGAATACAGGGTGGGCCATTGATGCATGTTATCGCTGCCAAGGCCGTGGGTTTCAAGGAGGCCATGAGTGAGGCCTTCAAGGCGGATCAGGTTCAGGTGGTAGAAAATGCCAAGGCCCTGGCCGCAGCCTTGATTACCAGAAACTTCAGGCTGGTCTCAGGAGGCACCGATAATCATCTTTTTCTTGTGGATCTGAGCAACAAGGATATCACCGGCAAAGAGGCGGAAGAGCTTCTTGAACAAGGGGGGCTGACGGTGAATAAAAATGCGATTCCCTTTGACAGTAAACCCAGGTTTGTAACCAGTGGTGTGCGTATAGGAACGCCTACGATTACCACCCGCGGCTTGAAGGTCGCGGAGATGTCGCTCATTGCCGACTGGATTGAGCGTATTATCAGCAAGCGCGATCAAGAGAGCATCACCCGGGTGCGTCAGGAAGTACGTGAGCTCTGTGCTAAATTCCCTCTTTCTGCCATTGTTGACCCTGTATAAGCCGGTGAAGCTATGAAGTGTCCTTATTGTGGTTATCTTGATAACAAGGTTATTGACTCTCGCTTGAATAAGGAGAGTACTATTACCAGGCGTCGGCGTTCTTGTCTGGCCTGTAATCAGCGTTTTACGACCTATGAACGGTTGGAAGTGATGATGCCGGTATTGGTGAAGAAGGATGGGCGTCGTGAATCCTGGGATCGTCAGAAAATGGTGGTCGGGCTGGAAAAGGCGTGTGAAAAAAGGCCGGTAAGCTGTGATGACATTGATGCCTTTGTTGATGACATTGAGAAGAAATTGCAGGATCTTGGCTCAAAGGAAGTTGCCTCCGAGGTGATTGGTGAGTGGGTGATGGAGGGGCTTCCCGGTCTTGATGAGGTCGCTTACGTTCGTTTCGCCTCGGTTTATCGACAGTTCAAAGATGTCAGCGAGTTCGTCGATGAGTTGAAAACCCTGGTAGATGCCAGAGATGTTAAAGAGGTGTGAGTGCTGACCGCAGAGCGAGATCATTATTTTAT
Organism: Desulfobulbaceae bacterium UBA2213; assembly: GCA_002327225.1. Taxonomy (GTDB): domain Bacteria; phylum Desulfobacterota; class Desulfobulbia; order Desulfobulbales; family Desulfocapsaceae; genus UBA2270. The sequence continues at coordinate 12,101 of DCUN01000036.1, forward strand.
TCGTCTGGCCCTGAAAGAGGCGCGTAAAGGTCGTGGTCGTACCTCGCCTAATCCCTGTGTAGGGGCGGTTATCGTCCGTGAGCAGACGGTGGTCGCCACGGGCTACCATAAAAAGGCTGGGACACCGCATGCGGAAATACATGCCCTCCGCAAGGCTGGCGATTCGGCCTTCGGCGCCACCCTCTATGTGACCCTTGAGCCCTGTAATCATATCGGCCGGACCCCGCCCTGCACCAGGGCGATCGTTGCCTCTGGAATAAGGCGGGTGGTGGTCGGGATGGAAGATCCCAACCCTCTGGTTGATGGCAGCGGAAACCGATACCTGCAAGCTCAAGGGATTGAGGTAGTCAGCGGCGTACTTGCCGCCGAGTGTCGTCTTCTTAATCGTCCTTTTATTAAATATATCACCCAGTCCTTGCCATGGGTCGTGATGAAGGCGGGGATGAGCCTGGATGGGCGCATCAGTTTCCAGCCGCATCAGAGTGGCTGGATGACCGGGCCTGACTCATCGCGCAAGGTCCATCGTCTGCGCGATCGTGTCGATGCGATCCTGGTGGGGAACGCTACCGTCATGGTCGATGATCCTGCGCTTACCACTCGTCTGGTGCATGGCAGGGGGAGGGACCCTATCCGTGTCATCCTTGATACCCATTTGCGTATTTCCGAGAGTGCCCGTCTGCTTCATCTCGATTCTTCTGCTCCCACCTGGATTTTTTGCGGATCGGAAGCGAATCTTGAGAAAAGAGAAAAGCTCAGTAAAAACGGAAAAGTCGTTATCCATCAGGTGGGATATGGAGCAGATGGCAGGGTTGATCTTCTTCAGATGTTAACGATCCTTGCCCGTGCGGGAGTAGTCTCGCTGCTTGTTGAGGGGGGGGCGACTGTCCATGGCGCCTTTTTAAGGCAGCAGCTGGTGGATCATGTCAACCTTTTTATCGCCCCGATCTTTGCAGGCAGCTCCGGCACTCCGGTTGTGGACGGGATGAATGTTGCCGGAAGTGAAGATGCTCTCCGTCTGCACAATGTCCGTTACAGCCGCCTTGGTCAGGATCTCATGGTTGAAGGTGATCTCCTGTATCGTACTATTTCCTTAAATCCCAGATCCGTTTAATCCCCACTCTTTTTTAGTTGATCCTTCCCGTTGTTTCCTCTGCCAGCCATTTTCGCAACTTTTTAAATCTTGAAAAGTTTCGGTAAGATAGACCTCGTCTTTCTCAAAATTAAGACTATGGGTGATTTCAAAGTTGTCAGGGAGCCTGAGCCTTTTCACCCTCTCTTTAAAGATCAGCTCAGCATCACTGCTCCTGGAGTAAAATTTCCTTTGCAGCAGTTCAAGAATAGTATGGGATTTTTGTGGCGGATTCATCTCTGCATGTTCTAGAATTTCCTTGAATTCCTGTTCTGCAAGCAAGGCTGAGATCGTTTTTTGAGAACGTAGAGCTATGTCGCGGCTCAGCATTAACATCCGGTTTTGCTTTCCTGTTCCCGGTTGCAGTAAGTCAAAGAGCGATGAAAGGGTTACTCTGTCCACTGGTGGCAGCGTCAAAAATTCAAAGGCTATCTTGTCACTGATGAGGTTGTGGTGTACCTGTTGCTGTATCGTTTCTTCCAGAGTTAAGAGGCGGGTCAGTTTATGGATTAGAGCCGTCTGCTTTTTAAGGCCGAGGCGAGGGAGAAAGAAATCTGCTATTTCTTTCTCTTCCATTTTGTCCAGGCAATATTTGAGAAAAAAAGAAACTTCCATGGGAGAGAGTGGCGCGTTGAGCTGCTGATCGGTCAAGATATAGAGGAGAAAGGTACACGGAGCAAGTGCTGGGTGAAGAACAAGACAGGGAATGCTTGTCTGCTTGAAATAATATTTGAGGGCATATAGGCGACTGCGACCGGAGATAAGGTTAAAGGTCCCATCCTCTACCTGCTGAACAAGGGGAGGGTGCAGGATGCCTGATGCTTCAAATGATTGTTTGAGTAAAGGGGAAGGTGTGTCGCCCAGAAAAGGATGGAGAGTCCAGCTAGGAGTAGTGTTGATTGAATCCAGGGGGATATTCTTAAATAAGGGTTGCGTGGACATAGACAAGAATCATGTGTTTGTACAAAAGAAGAATATTAAATCAGATTAGAGGCCCGGTAATTCTGTTCAGAGCTGAAACAGTCAATAGCTGCGCTGGTAAATTCGGAACTTTTTGGCTCAGCGACGTGTTTCATATGTGTTCAGTCTATGTGAACAGAGTCGCTGGGACAAAAAGAAAGAAAAGAGAGAAAGCTGTCAGAATCTGAGAATTTTATTGATTATTTATTTTGTCACGCAGGATCCCGGAGGGTTTAAAAGTGATCACTCTTCGTGCATCGAGTGTCAGTTCATCTCCAGTTTGAGGATTACGACCTCTTCTTGAGTTTTTGTCTTTTACGTTAAACTTTCCGAAACCACTCAGGAGCAGGTCAGAACCACTAATCAGGGTGTTTTTTGAGATACGAAGAAACGCTTCGACCGATTCAGTTGCTTGGGTTTTACTGAGTGTGGTATGGGTTTTGTAGACTTGTTGAACGAGTTCTGCCTTTGTAAGTGTCATGCTGCTCTCCATTAATAAAAGTATATGATTGTTTAACTAAATCCCGATACTTAACTGGCAACATCGGGAGGGTGGATTTGTGGGGTATTGCTGAAGGTTAACCACCAACGACTGATGCCATTGAGAAGATAGGCAGGTACATGGCAACGACTATACCACCTATCATTCCCCCCAGGACGACCATCATTAAGGGTTCAATCATGGCGGTGATATTGCTTACCGCTTGATCAACCTCATCGTCATAAAAATCGGCAATCTTGGCAAGCATGGTATCGAGCGCGCCTACAGATTCACCAACATTGATCATCTGGACCACCATGTTAGGAAAGACACCACTTTCTTCCAGTGGTTCGGCAATGGGGCGGCCCTCGCTGATACTTTCAGCGACCCTGACAACTGCTGCCTCAATAACCTTGTTCCCGGAAGTTTTAGCGACGACCTGGAGAGCATCAAGGATGGGGACACCACTCTGGAGCATGGTGCTCAAGGTGCGTGTGAATTTGGAAACAGCGACTTTTCTGATTAGGGGGCCAGCGATAGGTGCTCGTAACAGCATGGCATCAATTTTATATCTGCCTTTTTCTGTTTTGTATATTTTTTTGATGACAAAAATAAGGGCGAATATTCCCATGATAATGAAGAGAAAATTCGATTTCAAGAAATTACTCATCTGAACAACGAGTTGAGTAGGGATCGGCAGGGCGGCACCCATACTCGAAAACATTTCCTCAAAAACAGGTATGACAAAGATGAGAATGACTCCAAGGATAAGAAAGGAGATGGCAAGACAGATTGTAGGGTAGGTCATCGCCCCTTTTATCTTTTTTTGCAGAGCCATGGATTTCTCCTTGAACACTGCAAGTCGTCCAAGAATAGTATCAAGGATACCACCAGTCTCACCAGCCTCAATCATGTTGGAAAAAAGATTGTCAAAGACGGTGGGATGTTTCCTCATTGCATCAGCGATGGTGGTTCCGGTTTCTACATCTCTTTTGATAGCAGTAAGCACCGTTTTAAATGTTGAGTTGTCCTGCTGTTTTGCTAATATTTCAAGGCTTTGGATAAGCGGTAGCCCGGCATCGATCATGGTGGAAAGCTGCCGGGTGAAGATAACAAGATCCTTGCCAGTTACTTTTGGTTTAAAAAAGGCAATATTTTCAAACAGGTCTTTGGGCTTCTCTTTTATAATGATATCCTGGATACGGAGCCGTTTGACATGAGCTAATGCAGCCGCTTGGTCAGGTGACTCTACTTCACCTTTGCGTTTGACACCTTGTGAATTAACGCCTTTCCATATATAGACTGGCATGGCCTGTTCCCTCTTTGATGTTCTGTATGATTATATTGTCTGTAAATTTAAATAATTGAATGACATTTATTCAAAGATAAAATTTATTCTATCTCATGACGTTGCCAAATACAAGGAAGTAGCGATAACATGCTGTTTTTTTTTATGGTTTAATTACGCAGGAGTGTTGAGTAATTGTTGATTTGTAGTTTCACAGAAGGGCAAGAAAGAGTGAGCGTTACGAATTTAGCTGTCTTGTTTTGATGATTCTACTGTTATTTTTTACTTGAGAAAAATTGTGTGTTTTGTTAATATCTTTATTTTTCTATATGAATCATGGCTTGATTTTAGGTTCAATGAGATAAGGTTGAGCTTTCGCTCCAATAAGCATGACATGATTGTAAAGTCGTTTGAGAAATCAGGAGGGTAGGATGCAAAAACAAGTTGTGAAAAGTTATAGCGAAAGAAATTTTAAGTCAGTGATTGATAAATGCTCTGGTTGTGAAAGGATTGTTGAAGAATCAGGGGTACAGTTTTGTAAGACCTATATGCAGCCGGAGACTAAGTGGCGTATTGGTATCTGTAATTTTGCAACGCATGCCAAACCGGAAATTGCTGTAGTTACTATCCGGGTTAATCCTTTGAAGGCTGCGAAGCGTGCATCTGCAAAAGGTAAGAAATAAGAGATAGTTAATGCTTTAAAAAAAAGCTCCTGTTCATGAGAATGAACAGGAGCTTTTTTTTTATCTTCAGATTAGCAACAAGGTTTTTTCATTCCCTCGTTGTTCCCTTTCCTGCTTCGCTCTGTGCAGATCCTTGCCTTCCTTCTTTCTCTAACGACTCTCTATTGCTCGTTTACCAGCGCCTTCCTACCTTGAGAGTGAGAAAAAACCATCGTATGTTCCCTTCAGTCAATTACATAATTGACTGGACAGCGGATGTGGTAAAATTAATAAATGGTTGGGGGGCAACGCCCATGATCACGATAATGAGCAAAAGAACAAAGGCCGTAGCATTGGTAAAGAGACTACTGCTGATTCGGCCATTATTGACAGGATCACTGCAGAAGGTGACACGAATTACAGAGAGATAATAGAAGATGGCAATTGCCGTATTGATGGCCGCCAGAATGACCAGTATCAGGTAGCCTTGTTTCAAAGCACCGGCGAGGAGCATGAACTTACCCATAAAACCGACAAAGGGCGGGATGCCGGCAAGTGCAAATAGGGCCACAGCTAACGTAAGGGCCAGCAATGGCGAACGTTTATGCAGCCCACTCAAATCATTGATCTGGACATTCTCGCCATTGCTGGAAATCGAACAGATAACGAGGAAGCAGGCCAGATTCATGACTACATAACCAATGATATAGTAAAGGGCGTTGGCGTAACCACTGAGTTGGAAGGTTAAGAGTCCAAGAAGAATAAAGCCTGCGTGGGCTATGCCTGAAAACCCCAGCATACGCTTGATATCGGTTTGGACGAGTGCCGACAGATTGCCGTAAAACATCGATAGAACGGCACATGCCATCAGAATATTGAGTATGACCTGTCCTTCACCGTTTACCATGCTTACAATCCTGATCAGCAAAGCAACGGCAGCTAATTTCGGGACTGAAGCAATAAAGGCAGTCGTCTCATTGGATGCACCCTCATAAACATCCGGTACCCAGAAATGAAAAGGAAAGATGGCAAGTTTATAGAAAAATCCTGCCAGTACCATCATTATTGCAATGACAGCAGCTGGTTGATCATACAGCAGTGCAAGTTTTTCCATGACGACAGGCAGCTGAGTCGATCCCGTGAGGCCAAACATATAACTCATGCCAAAGAGCATGAAACCGGTGGCAGTAACACCAAAAAGAAGATATTTGATACCGGCTTCCATCTGGAAACGGTAGCTTCCAGAGTCGTCACGCATGGGGACCATGATATAGACAGCAAAAGAGGAGAGCTCAAGGGCTACAAAAATAGCCAGAAGCTCGATGCTTGAGACCAGCATCATCAGTCCAAGGACGCTTATAAACATAAAAAGATAGTACTCTGGATGGACAGAGTTCTTTATATCCTTTAGCTTGCGTCCCAGAATGAGAACAACAAGCATGGCGCCGGTGATCAAGCTCTTAAAAAGCTGGGAATAGAGGTCAATCTTGTAGGAGTCAAAAAAGAGGGTTCCTTCCTGTCCAAAACTTAAAAGCGTCGCCCCAAAGACAGCTGCTCCCAGGCCAATGGCAAACGTTTTCATTTTGTCGGTGTCAGTTTTCCCAAGACTGAGCAGGAAGATGACAAGAGCTGCTCCCAACAGTGTTAACTCAGGTAGAAATTGCATATGGTTACCCTAGATCGTTATTGATTAGATTCGATTAATGAAGAATGAATTCTGCGGCAGCTACTGCCTGACCCTGATGCGTATGAAACTGTTCCAGAAGGTTTACAACACTGATGTGCATAAGGTCTATAAAGGGCTGTGGTCCCAGGCCGATCCAGAAGACAAAGAAGAGAAAAGGGCATAAAATTATAATCTCGCGCAGATTGAGATCCTTCAGCCATGATTGATCAGGATTATCAGTTCCGCCCCAGACGATCTTTTGCAGCATGCGCAGCATATAGGCTGCGGCCAGCACAGCACCGGGAATGGCAGCCAAGGCAAGGGGGACACTGTGCTTAAAGGTACCGGCCAGGATCATAAATTCACCGACAAAGCTGTTGGTTCCGGGGAAACCAAAAGATGAGAGGGCAAAAAAGGTAAGAAAGGTGACATAGACAGGCATGTATTTGCCAACTCCAGTGGCAGAACGAAGATCACGACTGTGAGTCCTTTCATAGATCATACCCACGCAGAGGAAGAGGGCGCCAGTGGTAATGCCGTGGTTAACCATCTGCAGGATAGCACCTTCTAAGCCTTCAATATTTAAGACAAAGATGCCAAGGGTGACAAATCCCATATGACCAACAGAGGAATAGGCAATCAGTTTTTTCATGTCCTGCTGGGCCAGGGCGGTAAATCCACCGTAGATGATGCCGGCGATCGACAACCAGAGCACATAGGGCATGAGCAGGGTTGTGGCCTCCGGTGTTATGGGCAAGGCAAAGCGAAGAAAACCATAGGTACCCATCTTCAAGAGAACTGAGGCCAGGATAACAGAACCGGCCGTTGGCGCCTCAACATGCGCTGCTGGTAACCATGTGTGGAAGGGAAACATGGGGACCTTGATGGCAAAGGCCAGGAAAAAGGCAAGAAAGAGGTAGATCTGGGCGGTTAAGGAATACTCCTGCCACATCATGTCCGGGATAAAAAAGGAGTAGTTATTCGTCTTGTAAAGCCAGATAATACCAACCAGCAGCAGAATGGAACCGGCCAGAGTGTAGAGAAAGAACTTTATCGACGCGTAAATTCTCCGTGGTCCACCCCAGATACCGATGAGCAGGTACATGGGAATCAGCATGGCCTCCCAGAGGATATAAAAGAGAACAAAATCGAGGGCCATAAAGACACCCAGCATGGCAGTCTCCATGATCAGCAGGCAGATCATGAACGGTTGTACACGTGTCTTGATATAGCTCCATGAGGCCAGGACACAGAGGGGCATAATCATGGTTGTCAGCATGACCAGCAGAATTGAAATCCCATCTACTCCAATGACATACTGAATATTGAGAGAATCAATCCAGTTGTACTGTTCAACGAATTGGAATTTTGATGTCGTTGTGTCAAAGGCGCTGACCAGTTGAACAGAGAGTATGGCCGTAAGGGTTGTAATACCCAGTGCCCAGAAACGGGCGAAAAATTCATTGCGTATAAAGAGCATCAACAGGGCGCCTGCCAGAGGCAGAAAAATAAGGCTGCTCAGAATATGTGGATAATCTGGATTAATAAGTAGTTGATCCATTCCTGGTGGTCCTCGAAAATCAGTAATTTATAGCCAGACGTAAGCTACAAGAATAACGGCTCCAAATGTTACCGTATAATATATAGTCTGCTGAATCTGACCGCGCTGGAGAACCAGACTGACCCGCCTGCCGATGGCGCGTACACAACGGGCCGTTCCATCAACCACGCCGTCAATTCCATTCCAGTCAAACCATGACCAGAATTGTGCAGTGGTCATCAGTGTACTTAAGCCGACAACTCTGTAGGCCTTACTGAAAGCAGTATCAAACCACTGTAAGGGGTTGGTGACGATCCACAGAAAGCACTGGCCACCTTTTCGGTAGAACCAGTCCAGATCGAGCGATATGGTTTCTCTGGCTGAAATATGTTTGCGCAGCAGAAAGAATCCCAAGGCGGTGAGTGCCAGGATCTGCAGGGTCTCACTCAGGTGATAGGCCCCATAGGGATGATAGGCAACCTCGGTGTTGGGGAGCATACCATAGAGAAAGGGAAGATAGGTACCGATAAGTACGCAGAAAAAGGCGGCGAGCACCATGGCCAGCTGCATGTTCCATGCTGGATCAGTGGCTTTTTCCCATGTGTCAGTACTGCATTTATTGTCACTGAAAAAGAGAAGATAGGGAAGTCTGAGGCCGGCTACAAGAAAGGTGCCGGCAGAAACCATGGTCAGGAGAAATCCGGCCCAGAGGATGTGGGATTCAAAGCTGGCGCTGATGATCATTGATTTGGAGACAAACCCGGAGAGAAAAGGGAAGGCGGAAACAGAAATGCCGCCGATTACAAGAAAGACAAAGGTGACGGGCATCTTTTTGTAAAGGCCGCCAAGTTCGGTAAATTTAGACTTGCCCGTGGCATGGATGACTGCCCCGGCGGCCATGAAGAGCAGACCTTTGTAGAGGATGTGGGCAAAGGCATGGGCGCAGGTGCCATTGATGGCAAGGGCCGTACCAATCCCAACGCCTGTCACCATATAACCAACCTGAGATACGATCTCCCAGCCCAGGAGTTTGCGGACATCATTTTCCATAATGGCGTAGATGATACCGTAGATGGCCATGACGACCCCGAGAACGATGAGGATATCAAATCCGGCACAACTTCTGGCCAAAGTGTAGATAGCAGTCTTTGTGGTGAAGGCGCACATGAAGACGGAACCGGTTATCGTGGCCTTGCTGTAAGCATCCGGAAGCCAGGAGTGCAGAGGAGGAACAGCGGCATTGAGCATCAGGCCAATCATGATCAGCCAGGTGTAGAGCTCGGGGCTCTGAACATTCAACTGGATAAAGGAGAGGTCGCCGGTGGCCTGATATCTGAGGACAAAGCCGAGCAGCAGAATGACACCACCAAAGGTATGGACCAGGATGTATCGATAGCCTGCCGCCAGGGATTCAGGATCTTTTTTGAACCAGATCAGGAAGGTCGAGGCAAAGGCCATCATCTCCCAGAAAAGAAACAAGACCAGAAAATCACCACAGTAGATGACGCCGAGTGAGCCTGCCACATAAAACCAGGCAGCAATATGCTGCCATTCATCTTCCACATGCAGGGAGTAGATGGTACCGATAATGGCCATCAGTGACATGATAAAGGCAAAGATCATGGACAGACGGTCAACCCGGCCAAAGGTGAGCTCCCAGTCAAGAAACTGGAGGACGCCATAGGTGCCTGGATGCTGACTCAGATAGAGCACATCGATAAAGGTCAATAGAGGAACCAGAAAGAGATAAGGCTTTCTGAACGGTCCTCTGACCAGGGGCAGGAGAAGCGCCCCTAAGATCATGATGAGGGCCGGATGGAAAAAACTAGTTGTCATAATAATCCTCCCGGGTCATGATGCCGCTTTTACCAAGCCATCGTGCCACCATAATGGCGACTGCACAGGAGCCAAGGCCAAAGAGGGACCAGAATCCTGGTATCATCTTTTCGGCCCAGGTGTGGGCATGGCTGGTGTCAACAGTCAGACTCCAGATTACTATGAGGGCGATACCTCCATAGCAGCAATATTTAACCGTCTGTAACCGGTCTCGTAGATAGTCGATAAGAGAGACAATCATCCTGTCACCGCCTTCACAAATTGCATCATAAAGTTAGGAAAGATACCAAGAAGAACAGAGATCGTACATGCAATGAGAATGGGGATGAGCATGGACAACGGTGCCTCTTTGATACCTTGATAGGTTTCACCTTCCGGTCGTTTGCCGAAAAAGGCCTTAATGGTAACGGGTGCGAAATAGCCGACATTGAGCATGGTGCTGGCGATGAGAATGAGCAGTATTCCCATCTGGTGGGCCTGAATTGATCCTACCAGCAGACTCCACTTGGTAACAAAGCCGGCAACAGGCGGGGCTCCGATCATGGAGAGCGAGGCAATGGCAAAGGCCCCGAAGGTAAAGGGCATGGTCTTGCCCAAGCCTCCCATATCCGAGATATCTTTTTTATGAGCGGCAATGTAAATGGCGCCGGCGCAAAAGAAGAGGGTGATCTTGGCGAAGGCATGGTTGACGATATGGATCAGGCCACCATCGATACCAGCCGGGGTGAGAAGGGCGACACCCATGATGATATAAGAAAGCTGACTGATGGTTGAATAGGCCAGACGCTCCTTGAGGTTGTTTTTGGACAAGGCCAGGACTGAGGCCATGATCACAGTAAAGCCGACAAAGTAGGCAGTTGGAATTCCAAGATTCAAGGCGTGCATGGTGTCTACTCCGAAGACATAGAGCATGACCCGGGTGGTACAAAAGACACCTACCTTGACCACGGCCACCGCATGCAGCAAGGCGGAAACAGGAGTGGGGGCGACCATGGCTCCTGGCAGCCAGTGATGAAAGGGCATGATCCCGTTTTTGGCAAAGCCGAAGAGGCAGAAAACATAGAGCATGATAACGAGGCCCTTGTTGACATCCGGCGGGAAGATACCTGTGGAGATATTGGGGGCAAAATCAAGGGTTCCTGTCAGGACATAGATCAGGATCAGGGCGGGCAGCAGAAATGCCTTGGCCGTCGTGGTCAGATAAATAATATATTTACGGGCACCATTGTATCCTTCTGCGTCCTGATGATGGGCAACCAGGGGGTAGGTGCAGATTGAGACGATCTCGTAAAAGAGATAGAGGGTAAAAAGGTTGTCAGAGAAGGCAACCCCGATAGCTCCAAAGATTGCCAGGGCAAAGCAGGCATTGAACCGGGTTTGGGCATGTTCTTTATGGGCTCTCATGTAGCCCATGGAGTAGAAGACGGCGATGGTCCACAGCGACGATGCCACCAGGGCAAAGATCATGGACATGGCGTCTGCCCGCAGGGTGACGGTGACACCGGGCAGGATGGTGAACATGTGGAAGATCAGGGTTTTTCCTGAAAGCACTGTCGGGATCATGGAGGCGACAATGAGAAACAGGATGATTGAGGCAACAGAGGAGACACCTTCCCTGATATTTTCGTTTTTGCCCATAAACATGACACCGAGTGTGCCAATCAGCGGGACGAGCAGAGCTATGAGAAGTTTTGCGGAACTGACCGTTGTTATATCCATGACAGATGTTCCCTTTTCCTAACCTTTAAGGTCGACCAGATCTTCAGTGTCGACTGATTTGTAATTTCGATAAACGGCGATGACAATGCTCAGACCAATGGCTGCTTCGGCAGCAGCAATGGCCATGATGAAAAGGGTGAATATCTGCCCTGTCGTTGGATCCGGAGCTGTAAACCTGTTGAAGGCCATAAAGTTAATGGAGGCAGCGACCAGTATCAACTCAGAGGAGATAAGCATGCCGATGAGCGTTCTGTGAGTTACCATCCCATAGACTCCCATGCCAAACAGCAGGGCCGCCAGATAGAGAAAGGTGTTGAGGCTGTTATAAAGTGTAAGCATCGACATTATTTACTCCTCCCGGCGCGGGCTATGACCAGCGCCCCAATGATCGCAATAAGCAGAACTACGGATATAAGCTCAAAGGCCATAGAGTAACTGGTCAGAAACTCGATACCAATTTCCTCCATCGTTCCATTGTTGATCTTGGGATGAGAGGTGAACTGAGTTCTCATTGCCATGGCGATCAATCCAAAGGAGACAAGGCCGGCAGTAATGAATCCAAGAGGCCCTGAGAGTGGTCCTGCCGGGCCATTTTTTCTACTTTCTTCGGGTGCGGCAAGCATGATGGCAAAGGCGATGGTGATACAGACGGCTCCGACATAGATGAGCATCTGCATCATAGCCACAAAGGGAGAATTCAAGAAATAATAGAGGGCGGCCACTCCGATAAAACAAACAATGAGCCCTGCTATCGCGCGTACCAGACGTTCCGCACAGCAGGCAATGATCCCCCCAATGAGAGTCACTGCCATCATGATAAGAAAGATCAGACCTGTCAGGCCGTCGGCGGTGAACAGGCCAGGGGCTTCAGTTATGGCCATGGAAGGGTTCATGTGTTTTTCTCCTCCGATCGCTTCAATCGCTGCAGAAGATTAAAGTGAAAATCTTCCTTGCGGGTAGATGCAAGATTATATTCTTTTGAAAAATCTATTGCCCCGAAATTGCAACTTTCAACACATTGTCCACAGAGGGAGCATTTGGTGAAATCCAGATCATATTTACTCAAAACTTTTTTCTTTTTCGCCTTCCCGTCAACCTCTACGTCTACAGAAACAGAGTCCAGACTGATACAACCCGAGGGGCAGGCGCGCTGGCACATCCCACAGGCGACACATTTTGGATTTCCTTCTTCATCAGCAAGGAGTTCGATATGTCCACGATAACGTGCTGTCATCTTCAGGGTCTGATAGGGGTATTGAACGGTTACGGTTGGCTTGAAAAACTCCCGAAAGGTTATACCCATCCCAATGAGCAGGCTTTTACTACCATAGAATATTTCACTGAAATAACCGCCCATATCAGAACACCTTCAGTAATCCTGCTGTCAGCAGCAGGTTGAACAGGGATATTGGAATAAGTATCTTCCAGGACAGATTCAACAGTCCGTAGATGGTTGTTCGTGGAAAGGTCCAGCGAATCCAGATAAAGGTGGCAATCAGGAGGTAAATTTTAAGCAGGAACCACCAGACTCCGGGGAACAGCCCAAAAGGACACCCCCAGCCGCCGAGGAAAAGAAGAGTTGTCAGGCTGGCACCAATGACAATGTTGGCATACTCACCCATAAAGAAGAGACCAAAACCCATACTGCCGTACTCGGTGTGAAAACCAGCCACCAGTTCACTCTCGGCCTCTCCCAGATCAAAGGGGGCGCGATTCGTTTCTGCCAGAGAACAGATAAAAAATATGATAAAAGAGACAGGCATTAAAGGACTTTGCAGGGAGGGAAAAATATTCCAGTGCCAAAATCCGCCTGCCTGGGCCAGGCTGATCGCCTTGAGATCCATTGAGCCATTGACCATGATTACAGTAATGGCCGTGATCAGCATGGGAATCTCATAGGAGACATTTTGCGAAACTGCTCTGACCGAGGCCATGACTGAATACTTATTACGTGATCCCCAGCCGGCAAACAAGATGGCCATGGCCCCCAGGGAGGCAAAGGCGAAGATCATGAGGACGCCGATATCCATGTTCCGGGCCACGATCCCTTCACTGAAGGGGATGGTGACAAAGCTCATGATGGCCGGGGCCATAGCAAGCACTGGGGCAACCATGAAGAGGATCTTGTCAGCTCCTCCGGGGATCATCAGTTGTTTGGTCATCAGCTTGATGCCGTCAATAGGTGGTTGCAATAGTCCAAAGGGACCATTGATATTGGGTCCCGGGCGGCGCTGAATACGGGCGGCACCTCTGCGCTCGGCCCAGACCAGATAGGCGGCATTGGCAGCGGCAAAGGCGATGGCTATCACCACGGCAGCTATGACATTTAGTACGGTTAAACTCATTGCACTTCTCCCTTATTCCACTTCTCTGTCAAACGTTGGTGTCGGAACGATCCTGCTCTGTGGTCTAAGAAATGAAATCACCTGTCCATTTCTGGTATTACAAGATCAAGGCTTCCCATAAATGCCAGGGCGTCCATGATCAGCATTCCTTCGCATGCCTCATCAAAAAGATGCATATTGGAATATGTAGGTGAGCGAAGTTTCAGGCGATAGGCATTTTTATCCCCATCACTGACAATCCTGATCCCAAAACTCCCTCGTGCTGTCTCCACCGCCTGATAGAAATCACCGACTGGCAGTTTGATGTTTTTTGGTTTTTTCTCGGTCATGATGGGTCCGCCGGGTAATTTTTCCAGACCCTGTTCAATGATCCGCAGCGACTGCTCCATCTCGTCCATTCGCACTTTGTAACGGGCCATGGAGTCACATTCATGGTATACTGGCACCTCAAAGTCAAATTCAGGATAGACGGAATAGGGCTCGTTTTTCCGCACATCAAAGTTTATTCCCGAGCCTCTGGCAACCGGGCCGGTGGCCCCGTATTTGCGGCACATCTCAGCTGAGACGGGGGCAATGTCTTCCAGTCGTTTTTGAAAGATGATATTGCCGGTTACAAGAGCGTCATATTTTTTGAGTGATTTGCGCATGCGGGGGATAAAACGCTTTGCTGCCTCAATAAAATCATCGTCGACATCGTTGTAGAGACCGCCAAAACGGTAGTAACAATAGGTTAAGCGCGCCCCGGTCACTGCTTCCAGCATGTCAAGGATATGTTCACGATCCTGGATGGCGTACATGAGAGGGCTGAAGCCACCAAGATCCATGACAAAGGCGCCGAACCAGAAGAGATGGGAGGCCACCCGGTTGAGCTCAACGGTGATGGCTCGGATATATTCGGCCCGTTCCGGCACCTCTATGCCTGCGGCCCGCTCAATGGCCAGGACATGGCCATGCGTATAGCCTAAGGCGCCGAGGTAGTCGAGGCGACTTAAGTTGGGAAGATATTGGGCGTAGGTCCTGTTCTCACCCATTTTTTCGTGCATGCGGTGAACATAGCCAAGGACAGTTTCTGCCTTGACAATATATTCACCATCCATTTGCATTTTAACCCTGAGAACGCCATGGGTTGCGGGATGCTGTGGCCCGACATTCAGGAGGAATGTCTCATCCGGTCGGAGTTGAATTGGAGCGCTCATGCCTTGAAATCCTTTAAGAGTGGATGGAAATCTGCATCTTCAGGAAGGAGCAGGGGGACAAGGTGAGGGTGACCTTCAAATTTGATGCCGAAAAAATCGTGGGTTTCACGCTCATGCCAGTTTGCTCCGGCGTATATGGTTGAGATGGTGGGGACAACGGGTGTGTCGCGAGGGACTCGGGTACGGATAACTACCCGGCAGGGGTCAAAGTCATACCGGGAAAAGTCATAAATGACTTCCATTTGGTTTTCTTTGATCCAGTCAACACCGGTGATGCTTTCAATAAAGAATCCGCCCTGGTCAAGAATGGTAACTGCTGCAAGGAGTTGGTTGGCTGCAACCTGGGCGTCAAGATGATAGCCATGTTTCTGGTAATCACGAAGGATTACACCGTTATCCCTGGGCGCACCGGCCTCGGCTTCATTTGCTGGAACAGCTCCGGCAAAGAGTGCCTGCAGTGCTTGTTGTGTTGTTTCTAGTATCATATCCTGTGGCTCCGAAGGAATGTGAAACGGTTTTAATGATTGGTCGTGTCGTTTTCAACCAGGCCAGAGCAGCGGTGGAACGTGTAATGAGCTCTATGCAGTCTCAGGGTTTTTCCATCTTTTCCAGCCGGAAATTTTATGTTCGAGTTCGATGATACCCTGCAGCAGGGCTTCAGGCCGGGGAGGACAGCCAGGGACATAGACGTCAACCGGTAAAAACTGGTCGGCGCCGAGGACTATGCCATACTGTCCTTCAAAGGCAAAAGGGCCGCCTGAGATCGCACAGTTACCCAGCGCCATTACCCATTTTGGTTCAGGCATCTGGTCGTAGAGGGTTTTGATGCCCGGTTGCATTTTTTTGGAAATAGTGCCGGCCACAATCATCACGTCACTTTGTCTGGGAGAGGGACGAAAAACCTCGGCTCCAAAGCGAGACATGTCAAATCTGGCACATCCGGTGGCCATCATTTCAATGGCACAGCAGGCCAGGCCGAAAGTGAGCGGCCATAAAGAGTTTGCCCGGCCAAGATTGATCAGTTTGTCGGCAATGGCAAATTGAACCAGTGACGAAGGTACTGGGTCTAACGGTGAAGGTACGTTTTGCGTTCCCACTTGAATACTCCCTTGATCCATGCATATACGATTGCGAGCGATAAAATTCCGACAAAGAGGACAACTTCTACAAAATCTCTATAGGCAAACATCTCATTGTTGTAAGCAAGGGCAACCGGGAAAAGAAAGAGGACATCCACATCAAAGGCAAGAAAAATAAGGGCGTAGAGAAAAAAAACCGTGCCGTATCGTACCCAGCTGTCACCAATGGGCTCCATGCCGCATTCAATGAATTGTTTGTTTTTGTTTTCGAATTGACGCGTGCCGCGAGGCATGAGGAGGTAAACAATGGCGATAGGGCCCAAGGCAAAGGCAAGCCCGCCCAGGGTGAAGGCCGCGATCCAGAGGACATTGTCGCGATAAAGAAAGTCTGAAAATTGAAGCTCCATATTCACACTCCTGATGTTGAATGAACGATCAATTCTTCAATAATGAACTTCTTTATAATGAAGGACCGAAACCTTGTCAACTGAATAATGAATGACCATTCATGCCTGTAAAGGGTATTATTTATTCAATTTTCTAGGAAATTTTATTGATTAAAAATAACTTTCATGAAAGCTATTGAGAAAATGTATATACGTGATAAAGTGCAGCAACACTAATCTAAAAAAAAGATAACTTTTATAAATAATATTGAAATGGGAAGAGATACATGTCTATCACCTTGAGACAATTGGAAATATTTATTGCAGTAGCAGAGACGGCCCAGGTTACCAAGGCAAGCAAAAAATTGTTTGTCACTCAGTCGGCTGTGAGCATGGCTTTGGCTGAACTGGAAAATCAGCTTGCCGGACCGCTGTTTGATCGTCATGGGCGCAGTCTGCTCTTGAATGAGCGGGGCCGTTACCTGTTACCTCTTGCCAAAGAGATTGTCTGTCAGGTCAGTAATGTCGAGAGTATCATGTCTGAAAAGAATGATGAGCTTGTCGGCCATATTGATATCGTGGCCAGTACGACCATCGGCGACTATCTCCTTCCTTATCTGATTGGTGCCTTTAAGCGGATGCATGCTCATGTAGGTATTAACATGCTTGTTCACCATACTCGCTATGCTGAGACACTTATCCGCGAGGGAAAGGCTGATATTGCCTTCGTCGAAGGTCCGGTAAAGCATCCTGATACCATCATCCGTCCCTGGTTTAAGGACGAGCTTGTCGTCCTTGTTGGTCCCAGTGACCCCTTGGCTGGTAATGAGATCTTTAATGTGAAGACGGATTTCAAGAATACCAGATGGATCATGCGGGAAGAGGGATCCGGGACAGTTGCCATATTCCGCGAGAAGATGAAGGCCTATCTTGATCAGATCAATGTGATCATGGAAATGGGACATCCTGAGGCCATTAAACGGGCCGTTGAATCAGGAGTGGGCATTGCCTGCCTCTCATCGTTGACGGTGTGTCGGGAGGTTGAACATGGGTGGTTGAAAAGTTTGAAGGTTGAAGGGGTTGATATGCACCGTCAGCTGCAGATAATTTCACGTAAAGGTCATGTCATGAGTGATGCCCTGGCGGAATTCCTTGCCTTCTGTGATGTCATGTCCACCTGCAGTGCCAGCAGGGCCTGTCTTTCATCACCGTGGAAGCTGCAATCCTTATTGGCAAAACAATCTCTGCTGACCAAGCAGTTATTGACATTGAAAAAATAATCGTTCAGGGAGAGAGGGCGAGAAAGAGGGGTATGACGAGCAGCATTTTTGTGAAGTAAGAAGATCGGTTCTTTCCCACCGTTGAACATTAAGTTGCCGAGG
This sequence comes from Desulfobulbaceae bacterium UBA2213, assembly GCA_002327225.1. Lineage (GTDB taxonomy): Bacteria > Desulfobacterota > Desulfobulbia > Desulfobulbales > Desulfocapsaceae > UBA2270. The sequence goes on from DCUN01000036.1 coordinate 29,770, forward strand.
TGGGAAAGAGCCGATTTTTGATTTGTGGCCCTTATCCTTGCAGGTTGGCCAGGGCTTTTTTCACTCTTCCCATGCCGTCTTTGATGATCTCCATGGAGGTGGCAAAGGAGAAGCGGACAAATTCGTCGGCTCCGAAGGCGGCGCCGGGCACGGAGGCGACTTTTGCTTCATCGAGGAAATAGTCGGCCAGATCCACTGAGTTATTAATGACTTTGCCAGAAAATGTTTTTCCGAAGTAGTGGGAAAAATTGGGGAAAACGTAAAAAGCCCCTTTGGGATTAACGCACGTTACCCCTTCGATTGAGCGCAGCTCTTCAACAAAAAAATCTCGTCTGGGGAGGAAGGCTTTCTGCATGATTTTCGGGAAATCCTGCGGGCCGGTGACTGCGGCAAGTGCGGCCTTCTGGGAGATGGATGTGGGATTGGATGTCGATTGGCCCTGGATCTTATTCATGGCCGCAATGATATGTTTCGGGCCGGCAGTCCACCCGATCCGCCATCCTGTCATGGCAAAGGATTTGGATACTCCGTTGAGGATCAGGGTCTGATCCTTTAATCGCTTGTCAACATCGAGGATATGGGGGAGTTCTGTATCCATATAGGTGATGGTGTCATAGATGTCATCGGTGATGACCAGCCAGCCGTGCTCCAGGGCCAGTGTGGCAATAGACTTCAGGGCCTCAACTGAGAACGTAGATCCGGTTGGGTTTGACGGCGAGTTGATAATGATGGCCCGGGTCTTGCTGGTGACATATTTGTGGAGGATCGCCGGGTTGAGATCAAAGTCATCCTTCTCCAGAAGCGGCACCAGAACCGGGATGCCGCCTGCCAGCTGCACCATGGGAGGATAGGAGACCCAGTAGGGAGTGGGGATGAGAACCTCATCTCCTGGATTGAGCACGGCCTGGAACATGTTGTAGAGACCATGCTTTCCGCCGCAGGCAACCTGGATCTCGTCCATGGTGTAGGAAAGCCCTTTGTCTGCTTGCAGGCGCTGGCAGATAGCCTCACGTAATTCAGGCATTCCCGGGACAGCAGTGTAACGGGTGAATCCTTCATCGATAGCTTTTTTTCCTGCCTCACAGACATGGGGGGGGGTGTCAAAGTCGGGTTCTCCGACGCTGAAGTTGAGGATGTCAGCACCTGCAGCCTTCAGCGCCTTGGCCTTGGCGTTTACGGCAAGGGTCGGGGAGGGTTTGATGTTGATAACTCTGTCTGCCGGTGTGATGATTGGAGAACTCATGTTGGTATCCTTCTTGAGGGCTTTTATGGTGTTCTGATTGCAAAATTGAGGAGAAGATTGTTTCAAGATTCATTTTCAATTCTCTACCTGTTTCATTTCTTTTTGGCAACAGGAAAAAAGAAAAGGTCAGAGGATGAGTTCAGTAGAATATTTTTTCCAGTACGAGGCCATGAGCGGGTGCGGTCGGTCCTGCCTCGCTTCTTTTTCCGGCCAGAAGGGTGTCTTCAAATGCCTGCAGAGATCTCCTGCCTTTTCCTGCCTCCAGGAGAGTGCCCACCAGATTGCGGACCATATGCCGCAAAAAACCATCAGCAGTGAATTGAAACCGATACGTTTTCGGGGCTATCTGGGTAAAAGTTGCCTCCTGAAGGGTACGTACCGCTCCACGGGAACTTGCTACGTTGAGGTTGCGGGAGCCTGAGGCCTCAAAACTGGCAAAGTCATGGGTTCCCCTGATCTTTTCAAGGCAGGGTTGGATCCTTTCCTGGTGCGTGAGCTGAGGGAAATGGAGGCAGTAAAGGCTGTCCATAGGTGGTTGGATCGGCCCGGTAAACAGCGAATAGGTGTATGTTTTGGATTTGGCGGAGAAGCGGGCGTGAAAGCCAGGGCCAACCTCACAGGCATCGAGGATGCGGATGGCCCGTGGCAGGAGTCCATTCAACCCTCTGATCAAGGTCGGGCTGGGGATGGTGGCCTCGGTGTGGAAATTTGCAACCATTCCTCTGGCGTGGACACCTGCATCTGTTCTGCCGGCACCGTATAACGTTATCGGACTGTTGGTTATGAGCTGGAGGCGTTGTTCTATCTCTCCCTGGATGGTGATTCCGTTTTTCTGTCTCTGCCAACCGCTATATCCGGTTCCATCGTAGGCGATGGTCAGTTGTATGTTACGCATACCAGGGGCTGATATTTTTCAGCGGTTTATGGAAAAAAAGGCGCGGTTTCAAGTCCGGCCGTTTCTGTAAACCCGCACATCAGATTCATATTCTGCACCGCCTGACCGGCGGCGCCTTTGACAATATTGTCGATGGTGGAGACGATGATGATGCGACCGGTTCGAGAGTCAATCTTGAAGCCTATATCACAGAAATTTGATCCCCGTACATATTGGGTTGCCGGGAAATTGTTTTCCGGAAGGATCCGGACAAAGGGTTCTTGTGCATACATCTTTTCATAGAGCAGGTTGATATCAGCGTGATTAAACTCTGGTTTCAGCTGGGCATAGAGAGTGCTTAAAATTCCACGTGAGATCGGCAGCAGATGCGGGGTGAAAGAGATATGTACCGGTTCCTGGAGAAAGGTGTTGATTTCCTGTTCAATCTCAGGGAGATGGCGATGGGTGCCGCCAACCTTATAGGCCCGGAAACCATCTGCCACCTCACAGTAGAGTGAACCTACCTGCGCTACGCGGCCCGCCCCGGAGGTTCCTGATTTTGAATCGGCTATAATTGATCGTGGGTCAATAGCTCCGGCCTTCAAAAGTGGGGCCAGCGCCAGAATGATTGAGGTTGGGTAGCATCCCGGATTGGCGATAAGCCTGCTGGTGCGGATCTGCTCCCGATATAACTCCGGCAGGCCGTAGACAGCCTCTTTGAGCAGTTCGACTGCTGAATGTTTCTGATACCATTCCTCATACACCGCGACATCGCGAAGACGAAAATCTGCTGAAAGGTCCACCACTTTTTTTCCGGCCGACAGAAGATCCGGGACAATGTCCATGGCCGTTTTGTGAGGAACTGCGGTAAAAAAAAGATCTGCTCTGGCGCACAGTTCTTCAGTGGTGAAGTTTTCGCAGATAAGATCGGTTTTCCGGCGCAGATTCGGGAAGACCTGGGCCAGTGGTTGACCGGCATATTGGCGGGAAGTAGCGGCTGTGAGTCTGACATTCGGGTGGTTGCAGAGGATTCTGGCCAGTTCAGCACCTGTGTAGCCGGATGCACCGATAATTGCGACGTTAAGCATGATGGATACCTGATGAAATAAAAAGAGGGAATAACAGAACTTCTGTTATTCCCTCTGATAGAGCCAATTTTCTTTCCGTTATATTTCCTTTAGGCTCGAAGCAACATGATGTCAGTCTTCAAACAGAAACAAAGATTCCAAACAGAAAGAACGAAATTAACGTTTAGAGAACTGGAACTTGGCACGTGCACCTTTCTGGCCATATTTTTTCCGCTCTTTCATACGAGGATCACGGGTCAAGAGACCTGATTTCTTCAGGGGCAATCTATTCTCAGGGTTAACATGCAGGAGGGCCCTGGAGATACCATGGGATAGCGCCTCAACTTGGGCAGACTTTCCGCCGCCTTTGAGAGTGGCCATGACATCATAGCCTTCAGCGTTATCAGTTACCTGGAAGGGTTTTGCTATTTTGTAGGTCTGGAATGTATTACCAAAATAGTCTTCAGCGTTCATGGTGTTCACAATAACCTTACCGGTGCCTGGGGTGATCCACACTCTGGCAATTGCTGTTTTCCTTTTCCCTGTAGCATAAAAGCGATTCTGATCCATGCTTGCTATCTCCGCAAAAAATTAAATATTTAATTCAGCAGGCAGTTGAGCGGCATGTGGATGCTCATTACCAACATAAATTTTGAGTTTCTTCAGTTGCTGATTGCCAAGTTTGTTTTTTGGAAGCATTCCCTTGATGGCCTTCATGAGAAGATCTGTTGGGTGTACTTCTAACAATTTCTTGGCATTTCTTTCCTTGATCCCGCCGATATATCCAGTGTGGCGGTAGTATTTCTTGTCGTCCCATTTCTTCCCAGTCAGTTGAATCTTTTCGGCATTGGTAATAATAATAAAGTCACCGTTGTCGATAAAGGTGGAAAAGGTTGGTTTGTGCTTGCCGCGCAAACGGGATGCGACTTCAGTTGCCAAACGGCCGAGAATCTTGTTTTCGGCATTGACGACATACCATTTCTTTTCGATCTCGTTGACCGGAGCCAGATAGGTTTTCATGGTGTTCCTCAAGGTGCTGATTAATACAATGAATAAAAAAAGGTTCGAACGGTGTCGAACCTTTTCGAGTCTTTAATGTGGAGCGGGAAACGAGATTCGAACTCGCGACTTCAACCTTGGCAAGGTTGCACTCTACCACTGAGTTACTCCCGCTCAATACCTGTAAGCTAGAACGAAGCTACTTTAACAAACCTGTGACTCCTTTGTCAATATAAAATAGTCATATTTTACATAGGTATTGTTAAATGTTGGCAGAGGTAAAAAAAGAGATGGCCCTCTTTGAAGCATATATGATATAAACAGAGTAATTATTTGGTCTTGAGTATGCTGAAAACTTTCAACAGTGCCGGGGATACCTCATGATCCGGACGAGGGCCTATTTTTTTAAGGGAAATGTATGGATGCTATTGAACAGCGGTGTGGTCGTGTTGCTCGTGTTACCCGTGAAACTGATATCCAGTTGACGTTATTGCTGGACGGGACTGGTGTCTGCAAAATAGATACACCGGTTCCTTTCCTTAATCACATGCTGACCCTTTTTTCTGTTCATGGTTTTTTTGATCTTGAGGTCAAGGCGACAGGGGATACCGAAATTGATGATCATCATACCGTAGAAGATATCGGAATTTGTCTGGGACAGGCCTTTGCCCTGGCCCTGGGTGATAAGAGCGGAATAGGCAGATTCGGCCTGAGCTACTTGCCCATGGATGAGACCTTGGTGCGTGTTGTGGTCGATGTCTCCAATCGGCCCTTTCTGCACTATGTGGCGGCAGTGCCTGATCAGAAACTTGGGACCTTTGATGCCGCCCTTGCCCTTGAGTTTATGAGGGCGTTTACTCAACACGCCGGTGTGACTCTCCATATCGATCTGCTTCATGGTGAGAATAGTCACCATATTATTGAGGCAATTTTCAAAGGTTTGGCTCGGGCGATGGATCAGGCAACCTGCGTAAATCATTTAGTGACAGGTGCCCTGTCTTCTAAAGGTTTGTTGTAGCTATATTGTTTGAGTTGTCAGGGCTTGTGAGATGTCCATCTAAAATTAAAATGAGGTCATTTGTGAAAAAAATAACCGGTAGTGTGATTGTGTTGCTTTTTTGTACTCTGTTTTTTTCTTCCTGTTCGGGAAAGAAGGCTGAGCAGGAAGAAGATGGGACAGCTGCTCTCCAGCCCCTTACAGGTATTGTGGTTATGCCGACAGTGGTGACCAAAGAGGCTCTGGGCATGGTGCTCAAAGGCGACGCAACCCGGGCCGGTGTGGCGACATTCGTAGATGGGATTCTTCGTGATGAGGTTGGGGGGAATGAGAAGGTTCGCATGGTGACGGAGGGACAGTTGGACGCCCTGTTGTCCGATGCTTCAGGAGGCCGTCTGTCGCAGATGAAAGCCCTTGGTGCCAAGCTCGATGCCAATGCGGTTCTCGATATCACAGTGACTCGCTTTCGTGAGCGGGAAGGCAGTGACATTTCGGTGAAATCTCCTGCCTCTGCAGCCTTTGAAATGGTCCTGACTCATGTAGAGAGCGGGGTGGTTCTCTGGGCTGCTTCTTTTGATGAGACCCAGGAGGCGTTATCCAGCAATCTGCTTTCCCTGGCGAAGGTCAAAAGCCGGGGTTTTAAATGGATTACTGTTGAAAACCTGGTCAGTCAAGGTATGAAGGAACGTCTTGCTGACTGTCCTTATCTGCAGAAATAAGAACGCTGTCTGCTTGTCTGGTTTTAGGGGTGCCTGCTGGTTTGCGTGATGCAAATTCAGCAGGCATTTTTTATTGCCGACAGTGACACTGAAACGGTTAAAAATGGAATGGCTCTTGTGTAACGGACCCTGATGAGATCAGAGACGATTCTTCCCCGGCAGGTCAACAGGCGTATAGGTCAGGCCATGCAGGCATATTCCATGCTCAGCCATGGTGATTCCGTGCTGGTAGCCGTCTCCGGCGGGGTGGATAGTCTGGTGCTGGCCTGGGTGCTTAAAATGTGGTTGCAGAAAGCGCCTATCAGCTACACCCTCCGCTTTGTCCATGTTGATATGGGATTTAGAAGGGAGGGGGAGAGTGGGGCCAATCCGGCTGACGAGATCCGCGAGCAACTTGACCGGTTCGGTATCCCTTTGGATGTACTGCAGGCCGGGGAGCTAACTGAATCGGAGCGGAGCTGCTTTCTCTGCGCCCGGCAGCGTCGTCATCAGCTTTTTGAGCTGGCCCGCGAATATGGCTGTAACAAGATTGCCTTTGGTCATCACAAGGATGATCTTATCGAGACCCTTTTCCTCAACATGTTCTACAGCGGCAATCTCTCAACCATGGTGCCAAGGCAGGATCTCTTTGACGGCAGGCTGGCCCTTATCCGGCCACTGGCCTATATTGAAAAACATGAGGTGCTGGAGATTGCCATGACTCTTGACCTTCAACCCGTGGATAATCTTTGCCCTCTGGCCGGCAATACCCGGCGTGATCAAGTGCGGAAGCTGCTGCAAACCGTCTATGAACACGATCCCGGGATTAAGAATTCGATCTTTGCCTCAATGGCCAATGTGCGGGAAGGATACCTGTTATGAAGAGCGCGGTTGACTGCCTTTCCTGCTTTATGGATCAGGCCCTGCGGGTGGCGCGGATCAGTTCGACAGACGAGACTGTGCATCTGGAAGTGGCCCGAGCTGTTGCCGCCCTGCTTCCAGAAATGAATATGTCTTTGACCCCGCCTGAAAATGCTGTGGACGTCTATGCGACTGTTGCCAGGATTACCGGGTGCGCTGATCCCTATCTGGCCATAAAAAAAGTGTCAAACGATCAGGCCCTTGCCATCCTTCCTGATCTCATGCGGGAAGTTGAAGAGAGCGATGAGCCCTTGCTTGCCGCCCTTCGTCTGGCTATAGCCGGAAATATCATTGATTATGGGGCCATGCATAGTTTTGATGTCGAGGCAGCCCTGGTTCGCGCCCGGACGATGCCCCTGCTTATGGATGCCGGCAGGCAGCTGGTTGAACGGGCCAGCTCCTTGCCTGCAAAATCGAGGGTTCTGTACCTTGCCGATAATTGCGGTGAGATCGTCTATGACCTTCTGGTTCTTCGCTGTCTCGTCGACCTGGGGCTGGATGTGACAGTGGCGGTGAAAGATGGGCCGATTATTAATGACGCCCTCTTCTCTGATGCCATCTCCTGCGGCCTTGATCGGTATGCCGGAATTATCACTAATGGAACAGCCTGTCCGGGAACTCCTCTGGCCAGTTGCTCTGCTGAATTTCTTGAGGCCTTTCGGGGGGCTGATCTTATTCTCTCCAAAGGCCAGGGGAATTTTGAGACCTTGTCGGAAGCTGTTTCTGAAATCGAGTCGGATATCTTTTTTCTCCTGACCATCAAATGTCCGGTTGTTGGGGCCCATCTTGCGCGGCTGAGCGGAAAGGGACTGGATGAGTTGCCCGGCCACGGTGAGATGGTGCTGTTTTGCGGCAAGAGTCTGCAGTGATGAACAGAATGAAAGGTAGCCTGGAGCGGCTTTTCTGATTGCTGACTATGTTCATGTTTCATTTAGGGTGAATTTTTTATGAGAAAACGAATAGCGACGATCCTCGCTGCCCCGCAGAGAGGAGAACAACTGCAGATTGCGGGCTGGGTGAGAACGAGGCGGGATGCCAGCGGGTTTTCATTTATTGAGGTGGGTGATGGCTCGTGTCTTGCCAACATCCAGGTGATTGCTGATCAGACCCTCACCAATTATGGGGATGAAATCAAAAAACTCAGTGCCGGCTGCAGTGTCCTGGTAACAGGCACCCTGCAGGAGTCTCCGGCCAAGGGCCAGGCGGTAGAACTGCTGGCCAGCGAGGTGCGGGTGCTGGGCTGGGCCGATCCGGAAACCTATCCCTTGCAGAAAAAGCATCATTCCTTTGAATTCTTACGTAATATCAGTCATCTTCGTCCACGCACCAATGCCCTGGGGGCAGTGGCCAGGGTTCGCTCGCGTCTTTCCTATGGGGTGCATAGCTTTTTCCAGGAGCGGGGCTTTATCCAGGTGCATACTCCGATTATCACTACCAGTGACTGTGAGGGGGCGGGTGAGATGTTTCAGGTCACCACTCCCTCGGCAGTTTCTGCTGCGGAAGCTGCTGCCGAGTTCTTCGGCCGGCCTGCCGGTTTGACCGTCAGCGGTCAGCTCCAGGCCGAGGTCTATGCCCAGGCCTTAGGCAATGTCTACACCTTCGGCCCCACCTTCAGGGCGGAAAATTCCAACACCAGTCGTCATCTGGCCGAGTTCTGGATGGTGGAACCGGAGATGGCCTTCTGCGACCTGGAGTGCAACAGGCAGGTGGCGGAAGAAATGCTGAAGTATCTCATCCGGCTCGTTCTTGCCGAGTGCAGCGAGGATCTGGCCCTTTTTGACCACTTTATTGCCAAGGGCTTGCTGGCCCGGCTTCAACAGGTCGTTGATCACGATTTTGCCCATATCACCTATAGTGAGGCCGTGGAGCAACTGCTGCAGTCGAAGCACTCTTTTAGCTATCCGGTGCAGTGGGGGGGGGACCTCCAATCAGAGCACGAACGCTATCTGACGGAGACGATCTATCATCGGCCGTTGATTGTCACTGACTATCCGGCAGCCATCAAACCCTTTTATATGCGGGTCAGTGATGATTGCCGGACAGTGGCGGCCATGGATATTCTGGTGCCGGGGATAGGTGAGATCATCGGCGGCAGTCAGCGCGAGGAGCGGTATGATGTCCTTGTGGCCCGGATGCAACAGGCGGGAATTGAACTGAGTGGCTATGAGTGGTATCTTGATCTCCGGCGTTATGGCTCTGTGCCCCATTCCGGTTTTGGTCTTGGCTTTGAGCGGCTGGTACAGTTTGTCACCGGCATGGCCAATATCCGGGAGGTGATCCCCTTTCCGCGCACCCCCGGTTTTGCCCCCTGCTGAGATTGCCGGATATACGACTTGTGTGTATGTATTAATTTTAGATGCGGTAGCGTCTTGATGTCAAAGTGGAGAGTAAGAGCGTGAGCAAGGGGCCTGGTGTACAAAGGATGTTTGATGCCATTGCTGGGTCGTATGATCTGATGAACCGGGTGATGACCCTGGGGCAGGATCAGCGCTGGCGGCGCTTTGTGGTCAGGAAGGTGCAGGACCCGGGATCGGGATGGGTACTGGATCTGGCTACCGGCACTGGCGATATTGCAGCGCTTACGCGGAGGACCTATCCTGGCTGCCGGGTGCTTGGTGCAGATTTTTCCCAGAATATGCTGAAGGAGGCTAAAAAGAGGTTTGCGGCCCTCGACATTGACTGGCAGGCCTGTGACGCCAATTCCCTGCCCTTTGCTGACAACAGCTTTGAATCGGTGAGCTTTGGCTATCTCTTGCGCAATGTTGATGATGCCCTGGCGGTGCTTAAAGAGGTGTGCCGGGTCTTGAAACCGGGCGGCCGGGTGGTCTGTCTTGATACCACGCCCCCGCGGAAAAACCTGTTGTATCCTTTTGTCCGCTTTTATTTCCGCTTCGGTATCCCTTTTCTTGGTCGCTTCATTGCCAAAGATGAGGCCGCGTACGCCTATCTGACGGGTTCGACCATGGATTTTTACAGCGCTGATGCCCTGGCCGCTCTCTTTGCCGAGGCCGGGTTTGACGATGTTGACTATCAACGCTTTATGCTGGGAACCATCGGGGTTCACTGGGGACGAAAGAAGGGTGGGGAAGACTGTCCACCTTTGAAGGTTACTGAACAGGAGTCGTAACGTGGCCGTTGTCCACTTGGGGTAATGGTCTGGTCTTGAAAATAAATTGAGTGAAAAAAAATGCTTATCAAACCTGTGAAAATCAATAGCAAGGAAGGAGAACGGGTTATTGCCTCCCTCCTGCATCGTTTTCAGCCTGCAGACGATTCCTGCCGGCAGATTGTGACCGAGATCCTGGCCGCGGTGCGGCAGCAGGGAGATACGGCGGTCCTTGAATATACCAGAAAATTTGACGCGCCGGATCTGGCGCTGAACGATATGCAGGTCTCCCTGGCTGAGATGCTTGAGGCCTATGAACTGGTGGATGACGCCTTTCTGGAGACCCTGGCCCTGGCCATAGAACGGGTGCAGAGCTTTCATGAACGTGAGATGGAAGACTCCTGGATGCAGACGAGAGAGAACGGGACCATTGTCGGACGGCTGGTGCGGCCGGTTGATGCAGCAGGATTGTATGTGCCGGGCGGTCAGGGCGGTTCGACACCCTTGGTTTCATCGGTGCTGATGAACGGTATCCCGGCAGGGATTGCCGGGGTCGGCCGGAGGATAATGCTCACCCCGCCCAATCGTGCGGGCAAGATCAGTCCCCATCTGCTGGTGGCGGCCCAGGAGATTGGGATCACTGAGATCTTCAAGGCGGGATCGGCCTGGGGGATAGCGGCCCTGGCCTATGGCACTGCCACCATCCCGGCGGTTGATGTTATTGTCGGGCCGGGAAACCAGTTTGTGACCGAGGCCAAGGCCCAGGTCTCCGGCCGGGTGCGTATTGATATGATCGCCGGGCCCTCTGAGGTGCTGATAGTGGCTGATAGCAGCGCCAGGGCCAGTCATGTGGCGGCGGATATGCTGGCCCAGGCGGAGCATGACCCCATGGCCCTGGCTATGGTGGTGACTACCGAGGAGACTCTGGCCCAGGAGATCCTGGTTGAACTGGAGAGACAGCTGCCTGGCCTGTCGCGGCAGGAGATTGCCCGCAAATCACTGGCTGATCGCGGGGTGATCCTCATTGCCGAAACCCTGGATGCGGCCATTGATCTGGCCAATGATATAGCCGTTGAGCACCTGGAGCTGATGATAGATGATCCCTGGGCTATGCTGCCGCGTATCCGCCACGCCGGGGCTATTTTCTTGGGTCATCATACCCCGGAGGCCGCGGGTGACTACCTGGCCGGTCCCAATCATGTCCTGCCCACTATGGGGACGGCCCGCTTCTCTTCAGCCCTGGGGGTGGAGACTTTTTTGAAGAAGAGTTCCATCATCAGTTATTCCAAGCAGGCCCTGCTTGAGGATGCGGATCATATCCGGAGGCTGGCCACCCTCGAAGGTCTCACCGCACATGCTGCCTCTGTGACTGAGCGCCTGCGTGGAACAGGGAAATGGGCAGGAAAATAAATGACGGCAGAAGGATTTGACTTTCGGGAACAGCTCCAGCAGGGGTGCAGTTCTTTGGGGATTGTGCTTGATGCTGAGGCGGTTGAGCGCTTGTTCGTCTATTTTACGGAGCTCAGGCGCTGGAACAAAAAAGTCAATCTGATTGCCAAGGGGACAGCGGAGGAGGAGATTCTGGAGAACCATTTTCTCGATTCCCTGACCCTGCTTCCCCTCCTTGCTACCTCTGAGAATCCCCATCTGCTGGATGTGGGCAGCGGGGCCGGTTTACCGGGACTTGTCTGCAAGGCGGCCCGGCCCGAGATAACCGTGACCTTGCTGGAACCGCGCTTAAAGAGGGTTTCCTTTCTCCGTCATGTCATCAGGACATTGAAGCTCAGCGGGGTGAGTGTGCTGGTTGCCCGGGTCGAGGACGAGATCCTTCTGCCCTCTACTCCGGCCTTCAGCCATATCACCAGTCGGGCGGTTACAGACATTGCCGAATTCTTAGGGATGGTCAGCCGCTTGTGCGGCCAGGGGACAACGGTTATCTGCATGAAGGGGCCGAAATGGCGGGAGGAGCTACAAACCTTGCAAACACTCTCTCCTGCCATTTCGCTTCAGCATGGTATGACTCTTGAACGGCAACTTCCCTTCTCCGGCGCTGAGCGCGCCTTGCTGACTTTTTCCCGGTAAGGGCTCTCCTGCTGATTGTTTGTGGTTTAGGTGATCAGCGGCGCTCTCTCTCGTATTCGCGCGGCCTTCTTTCTTCCCGGTAATTATTACGCTCTCTCTCGTATTCGCGTGGCCTTCTTTCTTCCCGATAATGATTACGATCTCTCTCTCTGTAATCCCTGTTGTAGAAGGGAACGAACCGTCTATCAGGAGAGTCTCGTCGCTGATGGCGAGAGGCCTTGTAATCCCAGTCACGATATCTTCTGATCTGTTCAATTTTGTGTCTGCGAAAACCTGGCGGCAGAAAATTGTAGTCTACAATCTGCCACGGGCCATAGAGTTGAGATGATCTGTGCCAGTATCCCTGCTGAAAGATAAAGTAGCTGTTGTTGTGGTAAAAGAGATCGTAGGGCGAACCAACTCCCACATAGAAATTCAGGGATGGCGAGTAAATAAATTCTGGAGTTTCTCTGAAGTAGAAGGTAGGGACTGGCCGCTGATAAACCGGTCGCGGAGCAATGAAGACTGGCGGCGGAAATGGAATCCCGAGATGAATGCTGACGCCAATATCTCCAGCCTGGCTTTGTGATGCGCACAGTGTCAATGGGAGTAGTAGAGAGCCGATCATGATCTGCGTTATGAGCTTCTTTCTGATCATCTTTTCACCTTTAAGGCAGACGGGTATTGTAAAAGAGAAAAATTTCTGGTTGCATTTCTGGTTGCATCAGGTGGAAAATGCAGTGAATGAATTGTCCTGTGCCAATATTTTAAAATAAATAAGTAACTCTTCACCATGATAAAAAAACATGTCATCCCCGAGTGTTTTTTTATCGGGATCCATCTCTTTTAAGAAAATAACAGCATGGATTCCGGCTTAAAGCCTGCCGGAATGACATTGATAGTAAATGTACAACTATTGTAGTGATGAAATAGTTTCGCCACATTCAGTGCCTTACAGATTATTTTCTCGGAGTCTGCGCTTACCTGTTTTTTTTCAAGAAAATAATCTGCGAAAGGCACTTGGCACGTTTATTGGGGTTAGACATTAAAGGCAGGGGGCCGGTTGCTTTGCTGAATAGTGACTTAATTAATAAGCATTATACGTCGCCTGTTCAAGAGAAATAACAAGAATAGATCTGGAACGTTACGCCCCGGAATCAGAACAGAACAGGCCGTCGCTGTCCTGTTCTGATTCCAGCGCTTGAGGCATATCAGTGAAAGATTCAACACGGTTACGACCATTGGCTTTGGCCAGGTAGAGGGCCGTGTCCGCATTTTTGAGGAGTTCTTCGTGGGAAGTCAGGGGCTGGTCTATGGAGGTTGCCACTCCAAGACTCAGGGTGATGAATTGCAAGGGAAAGGCCTTCTTGTGGACAATCTGGAGGTCGAGGATGTTTGAGCGAATTTTTTCGGCAATATGCATGGCTCCATTATGAGAAGTATCAGTGAGGATCACTACGAACTCTTCGCCACCATATCGGGCGCAGAAGTCTCCGGGACGTTCCAGGGTCTGATCGATTGTCTGGGCAACTTTCTTCAGGCATTCGTCACCGCTGGCATGGCCGTAAGTGTCGTTATAGGCCTTGAAATGGTCAATATCGCACATGATGACGGCGAGTGGTTCATTCGTCCTGTTGCTTCGGCTGAATTCTGTGACAATGTGTTCTGAGAAACTTTGACGATTAGGGATTCCTGTCAGGGAGTCAAATACGGCCTGTCTTTGTATGGTCGCATAGGCCCTGTTCAATCGAACTCCTGAAACAAGGATGCCAAGCAGGCCCGTTAGTGCTATACCTATATGGGCCAGGAGAAGTGGGCCATAGGAGTTCTTTTGAGTAATCGGTATGGTTATGCTGATTCCGCCGATAACGTCACCTTCTTTATAATCATGGTTGTCGTGACATGGCAGGCAGGGCTTTTTTGCATTGAGACGAGTCATGTATAGGAATGACCTTTTATTCTTGTTGTTGATAAAAAGTCCCACCTCTCTGATGTCTGTTCCAGATTCCTGTAAGAAGGCCTTCTCGTGTTCAGTTGCCTTGTTTTCGGGACGAATGGGGTGAAGGCTGGTAAAATGAAACTCAATGCCATTCTGTTTCATGGCAACTTCTGAGATCTGTCTGGTCATGCAGGCGTGATTTATCTTGGTCAGGGTTAAGGAGTCGTTGACTTTGATATCTCGCAGAGGTTCTTTTAGCCATGGGCTCGGGAGTGTTGTATGAGTGACAGGGACATAGACGCTGCCATGCAGTATGTTCCAGCGGCAGGTGTTGATAATGAGCTCAAAAAGGGTTCTGGCCGCATGCAGGGCCAGTTCTTCCTGCTCTTTCTTCATCTGGATGTAATTCCATCCAAAAGAGGTGGCAATGAACAGCATCCATAGGGTGCAGATGAAAATGGTGTTTTTTTTGATTTCCATATTCTTTTAAATGGTGACTGCGGAGTGACCTTTTATTGAGAATGAGTGAACCATTTTTATTGTTTCATTGTTGAGGCCCTAAAGTCAATGAGTTTGTGAAAATTGATGAGTGGGGCAGCACAAAGGGAGAGGGGAAGAATGAATTTCAGTTGATAAACTCTTGAAGGCTGGTTTAAAGTGTTCTTTTTAACGGAAGGTGAAAAAAATGAAAATGTAGTGGTGTGAAGGAAACTTTAAAGATGCGGTAGAAGTCTGCATGCAAAAAAATAAGGGGAATGGAATGAAGAAAATTGCAGTATTGGCTGGCGATGGCATCGGCCCGGAAGTGATGGCAGAGGCAATGAAGGTCTTGGACGCAGTCCAGAAGAAGTTTGCTTTTGAGTTGAGTTATCAATATGCCGATGTGGGCGGGATTGCTATTGATAATCAAGGTGAGGCCTTGCCCCCCGCAACTCTGGAGCTGTGTGAAAACAGTGATGCTATTCTCTTTGGTTCGGTGGGCGGTCCCAAGTGGGAATCCCTGCCTCCGGCCCAGCAGCCGGAGCGGGCGGCGCTGCTGCCCCTGCGCAAGCATTTTGATCTCTTCTGCAACCTGCGGCCGGCTCGGATCTTCAAGTCGCTGACCGCAGCCTGTCCTCTGCGCGCCGATATCGTCCGTGACGGCTTTGATATCCTCTGCGTGCGAGAGCTGACCTCCGATATCTATTTCGGCGTGCCCAAGGGGCGTGAGGGTACAGGCCCTGACGAACGGGCCTTTGACACCATGGCCTATACCCGTTTCGAGATCGAGCGCATCGCCCGCATGGCCTTTGAGGCCGCCCGGCTGCGCCGCAAGAAAGTGACTTCCGTTGATAAGGCCAACGTCCTTACCACAATGGTGTTGTGGCGGGAGGTGGTGATCGGGATCGCCAGGGAATATCCTGATGTGGCCCTGAATCATATTTATGTGGATAACGCCACCATGCAACTGGTGCGTGACCCCCATCAGTTTGATGTCATGCTCTGCGGCAATATGTTTGGCGATATCATCTCTGATGAGGCCGCCATGCTTACCGGTTCCATGGGACTGCTGGCTTCAGCCAGTCTCAATGCTGAGAAATTCGGCATGTATGAGCCAGCCGGCGGGTCGGCCCCGGATATTGCCGGCATGGGCATTGCCAATCCNNCATACCGCAGATATTGCCATTGATAAGACCAAGGTGGTAAATACTGCAGCCATGGGTGATGCCATTGTTGCTGCCTTGAGGTGAAACTGTGACGCAGAAATGTACGCAGGAATGTATGGTGGTGGCCAATGAGGCCTCAACGGAACTGGGCCGGAAGGTGGCGGTAGAACTGGGGCTTCCCTTCTCCGAGATGATCCGCAAGTATTTTTCTGATGGGGAGTCCTATCATGCCTTTCCTGCAGATGTGGCGGGGAAGGATCTGATTATCATTGGCGCCACCCATACAGACAGTTCGCATCAGGAACTGCTCGATCTGGTTCAGGGAGGAAGGTACTGGAACGCGGCCTCCATCAATGTGGCCATTCCCTATCTCGGCTATTCCACCATGGAGCGGGCTAAACCGAACTCCTATGAAATCCCGAAAGGGGTAACCAGAACCCGGCAGATCTTCAGGGCCAGACCCAATTTTGTCGCCTTTGTCGATCTGCATTCCGAGGCGGTACTCCATGCCCACGCCGGCGAGATCCGCACCGAACATGTGTGGACCGATGAACTGGTGATCAAGAAAATCAGGTCCAGCGCCCTGCGCGATTATGTCCTGGTTTCTCCTGATTATGGTTTCTCCAAGCGGATCGCCCGGCTGGCCAGTATGCTTGACTGTCCGCATATCGCGGCCGATAAGGATCGTTATGATACCGACAAGACCATCGTCGGTCAGGTCTCAAATGTGGTCAAGGGAAAGACGGCTATTGTCTGTGATGACATGATCCGCACCGGCGGTTCCATCATCCAGACGGCCCAGCGTTGCCTGGAGGCAGGTGCTGTGCAGGTGGCGGTTATGGCCACCCATCTGGTTATGTCCGGGAACGCCCGGGAGCGATTTCTCAGCAGTTCCATTGCCAGGGTGATTGGTTCGGATACCGTGCCCGGGGTGCAGAGTGATGACTTGCTCGATGTCTACTCGGTGGCCCCGCTGCTGGCCGATATCTTCAGGCGGCATCTGAAGATTAAATAAGGAATTTCCGACTCAAGATCTCCAAACTTCCTGGCCAGGTTGAAGACAACCCACCCTCTTGATTGCCTGGATCTGGGGTGCTTGGCAGGAAGGAGATATTTTATTCGAGAAATATCAAAGCCCTGGCGTCAGGGTCAGAGGATAGTCGGCCTCAACTTGGTGAATAGCCCCAGTATGGGTCAGGATACTGGAGTAGAGATAAAAGGCATCCACTTTAAATTCGGAACTTACAAAGAGAGTATTATCGGCTAGATAACGAGTCAACATGGCGACCGGTGTATCTCGGAGGCGAGCCAAGGTCACATGCGGCGTGAATTTTCGCCCTTCTGGCTCAAGGCCCAGCTGGACAAGGAGTGACTCCACCCTGTTGCGCAGGGCAACAATGGGGGCAGCAGGCTCAACGCCCACCCACAAGATGTGCGGTGGCTTACGGAGCGGGAAAAAGCCAAGTCCAATGAGCCGCATGGTAATAACGGAACTCTTGATATCGGCAAGCGCCTCCCGTATATCCTGACAAACACCATCTTCAACCTCGCCGATAAAGCGCAGGGTGA
>DCUN01000189.1:0-4320 GCA_002327225.1 Desulfobulbaceae bacterium UBA2213
CTATGGTTGCAAGGTAGCAGAAAAATTTTCTTGTTTTTATATGACGGACTTTCAGGAATAAGTCACTGAAAGTTGTTTTTCCACCAGATCCTGCAACCTGCCGGCCAGATCCAGCATGAGAGGAATTTCCTCCATGGCCGGCCCGGTGATATTAAAGGTATCCACATCACAGATCTCCTGATACTGATCAAGATTCAAGAGTCCTTCACGGATGCCGGTCATGGCGCCTGGAAAGGCATCATCCATGGCCTCGACCAGATCTTTCATGGTGTGATTATAGGGTAATTTACCCTGGAACATCAGGGCGGTCATGACAAATTTTTCAATGGCCATGGCAATGATGTTGTACAGGATCACGGTGGTGAAGGCCTTTTTGTGCTGCAAATAGGCTGTGGACGCGGTCTTGAGGAAGGCCTTGCCCTCAGCCCGGAAATCTTCCCAGCCCTGAATGGGTTGGACCTTCTTGAGGTCGGATAGAGAAAAGGTGGGGGTCGGTTTCATGGAATGTTCCTCTTTTACCGGTGAGAAAAATAACTGCATACATCCCCCAACACAGTCTTTTCAGCAGACTGTGGTAATGGGAAATCACGGACTGCTCATAACTCTTCTGCCTTGCTGAGGGTATAAATGTCCCGCCATCTGGCACCACAGGTCGCGCAAAACATTGATACCTCAACCCTGTTCAGCTTTATCTTTTCCGGTGGTGCACTGGCCTTAATGGCCGTAGAACCGCATTTGGGGCATTTCTCCCCATTGGATTCAATGTATGACTTGAAGGTCATCCCGTACCCTTGTTTGCCCACGTTTTATGAGGCGATCAGATACTCTGCCGCCGGTTCTCCATCCTCAATGCCGTCGAGAATGGCGTCAATGACCTCGGTGCTGTTCACCCCTTTAAACCACCAGTTTTCCGGATGAACCACCATGATCGGGCCGGACTCACACTGCTTGAGGCAGGTGGTGGCAGTGACCAGGCAGTCGAGGCCACGATCAAGGACCTCTTCCTCGAGGTACTGGAGGAAGCCATCTGTCTGTTTGTGGCAGATGCCTTTTTTATCACCCGCCATCCGAAAACTTTGGCAGACTAGGATTTGTCGCTCTGGAATAGCCATTTTTCTCTCCTGTATTGTCACATTAGTGCGTTACAGCTCATTTTCTTGTTTTTTCACAAGAAAATGAGCTGCGAAAGGCACTTATCCCGTTCATTGGGGTTAGGTTGATGGGCACGGCCTGTCAGCCTTCGGAGTCTCCACTTAGGTTCGCTTGCCTGCCCATCCTAAGAATTGTCTCACAAATTCAAACCGCTTTTTCTGTGCGGCACTGTTTGCCCTTGTTGCCGCCGCCAAAGAGGACATCCACTGTTCCTTCAATTGCATTATCGGCAACCAGGACAGTGAGCCCACGATCTGCCAGTACCTTACGGGGACTTTCACCGGCGCTGGCCGCCAGCAGTACAAAGCAATCCTTCAGGGTCTCCGCCAAAAGTTCCCAGCGGGCAGCACCCGCGCCCGGTTCCGGCAATTTCCTGGTTTCCAGCAGACAAACCAGCCCGTCTTTCCTGGGGCCGTAAATCAAGGCCGTTGAGGCATGTCCAAGGTGAAGATCCACCTCCATGCCGCCCTGGCTGACCACGGCCACATTGGGCCGGGCGGTGCTCGGTTTAGGCAGGTAGGGTGTAGAACCACAGCCGCACCCCGATCCATTCTTCCCCTGCTCAGTCAGGATTTTCTCCGGAATCAGCACCAACGGCAGATATTGTGCCACCTGGTCACGAATCCCAGCCATCACCTTGCAACCGGGCCGCTCAAGCAGGGCCTCTTCACCTTCTTGCGGTTCAAAGGGGGCAACAATCATAAACTGCGCCCCCATTTCCGCCATGGTTTTGGCTATCTCCACAGCATGGATATCATTATATCCCGGATAAATGGTAGTTCTGATTCCCACCCTGCATCCGGCCAGGGCAAAGGCCCGCGCCGCCTTCAGTTGCTCCACCAGCAGCACCTCGGTGGCAGCAGACAGAGAAACGGTGCGGGAGTCGGGACGAATCCAGGCATAGAGTTTACGCATGATCTCCAGGTCGACCGCATCCACCAGCAGGGTGACATGGCTGACCCCGGCCTGAACCAGTTGCGCCGCCTCCTCCTTTCCCCCCAGCCCCAGAGTAGTAAGCCCCAGGGCCATATCAGGATACCGCCTGCGCACCAGGTCAAGGGTGGCAAAGGTTGATGCGGAATCGGCCAGGGGATCGCCGGGGCCGGCAATGGTGACCCCATCCACCAGTTCACCCTTTTCCAGTAACTCCACAAGCAGGATCAATGCCTGCTCAGGACTGAAGGGGTGCCGGGCTTCATCAGTTGACGCAAAACGAATCCGACTGTTGGCACGCGGGGCAACCGGCAGCTCTATCCACCGTCCATATGGTGCATGAGGCTGAGTTGCAGAACAGGAACAGGTCGTGCTGGTATGGGATGCCATAATCCGAAATCCTCTTCATTTTTGAGCCACGGATGAACACAACTCTGCGTAGATTTGTTTTGCTACCAGGTAGCTATCTGTATTGATCTGTGTTCATCCGTGGTTCTTTTTTGTTAAATATTCATTATAATACCAGCTCGAACTTCGTTTCAGGGTCATCCCGATCCTTCCGGTCCTGAATAACACCAAGGATCTTTTCCAGCAGCCGCAGAGCGCCTTTGTAGCCTACCGTCGGGAAATACTGATGTCCCTGGCGATCAAGGATGGGGAAGCCCCAGCGCACCAGCGGGGTATCCTCATCGCGGGCAATATACTTGCAGTAGGTGTTGCCGATAATCAGATCTACCGGCTCGTTCTTTATCCACTGATGGAGAAGGAACATATCGCCCTTGGCTTTGACATTGACCGCAAAAGGCATGTCCTTGGTGATCTCCTTGATTCGTCGCTCAAATTCCTTGCCCGGTGTGCCGGTAATAATATGGACCGGACACATGTCAATGGAGACCAGAAACTCGGTCATGGCAATGAGCTGATCAGGATCACCTACCAGCGCCACCTTTTTGTGGTACACATACTGATGCATATCAGAGATCATGTCTACCAGCTGTCCCCGCTCAAAGGTAAGCTCGTCCGGCACAGTGACCCCGGCGATGATGCGCAGGGCATCAATAAACCGGTCGGTGGCCTTGAGGCCAAAGGGCATATCAAGAACCTGACAAGGAACCTTGTTCTTGGTATTGAGTTCATGGGCCGCCGCGGCGGAGCACCATTCGCCCAAGGCCAGGGTCCCAATGGAGTCGCCAGTGGATATAAGTTCTTCCACTGTGGTGCCACCATCCGGGAACATCTTGTACTCCCCGGACAGGGGGCCATTCAAAACGCCTGAGGTATCTGGAAACATGATGGTCTTGACGCCGATCATAGTCGTCAGCCGCTTAATCTCCTCCATATCCGACGGCTCTACCCAACCAGGGATAATATTGACCTTACCGTTCTTCTTGCCGGTGGTCTCTGCCAGACCGGCCATGGATTTGACCATGTTCGAAAACCCGGTGACATGCGACCCTACATAACTAGGAGTGGAGGCACTGATCATATACTTGCCCTCGGGAATCTTGCCCTCGTTAAGTGCCTTTTTCCTGATCTGCTTCAGATCGTCGCCGATGGTCTCGGAAAGACAGGTGGTATGGGCGGCAATAATCACAGGATTATAGACGGCAAAAATATTTTCAATGGCCTGCAACATATTGGCCTGACCGCCGAAGACCGACGATCCTTCAGTAAAGGAGCTGGTGGCCGCCGATACCGGCTCCTTGTAATGCCTGGTCAGGGCACTGCGATGATAGGCGCAACAGCCCTGCGAACCATGGCTGTGCGGCAGACAGCCATGGATACCCAAGGCGGCATACATGGCACCGATAGGCTGGCAGGTCTTCGCCGGATTGATCATCAAGGCGCTGCGCTCGGTTATTTCTTTTGGTGTGTGTCGTAATAGCATGATAAGCCTCAAAGATTGAGTGAATGAATACGGCGTAAAACTCATAAAAAAAATCAATTGCGAAATGGCTAAGCCAAAAGGGCCAAAGACAAGGCGCCAAGTCCTGAGGAATGAGGCGTACTTTTGGGTACGCCGTAATGACGAAGGATGCAGGCAACGCAGTATTTGGTTCTTTTGGCGACGCCATTTTATTCCCAGCCGTACGTAGCTGACAGCTGTGGATTGTCATGCCAAGGGGCCTTCATGTAGCTCCAGACCTTGCTGTTTACCAGGCGATCAATTTCATGATAAAAGTTGACCGCACCCTCAAACCCGGCATATGGCCCGCCTGAATCATAGCTGTGCAG
>DCUN01000189.1:4336-4514 GCA_002327225.1 Desulfobulbaceae bacterium UBA2213
TCAATAATGAGAGTGCCTTTATCCATATCAGGGGCCAGCCCATCATAATGCTGGAACTTAAAGCCGGCATCTTCCAGCGCCTTGATCTCCTCAGCACTTTTGCGTGGGTTAAAACGGGTTTCGTCGGGCTCAACTTCCAACTCTTCGATGTTCCGGCTGTCGGCATCCACCTTGAGAT
>DCUN01000104.1:0-14127 GCA_002327225.1 Desulfobulbaceae bacterium UBA2213
ACTTCTTACCCAGCCAGTTAGGGGGGGAGAGCCACTTCTTACCCAGCCAGTTAAGGGGGGAGAACCACTTTGCTCCTCCCCCCAGCGGGGGGAGGTTGGGAGGGGGGTGCAATTTCAACACGTTGCAGAGGCTTTCATATAAAAATTGCGGGTGTCGGCAGGCGCAGGATTTTGCTGACACAATCCGGCGAATGATGAAAGATATTCTCTGGCGTCACCCTGATATCCCCCTTGCCCATCTTGCATATGTGCGCGGGGTTGCCTGTGTTGAGCAGGAGTTGTGGCTGCGCAGTCAGAAGTGGGATAGTGTTTTTTCTTTTTACGATCCAGCGGATGGTCTGATCAAGATCAGGGAGGACCAGTTTGAGCAGGAGCAGACCTTTGAAGTGGCGTTCCTGGTGGCCCTTGGCCAGTCGCTTCTGGGGAATTATGCCAGTCACAAGGAGATGAAATCCTTACAGGTCGACGGTGTTTGTCTTGGTAAGGTCTATCATCTGTACCTGCAGCCGGAAGACGTTCGAAGCTGCTGGTTCAGCGATCAGGAGCTGCGTCGTTATCTGGAGCTTGCCCGGATGCGACCGACGGGCATGGACGCCCTAGTGTCGCCCGAGCCAGGGAAGGCGGAAGGGCGACCGACGGGGATGGACGATCCTGCCCATTTTACCAGGCTGATCAATGGTGATGAGGGCTTTACTCCGCCCGGGATGCTCATGGGCCTCAACTATGCCTGGTATCTGGATAATCGTTTTGCCAGTCACGTGGAGTATAAGATGGCGGTGATGAAGATTGCCCCTGCCAACTTGATTCCAGAGCAGGTAAAGATGTTGGGCCGCCGGCAACGGCTGGTAAGTTTTTTTCGAGAGGTGGTTTTTCGGAAGGAAGCAGTAACGTAATTCCCTGCGGAATTGCTTTCGCAGGGAATAATCTTTACACAGTAGGCGCCTGTTGACTCTCAGGTTCTTCCCACTTTAGCCGCTATTAAAGAAACAATGACACTATTCAGCGCGACTAAGAATGACAGCGTGGTCATTTTGCAAGAGCCTCCAAGGTGAAGAGGGTTGAATCAATTCGAATTTTTAGTGACTTACAGATTGTTTTCTTGTTTTTTTACCAAGAAAACAATCTGTGAAAGTCGTTTATCCTGTTCATCGGGGTTAGAATATAAAGGCAGGGCCAGCTGGCTCTGCCTTTATACTCGGAAATTCACACTCTTTCCTGAGAACTACTCATGAGTTTCCTTATTTCACGACATTCACCGAGCATGTAGACTCAGAGATATTTCCACAGTTATCGTTTGTCATTACTGTCCAGCTAATATTGTCGCCTACTCCACCTGAATCTACGATAGTGATGGTGTCCCCATTTACATGGACTATACAGGAATTAGTCTTATCGATTTTCTTTCCCTTTTTGGTGAGTGAAAAGCAGTTGTATCCGGTGATTGCAACAAATGGATCACTGGCACAGGTATCGATTGCCGAGGCGGTAAATGAAAAAGGAGCATCTGGTGGTCTAATTGAGGTGGGGCTATTGCAGGAAATAACCGGACCAACGGTATCCTGTACAGTGATTGTCTGAGCGGCGCTACTGCTGTATCCGCAATTGTCTTGACCGGTCCAGGTCCTTGTCAAGGTGTAGTTGTCTGCGCAACTCCCATCACCTCTTTCTTCAGTAAAAAGAGGGATAACATCTGTATCGCATGTGTCCGTTGCGGTCACAGCAGCGGGTGGCGGTACCGCGTCACACTCAACAGTTTGATTGCTTGGAACACCGACAAGTGATGGCGGAGTCGTGTCGCGGATGGTAACGCTCGTTGAATCACTTCCGCTCGAGAGACCCACAGTATCCGTAACTATCAGCGAAACGCTGCAACTATGCGCGCAAACATTCGAGGTGTTGACGGTCAATGTCGGTTGGGCGAGCGTGGAGTTGTTAAAGCTGCCGTCACAGGTTGTAGTCCACGAGTATGTCAAGTTCCCCCCCTCGGGATCGCTGGATCCACTCCCGTCCAACGCTACAGTGGTTGTGGCCCCCGTGCATTCCTCCGTATGAGGCCCCCCGGCTTCACTTGTGGGCGGGAGATTGCCGTTTGATATCGTCACGTTAAATCCGGTGCCAGTATCAGTATTCACAATTACCGCGATATTGTTTGTCTCGTCGATAAATGTCTCTCCCGCAGCCCATGCATCTGTTGTCGATCCGTCAGGTACCAGAACAGCCGGTATGCCTTCCGTCGTATCTACATTGTGAATAACCACCGCTTCCTCAGGTAGCTTGGCATCATAGCCGGTAAACTTCCGGGCTTCCACAGTATAGAAATTGGTAGCAGACCCACCTATCGGGATAGCTGCCATTTGATAGTTGGCAGATGCCGGAGTAGCCAGATCTTCCAGTGTAACCGTAGCGATGGCGCCTGGTGCTACACTGGTTTTTCGTGCTGCGGGGATCCATTCCAACTTATCTTTATGATAGGAAATAGTATGCTGCGCGACGCAGCCGTACGTGGGATCAGTGGCAGCAGCACAATTATAACGATCCCTACTCATAACGTCCCAAGGATTGTCATAAACCGCTGTACGGTTATAGGAAGAATGTGGCAAGCCAAAGCCATGCCCCATTTCATGGGCAATCACCGAAATATTATGATATGACCATGGCGGCTCCCAGGTTATACTCCAAGTCTTGGTAACGCCATCTAAGGTATCAGTTCGAGATCCACCCCAGGCCCAGCCGTTATCAAAGTCGGAGTTGAACATCATATTGATACCGGTATAGAGTGAAAAATCAACATCATCATCCGCTGCGTCAATACAATCGTTGGCTAACGTATCTAGGTTCGTTCCTTTTTCAGTATCGGTGGGGTTATAATGCAACTCCGTATTGGGCAAATCATACCAGTCTGTCCCTACAGTGCTGCCGGTAACGTCAACGGTGTTGAAAGAGAGCTCCTTCCAGTAATGATTGAGGCCGGGTGCTGTGTCGCTATACATCTCCAGAAAATAATCCCGGTCGTTCGGTTCAGCAGCAATATCAGAGAATTTGCACATAATGGTGACCCAGGGTTTTGACCCGCTTACCGCCAAGGCAATCACACCTTTAATTGTCGGGAGTTGTAATTGGGCCGATGGGGCAGCAAGAGAGATCGAAGTCACATCAAGAACTGCCGGTGGGCTCTGGGGAGCAGCGGAAGCCGCTTTGGAAAATGGGGGGAGGGTCAGAGTACCCTGCACATTTACAAACTTGCCATTGAACTGCAAGGCCCCTCCCAGCTTCTTAGCAACGTTCTCATCGAGACTGAGTAAGGTTTGTTGGCCATTTGCATCGGTAAGGGTGTAGATCATACTCGATTTTCCATCCTTGCTGTCTCCCCAGATAATAGAGAACCAGCCGGACAGAGAGGATGGCTTCTGTGCGTGTGCCGCCGGGTTCAGAAAGACACCGAAAAGGAAACCAAGGACAATAAAAAGGCGTGATAGGATAAGGATTTTTTTTAATGAAATCATAACAACCTCCTGTTGCAATATTCACACATGAAATTGATATAGGAGTTTATGTATCGTTAAAGCGAGTTGTTACGCGGGAAAGACAGGTTTCCATCCTTGGAGGTCTTTCATCAATAGGACCGTTTGTCTCTGGTTCTATTATTGAGTCAGAAAATGGCGGGAAGCCCGCCTGTCAAAACTCGCTTTAAGAAATGAATCTCCTATTCCACCCTGGTGTTAATGTTTCCACAGAATCTTTTTCATAATTCCCTCCTCCTTATTTGTTTAAACTCATACAGAGGTGTTCTCTGCACCATCACTGTTTTAACTCAAGCAATGCTCTTCATTCAATAACCTCCTCCGTGCGATTCCATTAACCGGTGGCTCAGATGCCGCTTTTCCGGGCCCACTTCTTCCCTCCTGGAAATTTTGAAAAAAATAGCCGGGTTGCCTTATTCCAAGGCAACCCGGCTATCATTAAAGATCCAAGGCTTTCCGTCCCTACCTTTCGGTAGAGTTAGCTTTATCTCAGGAGTGTATTAAGTGTATTTTAAGTAATATCATATCAGTAAAATGAAAGTCAAATTTACCCCAATAATAATTCACCCCTCAAATGAATATACGCAGGGGTATCCATTTTGTTGGATTATTAAACCGTGTTTATCAGTAAGTTTTATATTTTTCAGGAAATATAGTTTAAAAAGTACGGCTAGTTTCATTGGGCCACCGCAACGGCAGGTGGCCAGGTCTCTGAAGGCACTCTGCCTTGCGCTGCTGCAGGGCTTGGAAAGGCTGCGGCTAGATGCTCTGCTCGAGGATGAGCGCGATTTTGCCCGGAAGATGATGGCTATAATCAAAAAAAATACGGTTCGTTTTCTTGATATAGCGGAGGAACTACCGCAGGCCAGGGTTTGAGGGAGGCCGGATCTGCCGGCAATGGTCATCAGCCAGTCCCTGCACAAGTGAGCGCAGGCCTCAACACGATTTGATCAGAATAGGCGAGCCCGTTGATTTCAGCTCTTTTCGTCCGATCTCTTCATTATGCGGAAAGTTTTAGTCGTTAATAATTTCAACAAGTTGCGGAGACTTTCATCTAAATCAGCAATATCTGCCAATCTCCTGCCATTGCTGGTCAAGTTTTTTGGCGGACACCTGGGGCCCGCCGCCCTGGATCTCCGGAGCAAACAGGGTGATGCGGAACCGGGCTATCATCTCCTGATATTTTTTCATCTCCTGGCGGCCCTCTGGTGACAGGTCTTGTTCCTTCTGGCGCAGGGTTTGCAGGTTGTGGAGGTGGGGTGTGAGCTGGCTGGCCTTGAGCGCATCCTTGGCCGGGTCCGCATGGGCCCGTTCGATCCGGATCATGAGCGCCTTCATCTTGTTGTCACAGCTCTGTATCTCTGCCAGTTCTTTAGTTTCCAGGAAATTCAGGGGCAGGATCTCCTCCAGCAGTTTTTCGTAATTTTCGAAGCGTTCACGGTCGAACGAATGGGTCTTTCTGGCCAGATCACCAAAGCGCCGGATGTGGTCGCTGACCTCCCTGCGTTGTCTGAGGGTTGCCAGGATGGTGTCACAGATCATTCTGCCTGCAGCATAAAAATCTCCCCTTGTAACCCTGTCTACATTCTCCATGAATTCCCCACGGCCTGGAATGGGTCCTGCAATAATGTTAAAGAGTGAAGCAATGATAAAAGAGAGGATGGCATGGGCCGCCTTCGGCCGTTCCCCGAGTCCCTGGGTAAGCCAGGAGGATGAAGGCCCCGACAGACTGGTGGTGCAGTATTTCTTCAAGGCCTTGTACTGTTCCGCCACCTGGAGTTGACAGAGGAAGTTGAGGCCGTCCCGGTTCTGAAGGGCGGCTTCGGTCTGGTTGGTCATAAATTCTATGACAACACCGCCGCGATCCCTGAGCGGTTGTATGGCCGGGAAGAGGGAGCCGCACATCTCTTTTCCCGGGTTGAAGAGGGGAAGCGAGAGGGGCAGATCGGTAAAATCCCAGGTCGTGCAGAAGTGTTCTTCCCAGGCCTCTTTTGTTTTTTGGTCATGAGCGTTCAATTGAGCTGTGGAAACGTCGGTACCTGTCCGGTGGCGTCCTTCGCGCAGCTGTGCCAGGGATCTGCCCACTGCCACCACTTGTGCCGACTGGTCAAAGAGGAGATAGCGCATGGAAAGATGGGACGGAAGTTCGGTCGGCCAGTCGGCGCGGGTGATGGTTCGGCGGAAGGCCTTGAGGATGGAGCGTTCGAGTGCCTGAAGAAGCGATCCCTTGTACATGTCCAGATCGTCGAGCAGCATATCAACGGTACCGCTCAGGGGGATGAGATACTTGCGGATATTTTTGGGCAGTCCCTTGAGCAGGAGGGTGACCTTCTCCTTGAGCAGTCCCGGCACCAGCCATTCAAAGAAGGGCTCCTGCAGGGTGTCAATCATATCCAGCGGGATCCGTACTGTCACCCCGTCATCCTCAGCCCCGGGCGCGAAATGATATTCCAGCCGGAACTGCAGGGAGCCGACAGTGAGCAGGGGCGGAAAGTCACTGAGCTCGCGATCTTCCGGTCGTCGGTTCAGGATGTCCGCCTCGCTCATTTCGAGTATCTGTTTGTCTTTCTGCCTCTGCAGGAAGCGGTTCAGGGTGAAACGGTCATAGACATGAGCCGGGATCCGTTGTTCGTAAAATCCATACAGGGTCCGCTCATCAACGACGATATCTTTTTTCCTCAACCTTTCTTCCGTGTCCTGCCACTCCTGAAGCAGATTCAGGTTTTTTTTAAGAAAGGGAAAGGGGCCGTCGAGCTCGCCTCCCACCAGGGCCGACTGGATAAAGATCTGCCTTGCCTCTTCCTGATTTTTTGGATCGATCCTTCCGTAGTTGACCTTGCGGCCAGCCACAATGACCAGGCCAAAGAGTGTCACTCTTTCATCGGCAATGACCTGTCCTGATTTTTTATGCCAGCGGGGAGCCGACCAGGAGCGTTTGCACAAGGCGCCCCCCAGCTGTTCCAGCCATTCCTGCTCGATGGTGGCGACTGTCATGGCGTAGAGCCGGGTAGTTTCCAGAAAAGAGGCGGCGATGATCCATTGACTCTTGCCTGATACACTCTCTGTCCTCTGTCTTCTGTCCTCTGTCTTCTTCTGTTGAATCAGGTACGAACCCGGAAAAATCATGACCTCAATCCCGCCACCACCCAGATAGATCCTCTCTTTTTGTTTGACAGCGATATTGCGCAGGAAGCCGGTGCAGAGGGACTGATGGATGGCCGCATAGGAGGCAGGATCAGAGTTATCGTTGAATCCAGTGTGTCGCACCAGGATCCGGTCGAGTTGTTCGTAGAGATCCAGCCATTCACGCATCCTCTGAAAGGAGAGGAAGTGGCTGGCGCAGAATTTTTTCAGGCGACTCCAGGATTTTGTCTGGAGCTGGACATCATGGAAGAGGTCCCAGATAGTGAGCAGAGAGAGGAAGTCGGAACCCGGGTGGGAGAAGTGGCGATGGGCGTTATCAGCTTCCTGCTCACGGTCTACAGGTCTGACCCGTGGGTCAGGGATGGCAAGGGCCGCCGCTATGACCTTGATCTCCCTGAGGCAGTTATTTTCCTGGGCTGCCAGGATGATGCGGGAAATACAGGGGTCAATGGGCAGGGTGGCCATGATCCGGCCATGGCTGGTCAGTTTGCCTTTTTCGTCAATGGCCCCGAGTTCGGTCAGGAGTTTGTATCCATCACGGATGGTGTTGCTGTGTGGCGCTTCCACAAAGGGAAAGGAATGAGGGTCTCCGAGATTGAAGGCGATCATCTGCAGGATAACCTCGGCCAGGTTGGCCCGTTTGATCTCCGGGGCGGTGAACCCCTCGCGGCCCAGATAATCCTCTTCGGAAAACAGGCGGACACAGATGCCGGGCCCGGTCCGTCCACAGCGGCCCTTGCGCTGGTCGCAGCTGGCTCGTGAGATCCTGGTGATGGGCAGGCTGATGGTCTTGGCCCGGACATTGTATTGAGAGACCCTGGCCAGACCCGCATCGATCACATACCTGATCCCCGGCACGGTAATGGAGGTCTCGGCAACATTGGTGGCCACTACAATCTTGTACTGTTTGTACTGTTGAAAGATCCTCCGCTGATCTGCCCCCTGAAGGCGGCCAAACATGGGCAGGATGACAGCGTCCGCAACCTTTTTGGCAAGAAGGGCGCAGCAGGTGCGGATATCCCGCTCTGTCGGCAGAAAGATCAGGGTGTCTCGTGTTCCGTTACGCTGATGAAGGTCGAGCATTGTCTGCACGCAATGATCGATATAGTCATCTTTCTCCGTCAGGGTGTCGTCATCCATGGGAGAGTAACGCACCTCAACCGGGAATGTCCTGCCGGCAATGGTGAGAACCGGGGCATGGTCAAAATGTCTGGCAAAGACGGTGGTATCGATGGTGGCGCTGGTGATAATGAGTTTGAGATCGGGTCGTTTCGGCAGGAGTTGCTTGAGAAACCCCAGGAGGAAATCGATATTGAGGCTTCGCTCATGGGCCTCGTCAATGATGATCACGCCGTATTTTCGGAGGAACGGGTCGTTTCTGGTCTCCGCCAGCAGTACGCCGTCGGTCATGAATTTTATCCGGGTATCAGCACTGGTCTGGTCGTGAAAGCGGATCTTATAGCCAACCAGTCCGCCGCTTTTGCCATTTTCCTCCAGTTCCTCGACAACCCGTTCCGCTACCGAAACAGCGGCCACCCGGCGCGGCTGTGTGCAACCGATGAGTTTCTTGCCAGCCGGGTCCATCTCCAGGCAGAACTGCGGAAGCTGGGTGGTCTTTCCCGAGCCGGTGTCTCCGGCAATGATGATGGTCTGGTGGGTCTGCAAGGCCTCCTGAATCTCGGTTTTATGGTTCTGAATGGGCAGTACGTCTGGTGAGAGAATTGTCATGGAATGAATGGCTGATCTTTGGGCTCTATGGTATGGTATAGAGTAAAAAAAATAGGAGGATAGTCTGTGGCCTTTAACTCGAATGTTTCATGAAAATCATGCCGTCCCCCGTAGGAGCGACCTTGGTCGCGATTGATGCCGGTTTTGATGAAGTGACTTTTTCGCGACCAAGGTCGCTCCTACGGGTAGGTTCACCATTTTCATGAAATATCCGGGTTAAGGCTGTTAGGGCCTGTCCACAAATAACATGAACATCTTGCATCTTGTAACCTTTACAGACTAACTTTCTATAGTCACTAAACAACCTGAACACTTATAACATGTCATCAGTCACCCTGAAAGAGGAGAAAATCATATGAAGGTACGAAAGGCAGTCATTCCGGTAGCTGGTCTTGGAACCAGGTTTT
The DNA here is from genome assembly GCA_002327225.1 of Desulfobulbaceae bacterium UBA2213. Lineage (GTDB taxonomy): Bacteria > Desulfobacterota > Desulfobulbia > Desulfobulbales > Desulfocapsaceae > UBA2270. Next base: position 8,801 of record DCUN01000104.1, read on the forward strand.
TACCGGCCACCAAGGCGATTCCTAAGGAGATGCTCACCGTTGTGGATCGGCCCACCATTCAGTATATCGTTGAAGAAGCCGTGGCCTCGGGGATTGAGCAGGTTATCTTTATCACCAGCGCTGGAAAATCAGCCATTGAAAATCATTTTGATTATGACTTTCATCTTGATTATGTGCTCAAGGAAAAAAAGAAGATCGTACTCGGTGAAGAGCTGAATAATATCTCCAATCTCATAGATATCGTCTCTGTTCGCCAGAAAAAACCCCTGGGGCTCGGACATGCCATCTGGACCGCCCGGCATGTGGTCGGCGACGAACCGTTCATGGTCATGCTGGGCGATGATCTGGTCTTGAGCAAAACCCCCTGTGCCAAGCAGATGCTGGACCTCTTTGATGAGGTGCAGGAGTCCATTGTCGCCGTGCAGCGGGTGCCAGAGGATCAGACCTTTCAGTACGGCATTGTCGAGGGCGAGACCATGGAGCGTGAGCGTACCCACAGGGTAAACAGGATGATTGAGAAGCCAGCACCGGGAACCACCGATTCCGACATGGCCATCATCGGCCGCTATATCCTTATGCCCGAGATCTTTGATCTTCTTGAGAAAACCACACCCGGACATGGCGGTGAGATCCAGTTGACCGATGCCTTGCAGGCCCTTGGCAAAAAACGGGATATGTATGCCTATGAATTTAACGGTACACGATTTGATGCAGGGGACAAGATGGGATATCTGAAGGCTATTCTCGCCTATGGTTTGGCTCATAACAAACTGGGTGCAGAACTCAAGGCCCATATCAAGGAGTTGGCGGCAAGCCTATGATTCGACTGGAGGTGGCGGTGGCTGCTCCTTTGTGGCAGACGCTCAGCTATCTGTTTCCTGATGACGATTCCGGTGTGGTTCCACTTGGGAAAAGGGTCCTGGTTCCCCTTGGCAACAGGAGGGTCACCGGCTATGTGCTGGGGGTGCTGCCTGAGGAAGATGTCGGCTATAAAATGCGGGCAGTGCTTGAGGTGCTTGATCCGGAACCGATTTTCCCTCGTAATCTCATTCCCTTTTTTCGCTGGATTGCCCGATACTACCATTATCCGTTGGGTGAGGTCATTAAAACGGCCCTGCCCGGCGGTCTTGCGCCCCGCAGCGGAAAACAGCTCCTGCTGACCGGGCAGGGGAGGGGAGAGCTGAAGCAGTTCTTTGAGGCTTCAGGCGAACAGGAACCGGAATGGCTGCCACGCCTCATGGAAAAAGGATCTTTAAGTGCTGCTGAATCCGTAAAGCTTCTAGGGCAGAGCAGTTGGCGAAAAGTACTCGCCGCCTGGCAGGAACAGGGGTTGGTTGAGATCAGAGAAGTCTTGATCGGCAATGATGTCCGGCAAAAACAGGAGACCTGTTATTCCTCTTCGAATGCGTTGTTGCTTTCTCCCTCTGCAAACCCTGTTCCTTCCAGGGATGAGATTGTAAGCTTCGGGAGTGGTCTCACAGAAGAGCTTGCCGCCTCTCTTCACTTTTCCCATGTCAAGACCCTTTATTTTCTGCACATGCTCGCTGGAGCTGACGCACAGCGACCTGTCCCGGTCCGTGACTTGACGAAGGCCTACAGCGGGGCTGCCAAGGCCCTGCCCTTCCTTGTGGAGCAGGGGCTTGTGGATAAGCTGGAACAGCGGATATTTCGCAATCCCTACGGAGAACAGCTTTCCTGGTTTCCCAGACCTGAGACCCTTACCGAGGAACAGGAGCATGTCCTTGCTCAACTCCTGCCCGCTATCGAGGAAAAGAAATTTATCACCTTCCTGCTTCACGGCGTGACCGGTTGTGGCAAGACTGAGGTCTATCTGCGGGCAGCCGAGGCAACGCTTGCCGCTGGCCGTGATGTCCTGGTCCTGGTTCCCGAGATTGCGCTTGCCACCCAGCTTGAGGCCCATTTCGTCTCCCGTTTTGGTGAGAAGGTGCTGATCCTGCACAGCGGCCTGTCAACGGGTGAGCGTTTTGACCAGTGGAGTCTGGCTGCCGGAGGGGCAGAGGACAGAGGGGCAGAGGACAGAGGACAGAGGACAGAGGACAGAAAAGGGATTTCTGACTCCCATGAGTCTTATAAACAGGAGGGAAAACGTAGCCCGCTGATTGTCATCGGGGCCAGATCTGCAGTCTTTGCCCCCTTGCCGGATCCGGGACTGATTGTGGTGGATGAAGAACATGACGGTGGCTTCAAGCAGGATGACGGCCTGCGCTATAATGGCCGTGATCTGGCTGTGCTGCGGGCCAGATTGAATAATGGCGTGGTTCTGCTTGGCTCGGCCACCCCGTCGGTGACAAGTTATTATCATGCCATGCAGGGAAAATATTCCCTGCTGACCATGAACAAGCGCGTGCAGGAGCGTTCTCTGCCTTCAGTCTCTCTTGTTGACCTGCGGGTTAAGTCGGAAAAGGTCTATGGACAGGCGCTCGGCAAGAAACTGCAACTGGCCCTGCAGGAGACCCTTGCCCAGGGAAAACAGAGTCTCCTGCTTTTGAACAGAAGGGGTTTTTCCTCGGTCTATCTGTGTCAGGATTGCGGCAAACCGGTCGAGTGCAATCATTGTCATATCTCGCTCACCTACCACAAGGGTAAAAAGCAGTTAGTCTGTCATTACTGTGGTTTTTCCCTCACCAGCAATCAACTTTGTTCAGGATGTCACTCTGAGAAACTTGTTCCGGTGGGCTTTGGCACTGAACGCATTGAGCAGGAAGTCCTGGAGCTGATACCCGAGGCCAGAATCGCCCGGCTGGATTCTGATACCGCCGCTGATCGCAAGAAATTCCTCCATATCCTGAAGGCCATGCACAAGCGGGAGATTGATATCCTCATCGGCACCCAGATGATTGCCAAGGGGCATGACTTCCCGGAAGTGACTCTGGTGGGGGTTGTCTGGGCTGATGGGGGCTTGAGTATGCCCGATTTCAGGGCGGCAGAGCGGACCTATCAATTGCTGTCACAGGTCAGTGGCCGGGCAGGACGGGGCAGCAGCCCGGGACGGGTAATTATCCAGACCCTGAGGCCCGATCATTACGCGGTGGCCATGGCTAAGCGACATGCGTATGGCGAGATGTATGAGCGGGAGATTGCAAACCGCCGGATGCCGGCCTTTCCGCCCCTGCTGCGGATGATCAATATCCATATCCAGGGCAGCAGGGAGCAGGAAGTACGAAAGGCAGCGGCAGATATTGCTCTGATGTGTCGGATATTCGGGACATCCCTGGCCAAAAAAACGATGCGTCATCCAGTAGAGATCCTAGGTCCGGCGCCATCGCCGCTGGACAGGCTGCGCGACCGCTATCGCTGGCAGCTCCTGCTCAAGGGCGATTGTCAGGATGATCTGCATGCTCTCTGCCATCAGGTGGTGACGAATCAGGGTGATTTTACGGTAGGCGATATCAAGATTGCGGTTGATGTTGACCCGGAGAATATGATGTGAGCAAGAAGGTACTGGTTATTTACGAACGGCAGGCTGTATGGTCTCAGCCACTCTGTTGTAATCGGCCAGACGCCACTCAAGGAAACAGCCGGAAAAGATTGGCTGTTTCCTTGAAGCGGCATAAGAGTCCGTAAAAGAGATGAGCAAGAAAAGCTTTGCTCATCTCTTAACGGTCTCTAAATAGTAAACCATTTNNAGGCTGCCACCCGGTTTCTTCCCCCTTTTTTCGCACCATAGAGGGCCATGTCTGCCTGCTTGACAAGATCACTCTTTTTAAAATCGTCCATCGTGGCAGGGGAAGCGCTGGCAAGGCCAAAACTTGCTGTGACCCTGTATGTGTTGTTTTTGTCAGTATAGGCCGCACCTTCGATGGCCACGCGGAGTTTTTCTCCTACCAGTAAGGCTTCATCTTCTGTTGTCTCGGGAAGAATAATTGCAAATTCCTCGCCTCCATAACGGGCCAGGGTGTCATATTTTCGGAGATTTTCCTGCAGAGTCGAGCAGAATTTTTTTAAGACAAAATCGCCAGCCTGATGACCATAGGTATCATTAAAATCTTTAAAATGATCAATATCGACGAGAAACAGGGACATGGTTGTCTGATGACGGATTGCGCGATTGATTTCCTGGTCCAGGTTGGTCTGAAAAAAACGGTGGTTGTAGACCTCGGTTAACCCATCGACATTTGCCAGATTCTCCAGGATCTTGTTTTTTGCCTGGAGTTCCTGAGTGAGGTCTTCCAGTTTGATCTTGGCCTGTACCAGTTGCTGATTGATCTGGTCGTAATTGAGATTGAGCAGACTGAGTTTAATATTGGCCTCTTGCAGAATCTCCTGAATTGACTTGCTGTTTTTTATATTCAGGCCAAAATAGGCAGCCGCCTGATCCACGTGATGATGAAGGTTGGTCAGGATAGTGTTGATATCACCACTGCTCAGTCCAAGTAATCTCTTTGCCTCTTTGCGGAACAGCTTGTGATGTTCCTCTGGGAGTCGGGATAGCATGATATTCGTCAGGATATCAGAGAGATAGACGGCGCTCGTTGTCGTTTTGATCTTGAGATTCTTGCCACTGTATTGCAAAGGATCATGATGGAAGAGAATCGGCAGCAGTAACGCATCAGGAAACCCCCAGCTTTTAGCTACTTCATAGCCAATAAAGCAGTGATCAACTCCCAGTATTTTCTTCTCAACTTCTGGAATTGTCGCTTGTTCTTCTTCCAACTGGTTAAGGACATTGTCATATTCGTCGGGAAAGGTTTTGGCGAAGATCAATTCACCAAGATTCTGCAGCAGTCCTGAAATGAAAATTTCTTCAGTGTCAGCTCCTTCTACCTTGTCCAGGATCAGTTTAGAGGCAACAGCGGAGGCCAGGGAGCGTTCCCAGAATTTTTGAAAATCGAAATGGTCACTTTTGTTGCCGCCCTTGATGGAAAGAAAAGAAAATGAGAGGACGAGAGAGCGGACCGCGTTGATACCCAGGATCGATACAGCCTGATTGATTGATCCGATCTGTTGAGGAAAACTGTAAAAAGCTGAGTTGGATACCTTGAGAATCTTGGCTGACAGGGCGATATCTTTTGAAACCAGATCTGCAATGTCCGACAAGGTCGTATCTTCCCGCGATGTCAAGGAGATAAGGGCCGAGGCAACGGTAGGCAGGGTTGGCAGTTCAGTGGAACTGAGCACAGTCTTGAGGATATCTTCTGGTCGCATGATAAAGGTTTTGAGAGTTAAAGTTGACAGTTAATAGCGGGCTTTTAACTACTGCGAAGGCATAGTCTAAGTTTATTGCTCAAATATACCACGAATGAAGATAATTACGAATTAGGAATTAGGAATTACGTTTTGTCTATTTATATTCGTAATTCGTAATT
>DCUN01000104.1:14136-14786 GCA_002327225.1 Desulfobulbaceae bacterium UBA2213
GCTGAGGATGTAATCCGGGGTGAGTGGGATCTTCCCTTTGCCGCCGGGGCCATCGAGGGCAAAGGTTGGTACTGCCAGGCCTGAGATATGACCGATCAGGCTGCGCATAATTTTGATCCCTGTTGCAGTCGAGGTGCGGAAGTGATTGGTCCCCCGGGTGAGGTCTGTCTGGAAAAGGTAGTAGGGTTTTACCCGGATTTCCAGCAGCTTTAACAGCAGCTTACGCATGATCTCCGGTGTGTCGTTGACCCCTTTGAGGAGTACGGTCTGGCATCCCAGCGGAATCCCTCCATCAGCCAGCAGCCCACAGGCGGCACTGGCCTCCGGGGTGATTTCAGCTGGATGATTGAAGTGGGTGTTGATATAGAGCGGATGATATTTTTTGAGAATGGTGACCAGCGCCGGGGTAATGCGCATGGGCAGGGTGCAGGGCACTCTGCTGCCGATACGGATCACCTTGACGGAAGGAATGGAGCGCAGCTCATGGAGGAGATCATCAATCTGGCTGTCGGGCAGGAGCAGCGGGTCGCCTCCTGAGAGAAGAACCTCCCGCACCTGGGGATGTCGGCGGATATACTCAATTCCTGCCTCGATGGACTCCTGGCTGATACGCATCTTTGCAGTGCCAACCTTTCGTTTCCGGGTGCAGA